>JANQMC010000091.1 GCA_028280305.1 Pelagibius sp. | reverse complement strand
CAGCGGCTTACCGAATGCGGCGGTAAAACCCTCGGCCATGCCGGCAACCACCTGGGGTCCGGCAAGCATGTTGCCGAAGACGAGAAAGTCGTCGCCGGTTTGGTGGCCTTTCCAGTCGGACGCCTTGTCGCCGGTGTAGACAAAACTGCCACCATCCTTGGCCAGCACGCCGAGTTGACGATAGGCAAGATGCGGGTCGAGCTTGGCGAGCGCCGGTTCCAGGTCGTCGAGCGCGGTGCCGGCGGTAAGCAGGTCGCCGGTTTCAAAGCCCAGGCCCGGTCGGGCAATGGCTTGGGAGGCGACCATCCACTCGTTGTCCTGTGCCCGGATCCACTGGCCCAGCCTGGCGCCGACCGCGATCGAAACGGTCGCCGAGCCGATACCGATCTCGCCGGTCGACCGGCAGGTGCCAAGCACGGTAAAGGTCATGGTCTGGGGCTCCCCATCGAACCGGCGGTCAGCCTAGCATGATGGGCCCGCATGTGGCGGAAAACGGGGCGGCAGCCGCCCAAAAAGGGCCCGGACCCACGGGTGCGGGCCCGGGCAAGTAGAGGATTGGTACTCACGCCAACCGCCTCGGTCAGCGCCGTCCTTTCTAGCCGGGACTGGCTCAGGGGTCGCTGGCAACAAAGCCGAACGGCTGCGCTTTGGAGTTAATCGGGCTGATCTTTTGATTCCGGATGGGCCCAGGCGGCATCAGACGCCGCACTTTTCCTTGATCAGCTTCAAGATGATCCGCTCGACAAACAGGTCCTCTTGTTTCTCCACTTCGCCGTTGGCGTAGCGTTCACGCAGATCATCGAGCCGCTGCGAGAAATGGTAGTACCCGCCGTCACGGTCATCGACGGAGCCGGAGAAGTACTCGCCGACACAATTGGCCTTCTGGCTGTCGTATTTGACGTTGTTGAAGTAGTAGATCATCTCGAACACGGTCGTCGTGACGATTTCGATCTGCTGCTCCTCCGACATCTGCTCGTATTCCGGCAGGGGCGTCATGAAGAGCGCCTGCGCGGGCGCTGCCGCAAGACCCAGCACCAGGACCATCAGCCCCGCGACCAGGGCGCGGGTGCGTGGCGGGCTGGGCAGTGCGCTGGGGTGGTCCGATGCGGCCGCGAAAGGCGGGCGGTCCAGCGAAAGATAGCGCATGTCAGGGGTTACCGTCCGGGTTCCGTTGCCAGGATATGTTGCTGCCGCCCGTCGGGCGCAAGGCGGGGACCAAGTTTATCCCAAAGCCGGTCGGGACCAAAACGGCTCATGGGTGGGCGTGGCCGCCTTTAATGGGTTAGTCCAGCGCCGTTTTCGGCCCTGTACCGGCGGGGTTGACCGCTCTGCATCGCGGCGGGCGGCGATCTGAAACAACAGAAACAATAAAGCCGATTTCCTGTTGTCGCCCAGAAACCTTGGCTGCCTATCTCCTTATCTTGACGCCCGGGCGCGATCGCCCGGCAACGGGATCCGGCGCCGCTTCGGCGCCGCACCAAGGAGGAAGAAATGTCGTACATGACCGAGAAGTACGGACCTGTCTCCGCCGTCTCGGATGCACGGGTCGAGCATGCCTATGCACGCGCCAAAGGCACCATGCAGGTGCTGTTCGCGGCCTATGCCGCGGCGGCGCGCGTGATCAGGGCGATGGTCGACCGGCTCGAGCAGAGCCAGCGCGCCCGCAGGACGGCGCACGTTCTGCGCGGCCTCTCCGACCACCAGCTTGCCGACATCGGCGTGGCGCGTGACGAGATCAGCCTCGTATCTCGTGACTGCGTCGGCGACCGCGCCGGTCGCCGTCACACCTGACGCCGGCGCCAGAGGCCGATCAGGCCCCGATCTTCGGGCCGCGCCCCAAAGCCCCAATCCCGAGCAGCACCGGGACGGGCAGGGGCGCGG
>JANQMC010000031.1 GCA_028280305.1 Pelagibius sp. | reverse complement strand
CGGCTGGATCACCGCCTATGCCCACAACGAAAAGCTGCTGGTGGCGCGCGGCGATGTGGTCAAACGCGGCCAGACCATCGCCCGTGTCGGCTCCAGCGGCTCGGTGGACCGGCCGCAACTGCACTTCGAAGTGCGCCGCGGGACCCGGGCGGTCAACCCGGAAACCATGATGGGGCCGCGCCCGAACACGGCGGCCAAAGCCAACTGACACAGTCCAGGAATCGTCCGTCCACCAGGCTCAACCTGTCGGAAGGTCGTAGCCGAAGCGTTCTGATGTGGGACCCACGATCGGAACGGCAAGCGCCAGGTCTTCATCTGAGAGGTTCTCGCGCCAGCGCCCCACCCTGACCGTATGATCGGGCCGGGAGAGGGGCTGCGAGGTCTTCGCCTCATCGAAATTGGCGTTGTTGGTGTTCTGCACCCGCATCGCCCAGGTAGCGAGCGCCTGCGCGTCCCGTCCAAGATCCAGCTTGTCGCATAGGCCCTCGGCAAAGGCGCGCGGATCGGCAATCATGTCCTCGAAGCGCAGCACCGTGGCGAACGGCTCCACCTGGGAAAAGCCAAGAGCGTTGATGAAGGCCCAGTGGTGGGCGCAGCGCTCGATCAAGGGGCGATCCAGCCAGGCCTGCCAGTCCGGCGGACGCGGATGATGCGTCCAGTTTTGCGAGATGCCGATACGAAGGGAACTGATGGCGTCGAGCGGATGCCGGACAATCCAGAGAAATCGCATCTCCGGCGCTCTTTCCCGCAAGACCGTAAGGGGAAAAGAGAGGCCGCGGTCCGGTCTGAAACCCTCGCTTTCATGGGGAACCTTGAAGGCCAGCGGGGACGAGAAATCGGCACCCATAACCTCCGCGAAGGGCGGTTCGCTGCGATAGCGGTAGTCCGGCAGGTGCTCGAACAGCTCCCCCAGGATTGAGGTGCCGCTCCGACCGCATCCGAGAACCATGATGGGAGGGGGGCGCTTGACGGTCATTCAGATGATCCCGGTCGGGTCAGGGATTGACACTGGTTGCAACACTGTAGCAGCCACTGAAAAGTGCGCGAAGGGGGCGTCCGCGAGTCTCATGCCGGGTCGCCACAGTTCGACGCGGACCTTAAAGTGGGATCTGGCAACGCGCCGACTCAACTGCGATGGTGCTCGAAAGGATGGTCGTTGTCAGGAGAAATGCCGTGCACGTCGTTATCTTTGAGGTGCGGCCCAAGGAAGGCCGGCGGGAAGACTATCTGGAGATTGCCGCGGCACTGCGCAGCGAACTGGAGCGGATCGACGGCTTCATCTCCGTCGAGCGCTTCGCCAGCCTGACGGACGACGGCAAGATCCTCTCCCTCTCGTTCTGGCGCGATGAGGAGGCCCTGATCCGCTGGCGCAATCACGCCGAGCACCAGGCGGCCCAGGGCCGGGGACGGCATGAAATCTTCGCGGACTATCGCCTGCGCATCGCCTCAGTGGTGCGGGATTACGGCCTGCATGATCGCGCTGAAGCCCCGCAGCCGTAGAGCTTTCCTTCAGAGAAAACATTAGCCGTCAAAGAGTCGCCTCCCTCCGCCCACCCAAACCGTCATTGCCGGATTTGTTCCGGCAATCCATGGAGGCTCGGGCCTCGGTCTTTCCATGGACCCTCGGGACAAGCCCGAGGGTGACGATGTGGGCAGGAGTGGCATCGTCAATCCATTAAAATCATAGAATAGATATCAAGCCTGACTCTCGGGATCCTAATCCTCCAACTGCTGGCCAAGGCGCCCGGCCAGATCCTGGATGAACTGCCAGGCGACGCGGCCGGAGCGGCCGCCGCGGGTTACCGCCCACTCCTTGGCTTCGGCGCGAAGCTGGTCCTGGGGCAGGGCGAGGCCATAGCGTTCGGCATAGCCCTCGATCATGGCGAAGTAGGTGTCCTGATCGCAGTTGTGGAAGCCGAGCCAGAGGCCGAAG
>JANQMC010000005.1 GCA_028280305.1 Pelagibius sp. | reverse complement strand
GTTCTTTCATCATCTTCCCTGGCCTTTGTGGCGATCTCATGACGCTCTCGACCAGCGGTTTCTTAAGGTCTAAAGAATTTTTAACCCTGTCCCCCGAATAATCGGCCTTTCATGGGGCATAACAGCCCGAAAAAGACAGCGATCAAGGGCCGAAAATGTCGGGCGATGCCACCGGCGAAGCGCAGATAATCGACGGACTCGCGCGGGATGCCGCCGGTCTGGGGGTCGAGATTGTCGATGTTGCCGGCAACATCGACGCAGTTTCCGGCCAAGTCGCCCAGCAGGCCGAGCGCTTTCGCGGCCTGGTCGAAAACGCCGGCCAGGTCAACGAGAGCAACAGGCGCATCGCCGAGGCGGCCTCCCAGGCGCGGGAGAAAGCGGCCCGGACGGCAGAGAGTGTACGGGGTTCGGAAGAGACCGTGCGCAGCGCCGTGGACGATATCCATGCCCTGGTGGAGGCGGTCGCGGTCATCGAAGGACAGCTCGGCGGCCTGCAGCAGGCCCTGGACGAAGTTGCTCAGGTTGCCTCCGGTATCGAAGCGATTGCCAAGCAGACCAATCTGCTGGCGCTCAATGCCACCATTGAGGCCGCCCGTGCCGGCGATGCGGGCAAGGGCTTCGCCGTGGTGGCCGGTGAGGTAAAGGCCCTGGCCGCCCAAACCTCGACCGCCACGGCGCAGATCGACGAGACTTTGAAGCGGCTTACCGAACAGGCCGAGCAACTCGTCGATCAGGGCGGCGAGACGACCGGACGGGCGGAATCGGCGCGCAGCGGCACCCAGACCATCGGCGATGTGATGGGCAAGGTCGGCGCCGCCGTCACCGGGATCGAGTCGGACACGGCGGCGATCGCCGAGAGCGCCGAGAGCATCGACCGGCAGTGCGGCGGTTTCGTTTCCACCCTGGAAGCGATGAACGGCGAGGTCGAAGGGGCCAGCACGACACTGGGCGAGGCCCGGGACCGGATAAACCGCCTGATCGCCGCCAGCGAGCGGGTCATCACCCTGACCGCCCAGAGTGCTTTGAACACCATCGACGGGCCCTTCGTCGCCAAAGTGAAGGCGGTTGCGGCCGAGGTTTCCGGCGTCTTCGAAGCCGCGTTGCATGAGGGCCGGATCAGCGAGGCCGAACTCTTCGACCGCGATTACCAGCCGATCGCCGGCAGCGACCCGGAGCAGCTGATGGCCGGCTGTACAAAGCTTACCGACGATGTGCTGCCGCCGATCCAGGAACCGCTGCTGGACTTCAACGAGGCCGTGGTGTTCTGCGCCTGTGTCGATGTCAACGGCTACCTGCCGACCCACAATCTGAAATTCTCACAGCCTCAGGGCGACGACCCGGTGTGGAACGCCGCCAACTGCCGCAACCGGCGCCTGTTTGACGACCGCGTCGGGCTGGCGGCCGGGCGCAATACCGAACCCTTCCTGCTGCAGAGTTACCGCCGCGACATGGGCGGCGGCAACTTCACCCTGATGAAGGATGTCTCGGCCCCCATCATTGTGAGGGGCAAGCATTGGGGCGCCGTGCGCCTGGCTTACAAGGTCTGATCTCGCCGGTTTCTCGGCGACCCCATGGCGGAGCTTGCTGACAGGCTCTAAACTCGCCGCCGTTCATCACGCAGCGGAGGCCGCCATGCAATTGTTCTACTCCCCGACATCCCCCTATGCCCGCAAATGCCGGGTGATCGCGCGGGAGCGCGGCTTGATGGGGCAGTTCGAGGAGATCCCCTGCAATCCGATGGAGGACCCGCCGGACCTGCAGGCGAAGAACCCGCTGGGCAAGGTTCCGGCGCTTGTGCTCGACGACGGCACCGCGCTCTTCGACAGCCCGGTTATCGCCGAATACCTGGATTGCCTGGGCACTGCGGATCGCATGATCCCCGCCGAGGGTACCGCACGCTTCAAGGTGCTGACCGCCGCCGCCCTGGGCCAGGGCATGACCGACGCAGCCTTCAACGTGACCATGGAAAGCCGCCGCTCGGAGGGCGAGCGTTCTCCGGCAGCGGTCGCCCGCTGGCGCGCGGCGATCCTGCGCGGCCTCGATCACATGACCAGCCATATTCAGGGACTGCCCGGCGATCTTACGATGGGGCATGTCGCCTGCGCCTGCGCCCTCGGTTACCTCGACCTGCGCCACGGCGATCTCGGCTGGCGGGACGGGCGCGGTGATCTGGCGGACTGGTTCGCCGCCTTCGACGCCCGCCCGGCCATGCGCGAGACCGATCCCAGTTAAGGCCGGGATCGCGGTAGCAGGCCGAGCGCCGTCGTCATGCCGGCGGTGACCAGGGCGGCGCCGGCCAGATCGGTCGGGCTGGGGACCTCGCCCAGAACGGGGTAGGCGAGCAGCACCGCAATAGCGGGCACCAGGGTGACGAAGACCGCGCCGCGCCCGGCCCCCAGCAGCGCCACCGCCCGGCTGTAACAGACCAGCGCCAGGATCGCCGCGACGAGGCCTTGAAACACAGCTTGCCCGGCAACTTCGCCCAAGGGCGCGGTAAAGAGCTGCGGCTCTGCGGTGAGCAGATAGATCGGCCCGTAGATCAGCAACGACAATACCGAGACCAGCGCCGTTGCCTGCAGCGGCTCGGCGCCCCAGGCGCGCAGAGCGACGGTGTAGCTGGCCCAGAGCAGGCCGCCGCAGGCGAACATCAGGTGGCCCTTCCACTGTTCGGCCTGATAGTCCCCAAGGGCCTGCCCGCCGATCAGCAGCACGCCGGTCAGCATCAGGGCGATGCCGATCAGGCGTTGGCGCGGCGGACGGTCGCCCAGCAGCAGCCAGCCCCCCAGGGTCGCGAAGACCAGCATGAAACTCGGTCCGATGATGCCGCCCTGACCGGCCGGCGCATAGCTGAGGCCGCCGGCGGTCACCAGCACATAGGGCGCGCCGGCGCCGAAACTGAGGAACAGCGCCCGCCCCCAGCCGAGGCCGCCAGTTCCCAGATTGCCGGTGCCGTTGCGAATCACCAGAGGCAGCAGGATCAGCCCGGCGACCAGAAAGCGCAGGGCGGCGATGTCGGCGACGGCCAGGCTCTGGCGGATACCGAGGGCGGAGACCACCGGCCAGGCCCCCCAGATCAGGGATGCAGTCAGGCCGTAGACTACCGCCGCCGGCAGGGCAGAGGCTTGGTTTTCGGAAAGATCGGTCATGGCGGCAGCATCCCTTGTCTGCTTGATTTCAAGCGATAAACCTAGGGATTCGCTGTGCGGCCAGGCGGCGAATTTCGACGGTTTCTGACGAAATTATGCGTTTGAAAAGGAAAATCGATGATATTCTGCATAGATGGATGAATTAGATCAATTCGACGTCGCGCTGCTGGATCAGCTTCAGTGCGACAACCGCCAGACCTCGGAAGCCTTGGCCGCCGCCGTCGGTCTTTCCGCCACCGCCTGCCAGCGCCGCATGAAGCGATTGCGGGAGGCCGGTTACATCGCCGCCGACGTTTCGATTCTCGACCCGGCCAAGGTCGGGCGGCGCACAACCTTCATCGTGCAGGTGGATCTTGTCCGTGGCCGCGCCGATATCGTCGACGGCTTCAAGCGGGATATGCTGAAAGTCCCGGAGGTGCAGCAGTGCTACTACGTCACCGGCGAGGCCGATTTCGTCCTGATCGTCGTCGCCGAAGACCTTGCACACTATGAACAGCTCACCCGGCGGCTCTTCTACGGCAACAACGTTATCGGCAAGTTCCACACCCAGGTGGTGATGGACTCCGTGAAGCTGGGCCTTACAATTCCCCTAGAGGATTAGAATTAGGATTAAGCGCAGAAAACCGGAGGGAAGCCTTTGCCGACTTCGTTGCTCGTGCTCCTGGCGATGGTCCCGATTCTCTGGCTGGCCTTCTGTATTCTGAAGGCGCAGTTCGGCCTTGTCTGCGGCACCTACTGCAGCGCCACCCTGATCCTCACCGACATCGCCGCAATCACCTGGCTTATTCTCCAGGGGCAAACAGTGATGAACGGCACCCAGTTCGGCTTCGCCTGTCTCGTGCTGTTCACCGTGAACCTCGGCCTCTCGGTCGGTTGGCTGAGCGCGCACCTGAAGCGCAGGCGGCTGCACGACAGGGAAGTGATTGACCCGCCATCCTGAGAAAACGTTGACAGTTTATCGATAAAATGTCTTTGTATGAGTGCGCCAAAGGGGCGTTTTCAAATCAAAGATTGGGATCGAAGGGGCAGGGCAATGGACGGCGACAGCAGGCAGGCGGCTTGGCAATTCTGGATCGACCGGGGGGGTACCTTCACCGATGTGGTGGCGCGCAAACCCGGCGGCGAGCTGGTGTCCCATAAGCTGTTGTCGGAAAACCCGGAGCAATACAAGGACGCCGCCGTCCAGGGCATCCGCGAACTGCTGGGCCTTGCCAAGGACGCCGCCCTGCCGTCCGGCGCGGTGGAGGCGGTGAAGATGGGCACCACGGTGGCCACCAACGCCCTGCTGGAGCGCAAGGGCGACCGCACCCTCTTCGTGACGACCGAGGGCTTCGGCGATCTGCTGCGCATCGGCTATCAGAACCGGCCCCGTCTCTTCGACCGCCACATCGTGCTGCCGGAGATGCTCTACGAGCAGGTGATCGAGGTGACCGAGCGGGTCTCCGCCCAGGGCGAGATCGTGACGGCGCTGGAGGAGGAGACCGCGCGGGCGGCTTTGCTGGCAGCCTATAACGACGGTATCCGCGGGGTCGCCATCGCCTTCATGCACGGCTACCGCTACCCCGATCACGAGAACCGTGTCGCCGCGATCGCCGAAGAGATCGGTTTCACCCAGATTTCCACCAGCCACGGCGTCAGCCCGCTGATGAAACTGGTCAGCCGCGGCGACACCACGGTGGTCGACGCCTATCTCTCGCCGATCCTCAGGCGCTATGTCGATCAGGTGGCGGGACAACTGGATGCCGATGCCAATAAGGGCCCGCGCCTGATGTTTATGCAGTCCAACGGCGGCCTCACCGACGCGCGGCTGTTCCAGGGCAAGGACGCCATCCTCTCCGGCCCCGCCGGCGGCGTGGTCGGCATGGTGCGCACGGCGGCAATGGGCGGCTTCGAAAAGCTCATCGGCTTCGACATGGGCGGCACCTCCACCGATGTGTCCCACTACGACGGGGAGTTCGAGCGCACCTTCGAAACCCAGGTGGCGGGGGTGCGCATGCGCGCGCCGATGATGCACATCCACACCGTGGCGGCGGGTGGCGGCTCCATCCTGCACTTCGACGGCGCGCGTTACCGCGTCGGCCCGGATTCCGCCGGCGCCGATCCGGGCCCGGCCTGCTACCGCCGCGGCGGCCCTCTGGCGGTCACCGACTGCAACGTCATGCTGGGCAAGATCCAGCCGGCACAGTTTCCGAAGGTCTTCGGGCCCGGGGCGGACGAGGCCCTGGATGCCGAAGTGGTGCGCGAGAAGTTCTCTGCGCTGGCCGAGGAGATCGCCCGGGCCACCGGTAAGCCGCAGACCGCGCCGGAATCCGTCGCCGAGGGTTTCCTGCGCATCGCCGTGGAGAACATGGCCAACGCCATCAAGAAGATCTCGGTACAGCGCGGCTACGATGTCACCGAGTACACCCTCAACTGCTTCGGCGGGGCCGGCGGACAGCACGCCTGCCTGGTCGCCGATGCTTTGGGCATGACACGGGTTTTCCTGCATCCCTTCGCCGGGGTGCTTTCGGCCTACGGCATGGGCCTGGCCGACGTGCGGGCGATCCGCGAACGCCAGATCGAGGCTGCCTTTGCCGCGGGTGTGACCGACGATATCGAAACGGCTTTCGGCGCGCTGGCGGCGGATGCCCGGGAAGAGGTTCTGACCCAGGGCGTCGACCCGGCGCGCATCGCCCTGGTTCACAAGGTGCAACTGCGCTACGAGGGCACCGACAGCCCGCTGCAGATCGACTTCGCCGATCTCGACGCCATGAAGGCGGCCTTCGAGGTGGCGCACAAGCAGCGCTTCGGCTTCATCGCGCCGGACCGCAATCTGGTGGTGGAGGCGGTCTCCGTCGAAGCCGTCGGCTCGACCGAAGCGGTCGCCGATCCCGAGCGCGAAGCGGTTGCTGACGCGAAGCCCGCCGAGCCCCTGGACCGGGTCGCCATGTATTCCCACGGCGAAAGCCACGAGACGCCGCTCTACGACCGTGACGCCCTGCTGCCCGGCCAGAAGGTCGACGGCCCGGCGGTGATCATCGAGGCGACCGGCACCACGGTGGTGGAGCCGGGCTGGCAGGCGGAGATGACCGCGCGCGGTCATCTGGTCTTGGTCCGCATCGTAGCCCGCCCCAAGACCGAAGCCGTCGGCACTGAGGCCGACCCGGTGATGCTGGAGGTCTTCAACAACCTCTTTATGTCCATCGCCGAGCAGATGGGCGCGACCCTTTCCAACACCGCCTATTCGGTGAACATCAAGGAGCGGCTGGATTTCTCCTGCGCCATCTTCGACCCCGTCGGCAATCTGGTGGCCAACGCGCCGCATATGCCGGTGCACCTGGGCTCCATGGGCGAGTCCATCAAGACGGTGATCCGCGAGAATGCCGGTAGCATGAAACCAGGCAACGTCTATGCGCTGAACGCCCCCTACAACGGCGGCACCCACCTGCCCGACGTGACGGTTATCACCCCGGTCTTCGACGATGCGGGGAAAGAGATCCTGTTCTACGTCGGCTCCCGCGGCCACCATGCCGATATCGGCGGGCGCACCCCGGGCTCGGCGCCGCCGGATTCCACCGTCATCGAGGAGGAGGGTGTCCTCATCGACAACTTCCTCTTGGTGGAGGAGGGCGTGCTGCGCGATGCCGAGACCCTGGCGCTGCTGAAGTCCGGGCGCTATCCCTGCCGCAATCCGCAGCAGAACATGGCCGACCTCGGTGCTCAGATCGCCGCCAACGAAACCGGCGTGCAGGAGGTGCGCAAGATGCTCGCCCACTTCGGCTTCGACGTAGTGCAGGCCTATATGCGCCATGTGCAGGACAATGCCGAGGAATCCGTGCGCCGGGTGCTCGACGTGCTGAAGGATGGGGAATTCACCTATCCGCTGGACAACGGCAGCCAGATCCAGGTGAAGATCACGGTGGACAAGCAGGCGCGCGAAGCCCTGATCGACTTCACCGGCACTTCGCCCCAGGACCGCGGCAACTACAACGCCCCGACCGCCGTCTGCAAGGCGGCGGTGCTCTATGTCTTCCGCACCCTGGTGGAGGACGAGATTCCGCTGAACGAGGGCTGCCTGAAACCGCTGAAGCTGAAGATCCCCGAACGCTCCATGATCAGCCCCGAATACCCGGCGGCGGTCATCTCCGGCAATACCGAGGTCTCCCAGTGCATCACCGATGCGCTTTACGGCGCGCTCGGCGTGCTGGCCTCGGCCCAGGGCACCATGAACAACTTCGTTTACGGCAACGATCAGTATCAGAACTACGAGACCATCTGCGGCGGCACCGGCGCCGGGCCGGACCACGACGGCACCTCCGCCGTGCACTCCCACATGACCAACACCCGGATGACCGACCCGGAGGTGCTGGAGTGGCGCTTCCCTGTCAGGCTGGAGGCCTTCCGCATCCGCCACGGCTCCGGCGGCGCGGGCAAGCATCGCGGCGGCGACGGCGTCATCCGGCGCATGCGCTTCCTGGAACCCATGACCGCCACCATCCTGTCGCTGCACCGCGCCACCGACCCCTACGGCCTCGACGGCGGCGGGCCGGGTCAGCGCGGCCGCAACACCGTGCGCCGCGCCGACGGTTCGGAGGATCTTCTGAAGGGCAGCGACGAGACAGAGATGAAGGCCGGCGATGTCTTCGTGATCGAAACGCCGGGCGGCGGCGGCTACGGTCTTGCTGCCGAGCGGGCGGAGGCAGCGGAATGAGTGAGGGAAAAACAAAAACAGCGAAGCGCCGCAACATCGTCTCCTCGGCTCATCTGGTGTCGGAGCGGGCGGCGGAACTGAGTTCCTTCGAGTACGGCCTCTACATCGCCTCCAACGCTTTCGAGCGCTGGATCGTCAGGTGCATGGCGGCGGCGGGCCTGCCGGAGCTGGGTTCTCTCGACGTTATGGTGCTGCACACCGTGAACCACCGCGCCCGCGACAAGCGCCTGGCCGACATCTGCTTCGTCCTCAACATCGAAGACAGCCACACGGTGAACTACGCGCTGAAGAAACTCGCCCGGCTCGGTCTCGTCGCCGGCGACAAACGCGGCAAGGAAATCTTCTACGCGACGACGGCGGAGGGCGCCGAGGTCTGCGTGAAGTACCGCGAGGTGCGGGAAGCCTGTCTGGTGAATTCCTTCAGCGCCTTCGCCGGCGAAAAAGGCGAAGACCTCAACGCCGAAATCGGCCAGGCCGCCGACCTGCTGCGCGCCTTGTCGGGCTTGTATGACCAGGCGGCGAGGTCAGCGACGAGTCTTTAGGGGGCTTGTTCGAGGCGGCGGACGCTGGCGGCTGCTTCTGGGTGGCCCTGCTCTGCGGCAAGGCGATACCATTTCAGTGCCTGCGCTGGATCATGAGGTAGGCCGATGCCGTTCTCATAGAGACTGCCCATATTGTCTTGGGCGCGGGCGCTACCGCCTTCTGCACCTTTTCGTATTAGGGTCACGGCCGTGTAAACATCGCTTTGAACACCCCATCCCTGAAGATACATCACACCAAGTGTGTTGTGCCCTTCTGGTTCGCCACCTTCGACACTCTTTCTGACCCAGTATTCCGCTTTCTGAACATCTCGTTCTACAACCTGACCCAACAGATACATTGTGCCGAGTGAGTTTTGGCCTCTGGCACTGCCACCTTCAGCAGCGGCGCGGATGTACGACAGGGCGCGCTCGGGGTCTCTGTCGACTCCAAGGCCTTCGAGGTAAATGACACCCAGGGTGTTTTGAGCTTCGAAGCTGCCGCTTTCCGCTGCTTCATTGAGATGGAAGCGTGCTTGCTCGAGATTCTTTTCTACGCCGATACCTTCGAGATACATTACGCCGAGTGTGTTGTGAGCCTCGCTACTGCCGGCCTCAATTGCGCGCTCCAACCACTTTAGTGTGGTTGGGATATCTTGATCGACTCCGCGCCCCTCGAGATAGATAACGGCTAGGTTGTTGTAGGCTTCTTTGTCCCCGCCGGTTGCCGCGCGCTCGAAGTAACTGCGTGCCAGCACAGGGTTCTCCTCTACGCCAAACCCATACATGTAGAGGACGCCCAACACATTCTGACCCTTGCTGTTGTTGGAAAAAGCCGACTTCTGAGCGAGCTCCCGGGCGCGAGCAAAATCGCGCTCGACACCAATGCCTCTCATATATATGAAAGCTAGGCTTCCCTGGGCGTGGGGCTCGCCTTGCTCTGCTGCAAGACGGAACAAACGGATAGCTTCGGCATAGCTCTGCTCGACACCTTGGCCCTCAAAGTAGAAGCTGCCAAGAATAGTTTGCCCTGCTGGATTGCCGGTTTCGGCAGCCTCCGTAATCAAGCGGACGCCAGTCGCGACATTGCCGAGTTCGATGGTCAAAAGCCCAACCAACACCTTTATCTCGATGTCATCGGGTTTGGCTGAAAGTGCTTTCTCACAAAGTGTATGAACTTCGGATAACTGTGCCTCGTCGTATGAGTCTTCTACGTGAGCCAGGCAGTCGTTTCGCAACGCCTCTGCGTCCTGGGCGCGGCCCGTGCCGGGGTTAGAGAGGCCCACAGCGAAGGCTACGAGCGCCAGTCCAAGAGCCTGCTTCATGGGTGAACCTGCCAATCGGTTTTTGCTACTTTGGTCTTTGGTGCATTCTACCTTTGATTGTCGTTTCCGTCTATCGCGGGCCTGATGAGAAGCTGTGAGTTGGCGCGGCTGAACCCGGCTGCGCTTATGGCGCCGAGGATGGCCGGCTGAAGGCCAGAGGCAGGCGCAGTACCAGCAGGGCGAGCAGCAGGAAGACCAGGCCGAAGAGGGCCATCATGGCGTCGGGGCCGAAACCGTCCAGCACCGTGCCGCCGAGCAGCGGGCCGAGGCCGCCGCCGATGCCGTAGATGAAGGCGAAGCTGGCCGAACCGGCGAGCAGGAGGTGGCCGGAGAAACGCTCGCCCAGCACCGTGAGTGCACCGGTATAGAGCGCAAAGCTGACGCCGCCGAGGATCACCAGCAGGGGCCAGAACAGCCAGCCCTGGTGCAGGACGACGGGCAGCAGGGCGCAGGACACTGCCGCGACGAGGCCGCAGCCGGCGATGACCGCGGGGCGGGAGAAGCGGTCGAGCAGCCAGCCCACCGGAAACTGTGCGGCGACCATGCCGATCATCAGGGCCGAGAGGGCGGCGGCGGCGATCTCCGGCGAGAAGCCGGAGCGCAGCATATAGATCGGCAGCAGGGTCATGGCGGCGGCATCGAAGAAGGCGAAGACGAAGACCACGCCGGTCAAGAGCGCCGCCACCTTCATGAAGAGGCCGAGGGCGGCGAGGCGCATTTCGGTGAGGCCTTCGGCGGAGCGGCGGCGCAGCGGCAGCATGGCCAGAACCGAGCCGCCGACGATGGCCGCACCGACCATGAAGGGCAGGCTGCCGGTGCCGCCGAGGACCACCAGCAGCAGCGGGCCGGCGGCAAAGCCCGCCGCCATCACCGTGGCGTAGACCCCGATGACGCGGCCGCGGATGCGCTCCGCCGTCACCGTGTTCAGCCAGGCCTCCGAAACCACGAAGATCGCGTTCAGGCTGGCCCCGACGATGATGCGCAGCGGGAACCAGTGCACTTCCGGGTCGGTCACCGGAAACAACAGCATCCCGGCGGCGGCAATCAGCAGGCTGAGGACGACGAGGCGAAAGCCGCCGAGCAGGCGGATCAGGCGCGGCAGGAAAAAGGTCGAGAGCACCAGGCCGACGCCGGTCATGGCGCCGTTCAGGCCGATGGCGAAATCGCTCATGCCCGCCTCCGCCATCATCAGCGACAGCAGTGGATAGGTCAGGCCGAGGGCGAGGCCGAAGACGCCGATGCAGGCGATCAGGGCGGCGACGCAGGGCCAGTCGGTCCGGGGTTCTTCGAAAGCGGCTTCCATGACCGGACGATGCCACGGATTGCCGCGCCGTGGATATCCGAATTCGCACTGGAATTCGCAAGGGCGTCAATTCGCCGCCCTCGGTTGTTGCAGGGGCCATAGGGGCGGTCATCGTGCCGGCGGTGCACCCCCCTCCCGACCTCCCCCCATCGAGGGGGGAGGGTTGGGGTGGGGGTGACAGCCGCGCCGAACCCTATTGTCAGCCACCTTTACACCGCTGTCGCCAGCAGCCTGAAACCCGCCTGCTTCGAACCGCGTAAATGGGAACAGTCGCCGCATCCCCGCCAGCGGGAGATGTCATGTTCGCCGGAAAACCCGAGTTCACCCTGCGCCGCGCCGTGCCGGACGATGCCAAGGCCGTGCAGGATCTGATGTACGCCGCCTTCGCCCGTCATGTTCCCGCCCTTGGCCGCAAGCCGCGGCCGATGCTGGCCGACTACGCGCTTGCCGTGCGCGCCCATCAGTTCTGGGTGGTGACGGAAGCGCTGCCGGAACTGGAAGAAGAACCCGCCAACGACAATTACTGTGCCGATGCGCTGATCGCTGCCCTGGAGCTGATCGAGGGAGAGCGGCATCTTATGATCCAGGCCATTGCCGTGCGGCCGGACCGCCAACGCCGCGGTCTAGGCCGGGCGCTGATGCAGCTCGCGGAAGCGGAGGCCAAACGCCAGGGCCGCGCATTGTTGAGACTGAACAGCCCGGAGATCATGATCGAGAGTCTGTCACTCTGCGAAGCTCTCGGCTTCCGCGAAACCCACCGCCAAACCTCCTGGGACAGCCAGATCGTGTTTCTGGAAAAGGTGCTGGCGTGATTTTGGGAAGCAGGCTCTTCGCGAAGAGGCTGCGTGTTTTAGCTGCTCTTGCCCCAGCGCAGGCAGAACAGCGTGGCGGCGAGGAAAAGCGCGGCCAACAGGTAGGGCACGGAATCCGGCCCCAGGCTGTGGAGCGCGGCGCCGCCGGCCAGGGGGCCGAGGGCGCTGCCGAGGCCGTAGACCACGGCGAGGCAGGTGGTGCCGGCGACCAGGGGCGCCCCGCTGTAGCCTTCGCCGAGCAGGGTGATGGCGCCGGTGTAGAGCCCGACGGCCAAGCCGCCGAGTAGCAGCAGCAGGGCGCCGAGCAGCCAGACGGTGTCCAGGCTCGACGGGATGGCAAAACAGCAGAGCGCGGAAGCCAGCGTGCAGAGGGCCATGACCCGGCGGCGCGTGAAGCGGTCGAGCAGCCAGCCGATGAAGGGCTGCAGAATCACCATGCCGATCAGCAGGCAGGCCAGGGCGGCGCTCGCCTCCTCGCCGGTGAAACCGCCTTCGATGAAATAGATCGGCAGGATGACCAGGGCGGTGCCGTC
The DNA here is from genome assembly GCA_028280305.1 of Pelagibius sp. Lineage (GTDB taxonomy): Bacteria > Pseudomonadota > Alphaproteobacteria > Kiloniellales > Kiloniellaceae > Pelagibius. The sequence continues at coordinate 52,604 of JANQMC010000005.1, read as the reverse complement.
GAAAAGTGAGTAGACCAGCACCAGCATGGCCAGCAGCGGCGCGAGGCGGAAGAAACCGACGACGGCCCCCAAGTCGAGGCCGTCGAAAGCGTTCATCGACTCCCGGCGGCCGGGCCTGCCCTGCAGCGGCAGGATCGTCAGGGCGGCCAGCAAAACGAGTCCGGCGCAGGCCAGAAAGGGCAGGGCCCCCTCGTCGCCGAGCAGCAGGATGAGCAGGGGGCCAAGGGCAAAACCCGCCGCCATGACGGCGGTGAAGGCGCCGACGATGCGGCCGCGCTGGGCCTCCAGCGAGGCGTTGTTCAGCCAGACCTCGGTGACGATGAAGGCGATGTTCATGAAGCAGCCCAGCGCAAAGCGCAGCAGATACCAGACGCTTTCCACATCGCTGTAGGGCGCGGCGGCGAGGCAGAGGCTGGCCCCGGCGATGCCGCCGGCCAGCAGCCGCAAGGGGCCGCAGCGGATCAGCAGCGCCGGCAGAACGAGGTTGGAGGCGAGCAGGCCGAAGCCGGTCATGGCGCCGCTGAGGCCGATGGTGAAATCGTCGGCGCCCTGGCGTTCCATCACCAGGGAGAACAGCGGATAGCTGAAGCCCAACCCCAGCCCGCAGATACCCATGGCGGCGGTGAGCAGGCTGACGGCGGTCCAGTCGGTAACGGCCGGCGCACGCACCGAGACTTCAGCGGCTTGCATCGGAATGCTTTCTGTGTGGCCAGAGGCTCTTTGGGCAGTGGCGGCGACCGTGTCCATGGCCGGCAGCATGCCCGCGGCGACACTTTCAAGGCAGAGGAGGATCGGGATGACCTTGACCTATGCGGGAGTACCTCTTGTGGCTAACCGGCTCAGGCGCTTCCTCTGCTCACACCGAGAGGCACCCCCCTCCCGACCTCCCCCCATCAAAGGGGGGAGGGGATTTCTTAGCCGTTTCCAAAACTCCCCCTCCCCCTCGATGGGGGAGGGCCGGGGTGGGGGTGACACTCTCTCCGGTTAAGTCTGAAGCTTGGGAAAGCATACTTTTCTCGCAATTTGCCGATAGCTGCGGCGGACCGGCGGGCGGGCTAGAATGCGCCATGGCTTTATTGAACCCGCCCGTATTGGGCGCCCTGATGCTGAAAACCGGCTTTCCGCGGCCGCCGGGCGATGTCGGCAATCCGGCGACCTGGCCCTGCCGCTGCCTCTATAAAGTGGTAGAGCCCGCCTCGGTGGCGGCGGTGGTGACCGACCAGACACTGCCCGACAGCCTTGTGGATGCCTTTGCCGAGGCCGGGATGGCGCTGGTGGCCGAGGGCGCGACGCTGCTCACCACCTCCTGCGGATTTCTGGTCACGGCCCAGGAAGATCTGCAGGCGCGGCTGCCGGTGCCGCTGGTCACCTCCAGCCTGCTGCAGATCCCGACGGTTGCCGCGGGTCTGCCGGCGGGCAGGCGGGTCGGCGTCATCACCTTTGATTCGCGCAGGCTCTCCCCGGCGCACCTGGCGGCTGCCGGGGCGCCGCCGGATACGCCGGTCGCCGGTCTGGAGGACGGACGGGAACTCCACCGTGTCATCGCCCAAGATCTTCCCGATCTGGACAGCGCCCTGGCGGAGGCCGATGTCCTGGCCGCCGGGCGGGCCTTGGCCCGGGATCATCCGGATCTGGGCGCCGTGGTGCTGGAATGCACCAACCTGCCGCCTTACCGGGCGGCGCTCTCGGCGGCGCTCGGCCTGCCGGTCTATGACCTGCCCGGCCTGATCGGCGAAAAACACCTGGCTGCCGCTTACCAGCGGCGCGGTGAAAACCCGCCGCCACCGGGGGATTGGGCGGTTCAAAAATAAAACGTTTATATTTTATCGATAAAATGTAATTATAAGGGCGCTGGTTGCCTGACGGCCACGCGGATGGCTAAAGTCGGGGACCGGCCCCGGGAAAATCGGGAAGAGATCGCGGAGGCCTGAACCTCCGGGAAAAGGCCAGACAGGGAGAACAAGAATGAAAAGTTTCGTCAGAAATCCCGGCGGGAAATCCGTTGGGGCCATCGTTTCGGCTGCCGCTTTCGCGCTGGCGGCTTCGACCGCCCTGGCGGCGGAAAAGTGGGACATGCCGCTGGCCTATTCCGCCAGCAACTATCACTCCGAAAACGCGGCCAAGTTCGCCGAGGCGGTCACCAAGGCCTCCGGCGGCGAACTGGAGATCGTCGCCCATCCCGGCGGCTCGCTGTTCAAGGGTGGAGAGATCTACCGGGCGATCCGCACCGGGCAGGCACCGATCGGTGAGAGGCTGATTTCGGCTTTGGGCAACGAGGACCCGCTCTTTGAGATCGATGCCCTGCCGTTCCTGGCCACCAGCTTCGATGATTCCTGGAACCTCTACCAGGCCTCGAAACCCAAGCTGGAAAAGACCTTGGACGAGGCCGGCCTGAAGCTGCTTTATGCCGTGCCCTGGCCGCCCCAGGGGCTCTACAACAAGACCGCCGTCGGCAGCACCGCCGATATGAAGGGTGTGAAGTTCCGCGCATACAACGCTGCAACCTCGCGCCTTGCCGAACTGATGGGCGCGGTGCCGACCAAGATCGAGGCCGCGGAGTTGACCCAGGCCTTTGCCACCGGTGTCGCCCAGTCCATGATCTCCTCCGGGTCGACCGGCTATGACCGCAAGATCTGGGAGCATGTGAAGTACTGGTACGACGTCCAGGCCTGGCTGCCCAAGAACATGGTGATCGTCAATCAGGCGGCCTGGGACGGGCTCGACGAAGGCCTGCAGAAGATCGTGCTGGACGAGTCCGCCAAGGCTGAGCAGGCGGGCTGGGACAAGGCCCGCGAACTGGCCGATTGGTACAAGGAACAGCTCGCGGCCAACGGCATGGAAGTGGGCCCGCCGAGCGATACCCTGAAGGCGGACTTCGAGGCGATCGGCGCCACCATGACCAAGGAATGGTTGGAAAAAACCGGTGCCGACGGCCAAGCCGTGATCGACGCCTACAAGGCAATGTAACGCCGGAGAAGCAAGGGGCGGCGGTGGAAACCGCCGCCCTTTTTCCATCACCTACGCGAAACGCCGGCGGGCTGAGGCTGTTGCCCGGTTAAGCGGAAAGTTTGGGAGACCATCTCATGCAGGGGGGCATGTGGGGCGGGCTGCGCAAGGCGCTTGACCGTCTTTACCTCGCCGGCGGCATCCTCGCCGGCCTGTTTCTCATCGCCATTGCCGTGCTGGTGCTGCTCAGCATTGTCTCGCGGCTCCTGGGGATCTTCGTGCCCGGCCTGTCGGAATACGCCGGCTATGCCATGGCCGCCTCGTCTTTCTTTGCCCTGGCCTACACCTTCGGCAGGGGCGGGCACATCCGGGTGAATCTGGTGCTGACGAAGTTCTCCGGCACGCGGCGCCGGCTGGCGGAGCTCTGGTGTCTTGCCGCCGGCAGTTTCCTGGCCGGCTATCTCGCCTGGTACAGCGTGAAGATGGTGCGGGTCTCGCACATGCTCGGCGACATCAGCGAAGGCTCCGACGCCATTCACCTCTGGATCCCGCAGCTCAGCATGGCGGCGGGGGCGGTCCTGCTGGCCGTTGCCCTCGTCGACCGTCTGATCTCCGTTGCCGCCGGCGCGCCGCTGGTCGCCGAGCAGACCAGCGAATAGGGGGCAACGATCATGGAACAACTCGTCCTCACCCTGGTCTTCCTGACCGTTCTCTTCTTCCTGCTGGGCAGCGGCGTCTGGGTCGGTCTGTCGCTGCTGGGCGTGGCGCTGACCGGCATGCTGCTGTTCACGACGCGGCCGGCGGGTGATGCCATGGCGACGACGATCTGGGCCGCCTCGTCGTCCTGGACTCTGACCGCCCTGCCGCTGTTCATCTGGATGGGCGAGATACTCTTTCGAACGCGCTTGAGCGAAGATCTCTTCAAGGGGCTTTCGCCCTGGCTCGGCCGGCTGCCGGGGCGACTGCTGCACGTCAATGTGGCGGGCTGTGCGCTCTTCGCGGCGATCTCCGGTTCCTCCGCCGCCACGGTCGCCACGGTCGGCAAGATGTCGATCCCCGAGCTGCGCCGCCGCGAGTATCCGGAGAGCATGATCATCGGCACCCTGGCCGGTGCCGGCACCTTGGGTCTGCTGATCCCGCCCTCGATCATTCTCATCGTCTATGGCGTCACGGTGAACGAGTCCATCGCCGGCCTGTTCATGGCCGGGGTCTTCCCCGGCATCATGCTGGCGCTGCTGTTCATGGGCTACATCATCGTCCGGGCGCTGATGGACCCGGCGTCCATGCCGCCGAAGGAGGCGGCAAGTAACCTCTTACAAAAGCTCCGCGCCTCGGTCTCCCTGATGCCGGTGGTTGCCTTGATCGTCGGTGTGCTGGGGTCGATCTACGCCGGGCTGGCGACGGCGACCGAGGCAGCCGTTCTGGGTGTGGTCGGGGCGCTGCTGCTGTCCTTCCTGCAGGGCTCGCTTACCTGGAAGAGTTTCACCGCAAGCCTGATGGGCGCGACCCGCACCTCCTCCATGATCGCGCTGATTCTCGGCGGGGCAGCCTTCCTGTCGCTGGCCATGGGCTTCACCGGCCTGCCGCGCAACCTGGCCAGTTGGATCGGCGCTTTGGAGCTTTCGCCCCTGGCCTTGATCGTTGCCCTGACGGTTTTCTACATCATTCTGGGCTGCTTCCTCGACGGCATCTCGGCGGTGGTGCTGACCATGGCGGTGGTCGAACCCATGGTTCGCCAGGCCGGTTTCGACATGCTCTGGTTCGGCATCTTTCTGGTCATCGTGGTGGAGATGGCGCAGATCACGCCGCCGGTCGGCTTCAACCTCTTTGTCCTTCAGGGCATGACCGACCACGAGATGCCCTACATCGCCAAGGCCGCCCTGCCGATGTTCGGTATCATGGTCTTGGCGGTGATTCTGGTGGTGGCCTTTCCGGAGATCGCCACCTGGCTGCCGGCGCAGATGCGGACCGGTCCCTAGATTTGTTCAGTAAGGGATTGGTTTATTAAGAGGACCAATGCCCTGCAGCGATCTGTTCCTCAAAGCGTGATTTGCACTGTATGCGGGTCCTGCTGCTATAGTGCGGCCGCTCTAAAGGAACCGAAGCCATGGCAGAAGCAGCGCATAAACAAGGCGATCAAGAAGACGCCGCCGTACCCGACGATCCGCTTATAGAAGCCCTGCGGGGTCTTCTCGGCGACCGGCTCTCCACCGCCAAGGCGGTGCGCGAACATCACGGCGATGATCTTTCCTTTCATCCCATGTCGGCGCCCGATGCGGTGGCCTTTGCAAAGTCCACCGAAGAAGTCTCAGAGATTGTGAAGCTCTGCGCAGCGCACAACCGGCCGGTCGTCGCTTTCGGCGCCGGCACCTCCCTGGAGGGGCAGGTCCAGGCGCCGTCCGGCGGCATCTGCATCGACCTCGGCGGCATGGACGAGATCCTGGAGGTCAACCAGGCGGACCTGGATTGCCGGGTGCAGGCCGGGGTGACCCGCAAGACCCTGAACACCCATCTGCGCGACACCGGCCTGTTCTTTCCCATCGACCCCGGCGCCGACGCCTCGCTCGGCGGGATGGCGGCGACCTCGGCCTCCGGCACCAACGCGGTGCGCTACGGCACCATGCGCGACAACGTGATGGGCTTGACCGTGGTGCTGGCCGACGGGCGGATCATCCGCACCGGCGGGCGGTCGCGCAAATCGTCCTCCGGCTACGACCTGACCCGTCTTTTTGTCGGCTCGGAAGGCACCTTGGGGATCATCACAGAGGTGCAGTTGCGTCTCTACGGTATTCCCGAGGCGATGACCGCCGCCGTCTGTTCCTTCGACAGTCTGGCCGGCGCGGTTGATACCGTGATCCTGACCATCCAGTCCGGCATACCGGTGGCGCGGATCGAACTGCTCGACGAGCATCAGGTCGACGCGGTGAACCGTTATTCCAAGCTCGAGCTGCCCTTGAAGCCGACCCTGTTCTTCGAGTTCCACGGCACCGAGGCCTGGGCCAAGGAACAGGCGGAGTTGGCCGGGGAGATCGCCGAGGGTTTCGGCGGCTCCAACTTCGAATGGGCGGCCAAACAGGAAGACCGCAACAAGCTGTGGCAGGCGCGCCATGACGTCTGGTTCGCCAACCTCGCCCTGAAGCCCGGCGCCAAGGGTTGGGCGACCGATGTCTGCGTGCCGATTTCCAGACTTGCCGAGTGCATTCTGGAGACCCGCAAGGACATCGACGAAACCGGCGTGGTGGCGCCCATCGTCGGCCATGTCGGCGACGGCAACTTCCACCTGACCTTTCTTCTCGATCCCGGCGATGCCGAAGGCCTTGCAAAGGCCGAGGCGGTGAACGAGCGCATGGTCATGCGGGCCCTGTCCATGGGCGGCACCTGCACCGGCGAACACGGTGTCGGCAGCAGCAAGAAGAAGTTCCTCCAGGCCGAGCATGGCGAGGCTGTATCGGTTATGCGCCAACTGAAAATCGCCCTGGACCCTCAGAACCTGATGAATCCCGGCAAGATCCTGACGATCTGAAGCGGATGACCACAGAGGCTTGCGGGCGGCTTCTGCCGCGCGCATCCTCTGCGCTGCCATGACAGCTTCGTCAGAGTCGCCCCGTTCTGAACCTAGCGATGCCGAGCGCCGGTCCCGCAAGCGGCCGGCACCCGCCGCGACGGCTTGGCACACGCTCAGCCCGGCCGAGGCGCTGGCCGCCCAAAAAGTGGATGCCGAGGGTCTGGCGGAGGACGAGGCGGCACGACGGCTTGCCAACCAAGGCCCCAATCGCTTGCCGCGCCCGGCCCGGGCCGGCCCCTTCGTTCTCTATGTCAGGCAGTTCAGGAGTCCGCTGGTCTACCTGCTGCTGGCGGCGACAGTGGTATCGCTTTTCGTTGGGGAATGGAGCGACGCCGTCTTCATTTTCGCGGTTCTGCAGCTCAACGCGGTGATCGGTGCCTTGCAGGAATGGCGGGCGGAAAACGCTGCCGCCGCGCTCGACGCCATGATGCGAAACCGTGTCGTGGTCCTGCGCGCCGGATCGTCCCGGGAAGTCGATGCGGCCGAACTCGTTTGCGGCGACGTCGTGCGCCTTGAATCGGGCGGGCGGGTTCCGGCGGACCTTCGGCTGCTCTCTCAGCAGGAACTGGCGGTCGACGAATCCCTTCTGACCGGCGAGTCTCTGCCGGTGGATAAGGATGCCGAGACCTTGGCTCCGGCAGCGGCCCCTTTGCCGCAGCGTTGCAACCAGCTTTTTGCCGGTACCACGGTGTTGACCGGCCGGGCGCTCGCTCTGGTCGTCGCCTGCGGCAGCGACACCCAGATCGGCTTGATCGCCAAGGTCCTGGCGCAGCCGGATCAGGCCCCGCCGCCCTTGATCGCCCGTCTGGAATCCGTCAGCCGCCTGATCGGCTTCGCCACGCTGGCGGCGATCGCCATCCTCGCCGCCGTGCAGTTGGCCCAGGGGGTTTCCCTGCTCACCGTCTTCCTGGTGGCCGTCGCGCTGGCGGTGGCGGCGATTCCCGAAGGGCTGCCGGTTGCCATAACCGTGGCCCTGTCGATAGCGACCGCCCGTATGGCCCGCCGCAATGTCATCGTCCGTGCTCTGCCGGCGGTCGAGGGTCTCGGCGCCTGCACCCTGATTGCCAGCGACAAGACCGGCACGCTGACCTGCAACGAACTGACGGTGAAGCAGATCCTTCTCTTCGACGACGCCGGTCCTGCGGTCTCGGCCTCGGTCGGCGGGGAAGGGTACCACCGCAAGGGAGGCCTCGATGTCGACGGTCGAGCACCCTCGCAGCAGGAGCTCGCGGGCCTTTCGGATCTGGCCCGCAGCGCCGCCATCTGCAACGAAGCTGAAGTTGTCTTTGAGGAAGACAGCGTCGAGGTGCTTGGTGACACGGTCGACGTCGCGTTTCTCGTCCTTGCGGCCAAGCTGGATGTCGATCCGCGCGGAACCAGGGTCGATCAGCAGCTCGGCATGATTCCCTATGAACCGCAACGCCGTTTCGCCGCCACCTTTGTGGCCGGCACCGAGGATCAACCCGGGGAGGCCGACGGCGGCGCCACGGTCTATGTGAAGGGCGCATTGGAAGCCTTGCTGCCGATGTGCGACGGACTGGATGGAGAGCGGGCCCTGGCGGCGGCGGCGGCCATGGCGGGCCGGGGCTATCGGGTGCTGGCGGTGGCGCGGGGCGCGGTGTCGCGCGATTCGGCGCAGCGGGCCGACCCGGCGGCGCTGCGCTATCTGAGGCTTCTGGGCCTGGTCGGGCTGATGGATCCGCTGCGCCCGGAGGTGCCGGCGGCCCTGCGGCGTTGCGGGCAGGCAGGGGTCTCCGTCGTCATGGTGACCGGCGATCATCCGGAAACCGCACGGGCCATCGGCCGCGAGCTCGGCCTGGGTCTGGGTCAGGGCGCGCGAAACGCGGGGACTGGCGGCGAACCGGCAGTGGTCACCGGCGGCATGCTGAGCCGCGCCGGTGCAGGAAGCGAAGAATTCGATGCCCTGGTGCAGGGCGCCGATGTCTTCGCCAGGGTCGAGCCGGTTCAGAAGCTGCAGATCGTCCAGGCGCTACAGCGTGCCGGCCATCTGGTCGCGGTCACCGGTGACGGCGTGAACGATGCGCCGGCCCTGGCCACTGCGGACATCGGGGTTGCCATGGGCGCGGGCGGGACCGACGTCGCCAGAGGCGCCGCCGATCTGATTCTGACCGATGACAACTTCACCTCCATCGTCGGCGGTATCGAAGAAGGCCGGATCGCCTACGACAACATCCGCAAGCTGATCTACCTGCTGATTTCAACCGGCTTGGGGGAGATCGTTCTGTTTCTTCTGGCAATTCTGGCGGGCCTGCCGCTGCCGCTCTTTGCCGTGCAACTGTTGTGGCTCAACCTGGTCACCAACGGCATCCAGCATGTGGCCCTGGCGCTGGAGAAGGGCGAACCGGGCGTCTTGCGGCGCCAGCCGCGGCCGCCGGATGAGCAGTTGTTTGACCGGCGGATGGTCGGTCAGGTGATGGCCGCCGGCAGCTACATGGGTGGCTGCGCCTTTGTCTTCTACTATTGGTGTCTGGCCAGCGGCCTGGCAGAGGAGGAGGCCCGCAACCTGGTGCTGCTGTTGATGGTGTTGTTCGAGAACGTCCATGCCATCAATGCCCGCTCCGAACGCCTGTCGGCCTTTGCCGTGCCGCTTATGGCCAATCCGTTTCTGATTTTGGCGGTTCTGGCCGCCCAGGCGCTGCATATGGCGGCTCTCTACATGCCGGGGCTCAGCACCGTCCTGGTGGTGCAGCCGGTCAGCTTCGGCGACTGGCTGCTGGTCGCCGGCTTGGCGCTTTCACTCCTGGGCGTGATGGAACTCTGGAAGTGGCTGGTGGCGCGGCGCGGTTAAGGCCGGCTAGACCGGCTCGTCCTTTGCGGGATCGGTCTCGCCGGCCGCTTCGTCCTGGTTCTCGGATTCCTTGCGGCGTTGCCGCTCCTCCTGCTGTTCGCGCAGCCGGCGCTCGCGCTCGGCACGGTAGGAATCCAGGTCGACGATCTTTCCCATTGGCATTACCACTTATCCGCCGGTCTCGTCCGCGGCCCCGCGGTCGCCGCAGCCTGCGCCTCTAAGGGCTGCGATCTTTACTGGAGGACCCGAATCAGTCTTCGGCTTTGCCGAAGCAACCTGATAAAAGTAACTTAGCGCAATTGGGCAGCCTTGCAATGCCCACTCGGCGAAAGCCAAGACCGTCCGGTCTTATAGCCGCACCCTATTGATTGGCCCCATTGATTGGTTCGGCGGGCTGGACCATCTAGTTGATGTGGACGAGTGAGGAAGTCTGGTGAAGAAGCTTGCCCTTTCGGTCGTTGCGGTCCTGATCCTGCTGATCGGCGGCCTGCTTGTCCTGCCGAGTTTCTGGGACTGGAACGGGGAAAAAGGGCGGATCGCCGCTGAGGTCCGCAAGCTCACCGGGCGCGACCTGAAAATTGTCGGCGACGTTAACCTTCAACTGCTGCCCGCCCCCGCCTTTGCGGCCAGCGAGGTCAGCCTCGCCAACATCGACGGTGCCGATAACGCAGAAATGATCCGGATCGAGGAACTGCGCATCGAAGTGGCGCTGTTCCCGCTGCTGCGCCAGCAGGTTGTGGTTGAGACGGTGACCCTTGTGAAGCCTGAGGTCGTTCTGGAAGTGCTGCCGGACGGGCGCCGCAACTGGGCCTTCGACAGCCTGGCGCAGGCGTCTGCGGATGCAGCCGATCAGCCGCCGGGCGGTGAAGCAGCCGGGGCCGATGGGAATGCCGCGTCGGGTACCGCGGCCGACGACGCGGTGAGGGTCGACAGTTTCGTTATTGAAGACGGCACGCTGTTCTATCGCGATGCCGTCGAGGGTATCGAGGAGCGGCTGACGCAGGTTAATGCCGAGTTGGCGGCGGAAGGCCTGCTCGGTCCCTTTGTCGCCAGCGGTTCAGCGGCTTACGAAGGCATTCGCGGAGACTTCGATCTCAGCCTGGACCGGCTGCGGGACAGGGGCGCCACGGGCTTTACCCTTGGCTTGCGTTTGCCGGATGCCGAGGCCGGCGCGCAGTTCACCGGTGCGCTGTCCCGCCATGAAGATCTGCAAACCCTGCGTGGCCGCTTGCGGCTTGAAGGTGAGGACCTTGGCAGGCTCGTTGCCCTCTTGGCCCCGGGCGGCGGCGCCGTGGAGCCGGATGGCCCCCTGGCGCAGTCCTTCGGATTTGAAACCGAGGTGACCGCGGGCCCGGAAACCGCCGAAGCGGCGGCGACCACGATACGCCTGGGCGAGACCAGTTTTGAAGGCGAGGCGCAGGTTGCCCTCGGCACGGTGCCCGAGATCACGGCCCGCCTTTCGACAACCCGTCTGGATCTGGACAGCCTGCTGCCCTCGGCAGAAGGCAGACGCGCGCCGGGCAATCAGGGTGTGCGGGGCGGTAGTGGCGCTGTCGGCCCCGGCACCGCCGAAGCGCCGCCGGCGCGGCCGTCAGGCAATGGCGCGGCAGAGACCGTTGCTTTCGACTTGCCCGGCGGGATCGCGGCAAATCTGGATCTTTCCGTGGATACCCTGGTTTACCGGGGGCAGTTTGCCCGTGACCTGCGCGCCAAAGCGCAACTGCGCGATGCTGCGCTGTCGATCGAGACTCTGACCGCCGCCCTGCCCGGCGGCTCGGACATCGCACTCGACGGCAACCTCCGGAGCGTCGAGCAGGAACCGGCCTTTTCGGGCCGGCTGGAGGCAACGTCGGACAACCTGCGCGCCCTGCTCAGTTGGCTGGAGGTGGACATCGCTGAGGTCCCGGCTGATCGCTTGCGCAAGATGGCGCTGAAGACGGCCGTTGATGCCGGCCCGCGGCAGGTCACGCTCAGCGACCTGGATCTGCGTCTCGATGTCAGCCGGATGACGGGCGGCATCGCGGTTGCCCTGCGCGACCGGCCCGGCCTCGGCATCGGACTTGCGGTCGACCGCATCAATCTGGATGCCTACCTGCCGGCGGCAAAACGGTCTGCAGCGCCGGACGGGTCCGCTGGCGAAGCCACGGCTCCGGCGACCGACGGTGCGGCCGGAAGCAACGATCAAGCCGCGGACGCCGAGTCGGCGGCGCCGCAAGAGTTGGCGTTTCTCGCCGACTTCGATGCCAACCTCGACCTGAAGGTCGGCGCGCTCACTTATCAGGGTATTCCTTTCAATGGCTTGCGGCTCGATGCAACCCTGCAGCAGGGCGGCTTGATCGTGCGTGAAGCATCGCTGGCCGACCTCGCGGGCTCCGGCGGCCGCTTCGCCGGCAGTTTGGCGAACGTTTCCCGCAGTCCCTCCTTTGACGGCTCCCTGGATCTTTCCGTTACCTCGTTGTCGCGTTTGATCAAGGCCCTGGGCCTGCCGTCACAGGGGCAACTGCCGCTGGAGGCCTTCACCCTGACCGGTGCCGTCAACGGCACGCTGCAGCTCATTCGCTTCGACCAGAACCTTTCCACGCTCGGCGGCCGCCTGAAGGCGGCAGGCAAGGCCGACCTTTCGCAAGGCCTGCCTATCCTGGAGGCGGCCCTGGCGCTCACCCACGGCGACCTCTCCACCCTTTTGCGCGAGCTGTTGCCGGGTGAGGAGGTTCCGGGCGGTCTGGGCGGCGTCGATCTGAAAGGCCAACTGACCGCGGACCCGGCTTCGCTGCGGCTCACAGCGCTGGAGGGCAAGGCCGCCGGTGTCGATCTGGCCGGTGCGCTCGGTCTCAACCTTGCGGGCGCAAGGCCCATGATCACGGCCGATCTGCAAACTGGCCCTCTGCCTCTTGCCGCTTTGGCGGCCCCGGCCGCTGCCGCCGGGGGCGGCAAGAAGGCCGCCAGTGCGCCTTCGAGCAGCCGCTCTGCGGTGCGCAGGGAAGAACGCTGGTCGAGCAAGCCGATCGACCTGGATGCGCTGCGCAGCTTCGATGCCCAGGTGACACTGCAATCCTCGGCGATTCTCCTGGAAAAAGCGCGTCTGGAGAAGGCGCGGGTGGAGGCGGTTTTGCAGGACGGCCTGCTCGATCTGAAGCGCTTCACCGCAACCGCCTATGGCGGTGCGCTGTCGGTGATCGGCAAGGCGGATGCGCGCGAGACCGCGGCCGGCGGGCTGGAGGTCGCCGCGGCGGTGACGGCGATCGAGGTGAACCTGAAAGACCTGTTGCGTGACCTGGGCGATACCGACCGTTTTTCGGGTCCCATCAGTCTGGAAAGCAGCCTGAACGCCCAAGGCATCAGCGAGGCCGCGCTGGTCGGGAGTCTGAACGGAGAGGGCAAGATCGACGGATCGGTGACCGTCGCCGCCAAGGTCGAGGAACAGGCCGGCGCCGTCCTGTTGGGCATCCTCGGTCAGAAGGTGAAGGAGGTGCGCGGCATCACCGATAGTACCTCCCTGCTGTTCAGCGCCTTTGCCGGAACCCCGGCAAAGATCGACGGTACATTTGTCGTCGAACAGGGGATTCTCACCACCGAGGATACGCGTGTCAGGGGCCGTTCGGCGGAGGCGCTGACGGCCGCCACGATCAACCTGCCGACTTGGCAGATGAACAGCCAAACGGATGTGTTCCGCGACAGCGATCCAGAGAACGCCTACCTGACCGCGAAGCTGCGCGGCAGCCTGGACGGTCCGGACGTCAACATCAATGGCCAGCCCTTCCAACGCCGGCAGGAGCCGCCTGCCGCAGATCCGGCGAGTCCGGTGGCTCCGCAGGGCAGCGGTGAAACGCCGGCGGAGCGGCCGAAGACGGTGAAGCCGGAAGACCTTCTGAAAGAAGGGCTGAAAGGCCTGTTGAAGGGTTTGGGCGGCTAGGGTCTTTCACGTTTTGACGGCCAGAACCGCTTCGACTTGAGTCGAAAACGCTCTAACCGTTTCTCAACCGAGTTTTCGGGCCAGGGCCGCGAGCCGCGCGCTGACGATCAGGACATGGAAAGACGAGATAAGGCGGAGGTAGGTTCTGCCGAGGCAGTTGTGGGTGTGGACCAGAGTGGCGAGGGAGATCCGCCCGGGTTTCTCGCGATCGCGGTAAACCGCAATCTTGAAATCCAGATGCCGGTCGTCTTCACCGAGGATGATTTCGTTCTCTGCGACACTCTGCACGGGGAAGAAGTTTATTGCCTCTCCGGCCTTCACCTTCTCGCGCATCGCGGTATCCCGGGGCAGGTCCGCGGTCTTTTTCAGTCCGAAGGGGCCGACCGCGGCATCACGCAGGAACAGCAAGGTGTCGATCCACGCGGGCAGGCCAATGAAGATGTGCTGGGCGACTTCGTCGATCGGCAGGTTTTCGCGGCCAAGCTGCACGGAATAACAGTCCAGAAAGTCGCCCTTTTTGAAGAAGCCGTGCAGCCGGCTGTCTTTCGGTAGCTCCGTCTTCTCGACCGCCATCACCCCGGACCCCCTGGCTCTATGGTTACGGTTCGGCTCCGGCGGGTGGTGTCGCGGGAAGCCGCGCAGCCCCGCCTTGTGCAGCCTGTTGGCGATAGTATTGGAAAAGAAAGACCCGAACGGCAGAGGACAAATTGCCGCTGCGCTCCTTGTCGATCTGCTCGATCAGGCCGTTCATCGATAGGTCCATCTCGCCGGCCACCTCTTTTAGGGCATCCCAGTACACCCCCTCGAGCGACAGAGAGGTGCTGTGCCCGGAGAGCTTTACCGAGTGTTTGCGAAGCTTTGCCGCCGGTTCCGGCATGGGATCAGCTTTTCAGCTTCTGGGGTTCCTTAACTCTTTGCGCCCTTTAACTCTTGGCCCGGGGGCCCAGCATATTGTCCGGCTTAACCCAGGCATCGAAGTCCTCGGCGCTCAGCAGGCCCAGGGCGATTGCGGATTCCTTGAGTGTGGAATTCTCGGCATAGGCCTTCTTCGCCACCTTGGCCGCGTTGTCGTAGCCGATGTGCGGGTTGAGGGCGGTGACCAGCATCAGGGACTGCTGCATCAGTGTCGAGATGCGCTCCTCGTCGGCCTCGATGCCCTCGATGCAGTTGCTGCGGAAGCTGTCGCAGGCGTCGCCGATCAACTGGGCCGACTGCAGCAGGGAATAGATCAGCACCGGCTTGAAGACGTTCAGTTCGAAATGGCCGTTGGAGCCTGCAACGCTGCAGGTGGTGTGGTTGCCCATCACCTGGGCGCAGACCATGGTCATGGCCTCGGCCTGGGTCGGGTTCACCTTGCCGGGCATGATCGAGGAGCCGGGTTCGTTGGCCGGCAGACGCAGTTCACCGAGGCCGCAGCGCGGGCCGGAGCCAAGCAGGCGGATATCGTTGGCGATCTTCATCAGCGAGCAGGCGATGGTGTTGAGCGCGCCCGAGGCCTCGACCACCGCGTCGTGGGCGGCGAGCGCCTCGAACTTGTTCTCCGCCGTGACGAAAGGCAACTGAGTGATCTTGGCGACCTCGGCGGCAAAGGCCTCGGCGAAACCTTCCATGGCATTCAGGCCGGTGCCGACGGCGGTACCGCCCTGGGCAAGTTGCATCAGGCGTTCGATGGAGCCTTCCAGGCGCTTGATGCCATAGGCGACCTGAGTGGCGTAGCCGGAGAACTCCTGGCCCAGGGTCAGCGGCGTGGCGTCCATCAGATGGGTGCGGCCGATCTTGATGATCTTGTCGAAGGCCTTGGCCTTGGTATCGAGTGCGGCATGGAGGCGGCCCAGGGAGGGGATCGTCTCGCCGACGATTTTCTGTACGGCGGCGATGTGCATCACCGTCGGGAAGGTATCGTTGGACGACTGACCCATGTTGCAGTGATCGTTGGGGTGGACCGGCTCCTTACCTCCCTTGTTCCCGGTGAGGATTTCGTTGGCGCGGCCGGCGATCACCTCGTTGGCGTTCATGTTGGATTGGGTGCCGGAGCCGGTCTGCCAGACCACCAGCGGGAAGTGCTCCATCAGCTTGCCGTCGGCAACTTCCTGCGCCGCCTGGCAGATCGCCTCGGCCAGCTTGCCGTCGAGCGCCCCCAGAGCCTGGTTGGTGCGGGCCGCTGCCAGTTTTTGAATGCCCAGTGCCTGCACCAGGGCTGGCGGCATCTTCTCCCCGCCGATCTTGAAGTTGGTCAGCGATCGCTGCGTCTGTGCGCCCCAGTAACGGTCGGCGGGCACGGCGATCTCGCCCATGGAATCGGTTTCGCTGCGGGTCTCGGTCATGGCGGCTATCCTCTCGTCGCCGTAAGGCAGGGTGAACGCGCCGGAGTTTAGGCCGCGGCCCGGCAACCGCCAAGGCTCTGACGCAGGTGGGGTTTGAATTTTAGGTCCGCCGCGAGGCCCTGGGCCGTTTTGCCTTGCCTCGACTGTGATTGTCGCCGCAATCGGCATCTGGCAGATGAGCAAAGTCGGTGGAGAGATCGAGGCTGACGCCGAACGGCATGCCGCTGACGGAGGTTATCAGCCGTATCACGACGTACCAGTTCGAACAGGCGGTCTTTCTGAAGCGCGCGTATAGGCGGATAATCCTTTATCGTAGGGGCTTGGCGTGATTGCTGTTGGAAAAGCCACTACCCGGAATAGGGGTGATCGCCGCAGCAGATCAACCCGCCGCCTGTGCCCGTCCAACCCCGGTTTTCCGCTGTTTTTCGAAGCCTGACATAGCGTGTTCCCGCGGGAAGATGTATCTCGAACGCGCTACTTTAGCTATCTATGGTAATCGAATTTCTCCGATCAAATTTACGCATCTGAAATAATTGTATTGTTTATTTTCGAAAACAGCTTGGAAACTATCGAATTAATGGGTGCTTCATGACAATGAAATGGCTGAAGGAAAAGGCTGGCGGCCGTCCCCTTAGTGGCGATGTCCACAAGCAGATGGTCGATAACATGCCGGTCTGCGTGTTGCTCTGCGACCTTGATAACTTCGCGGTCACTTATGCCAACAGCTCCTCGATCGAGGCGCTGAAGGGCATTCAGCACGCTCTGCCGTTGCCGGCTGAGGAGATTGTCGGGCAATCGATCGACATCTTTCACAAGAATCCGGCACATCAGCGCAAGCTGCTGTCCGATCCGAAGAACCTGCCCTACGCCACCAAGATCACGATCGGTGGGGAGTGGCTGGATCTTCTCGTGACGGCACTCTTCGACGACAAGGGCACTTACATCGGCCCGATGTTGACCTGGAGCGTGGTTACCGCCCAGGTGAAGAAGGAACAGGAGACCGAACAGCTCCTCAGCATGCTCGACAAGATGCCGGTCAACGTCATGCTGGCCGACAAGGACACTCTGGAAATCACCTATGCGAACAAGACCAGCATCGAGACGCTGAAGCCTTTGAGGCACCTGCTGCCGGTCGCACCGGAAGACATGAAGGGCACCTGCATCGATGTGTTCCACAAGAATCCGGCGCACCAGCGCGCTCTGCTTGCGGACTCGAGCCGTCTTCCTTTCCAATCCAATATCGCGCTGGGTGACGAAAAACTGTCGCTCGAAGTGACCGCCTTGAACGATGCCGACGGCAACTATCTGGCGCCGATGCTGACCTGGAGCATCATTACCCAGAACATGAATTTGGCGGAAAACGTGTCTTCGGTCGTCACGGCCGTGTCCGCTGCTTCGACCGAAATGCAGAGCTCCGCCGATTCACTGACCAACACGGCTGAAGAGACCAACCAGCGGGCGGCAACCGTGGCCTCTGCCTCGGAGCAGCTCAACGCTTCGATCTCCGAGATTTCCCGTCAGATCACGCATTCGACCGAGATCGCCAGTTCTGCGGTTGAGGCGGCGCAGGAAGCGACCGGCATGATCAACAGCCTGGCATCTTCGGCCGACAGCATCGGCGAGGTCGTCAGCATGATCCAGGACATTGCCGAGCAGACCAACCTGCTGGCCCTCAATGCGACGATCGAGGCGGCCCGTGCCGGTGAAGCGGGCAAAGGCTTCGCGGTGGTCGCCAGTGAAGTGAAGGCCCTGGCCAATCAGACGGCGAAGGCCACTGAGCAGATCGCTCAGCAGATCGGCGAGGTTCAGGGCGCTACCGGCTCTGCGGTTTCCGGGATCTCCACGATCACCAAGACCATCGAAGAGATCAGCAGCGTGACGACGGCCATTGCCTCGGCGGTCGAAGAACAGGGCGCCGCAACCCAGGAAGTCAACCAGAACATCTCCAGCGTCTCCCAGGCTTCCGGTGAAACCGGGCGGATGTCCAAGGATGTGTTGCAGGCGGCTGGGGAACTCTCCTCTCAGGCTGAGAAGCTGGAAGGCCATGTCGCAGAGTTCCTCGCCACCATGAATGTGAAATCAGCCTGATCGGCACACCTGCCTTTAGCTGATTCAGGCTGGACTGTTGTTCTTGGCTGCCACACCTGAGAACGACTTTTCCAAGCGGGGGCGGCAAGACCTAAATGGTCTTGCCGCTCTTTCTTTGTTCCGCCGTGTTGCGGATGAAATTCTGCCTATGCGCGTTGTGCCGCAATGCACCCGCGGCCCCGGCGCCTCGCCTCAGGCGTCCGCCCGGCTGCGCCGTTCCCTCTGCCGCGCCCGGTCGGCGGCGACGAAGTCGTGCAGCGTCTTGCCGCGTTCCTCGGCGAAGCGGTCCTCCAGAACCGTCATGTCGCGCATGCGGTCGAGGCGGAAGGCACGGAAATCGATGCGCAGTTCGCACCAGGCGATGAGCAGCCAGACGGGACCGTAGAAGGCCAGCGCCAGCGGACGGACCGCGCGCTCGCTGGCCCGCCCTTCGGCATTGCAATAGTAGAAGTGCAGCTTGCGGCGGTTGCGCAAAGCCGCGCGAATGGCGGCGGCATCGACACTTAGCGGCACCGTCATATGATCCGCCGGGGCGGCGAGGGGAGTACGCTCGACCTGTTCGCGCAGCCCTTCCGGGAGAACGGCCTCGACCTTGGCGACGACATTGGTGGCCGCCTTGGCGAGCGCCGGGTCGGCCCAGGACTCGATGATCCGGGCCCCCAGCACCAGGGCCTCGATCTCCTCCTCGGTGAACATCAGCGGCGGCAGGTCGAACCCGCGCTGCAGGACATACCCCACCCCCGCCTCGCCCTCGATCGGGACGCCGCTGGCTGCGAGGTCCCGGATGTCGCGGTAAATGGTCCTTTCCGAAACCTCCAGGGCTTCCGCCAGGCGCCGCGCCGTCACCAGTTTGTGGCGGCGAAGTTCCTGGACGATCTGAAACAATCGGTCTGCTCGGCGCATGCTGTCTCCTCCTGACAGGCAAGATAACAAAAGCATGCTGACAGCATGTTGTCAGGAGGGATTTGCTACACCTCCGGCCAGAGAACAAAACCCGAAAACATCCCCGGTTCCGACGCCCTGATTTTCGAAGCCCCCACGTCGAATCCCCCAAGTCAAGGAGACCCGCCGCCATGCGGATGAGCAGCCTGCATCCCATCGTCACCACCGACCGCTTCGCCGAGACAAAGACCTTCTATCGCGCCCTGCAGTTTACCTATGCCTTTGAAGGGGAATGGTATTTCCACCTGGTCTGGCCCGGTAATCCGACCCTGCAGCTGGCCTTTATGCGGCCCGGTCAGGCCGACCAACACCCGCTGTTCCAGACCCGCTTTTCCGGCAGGGGCCTGTTCCTCGGCCTGGAAGTCGACGAGGTCGACAGGGTTCACGATGATCTGCTGCGCCGCGGTTTCGAGATCGAGGTCAGCCTGCGCGACGAGCCCTGGGGCCAGCGCCACTTTGCGATCCAGGACCCCAACGGCATCGTCCTGGATTTCTACGCCATGACCGAACCGACGGCAGACTACGCCGATCAGTATAAGAAGCCCGGTCAGGAAGAGCGCGGCAGCCTGCGCCAGATGGCCCGCCTGGCGCTGATCGAGCCGGCCCTGGGGTGAGCGACATGACAAGCGATATGCCCCTGCTGGGCACCATGAATCATGTCGCCATCACGGTCAGCGATCTGGCGGAATCCACCGCGCGCTTCTATGGCCCGCTGCTGCGGTTCCTCGGCTATGAGCCGATCGTGGAGGAAGCGGAGATGTCGGTCTGGCTCTCGGCCAGCGGCTGCGCGGTCAACCTGTGGCAAGCCAAGCCGCAGCATGCCGGGCGAAGGCCGGAACGCTATGCACCGGGTTTTCACCACTTCGCCTTTAACGCGGACAGCCGGGCGAGCGTTGACCGCTGCTATATCTATCTGCGCGAGGCGGGGATCGAAATCCTCGATCCGCCGGCCGAGTACGACTATGAGCCGGGCTACTACGCCCTGTTCTTCGCCGATCCCGACGGCATGAAGTTTGAGCTGGTGCACCTGCCGCCGCAGTCCAGCGCCTCCGTGGTGGCGTAGCGCGTTAACGCGCTCTTGTGGTTCCCGGCGCCGGCCGAAAAGGGCCTAAGCGAGGCTGCGCAGGAAGCCGTCCAGGGCGGCGATGGCTTCCTGCCAGTTCTGGTCCCGGCTGCGGCCGCTGGCCTTGCGGGGTTTCAGGTCATGATCGCCGTCTTCGGCCCAATGCAGGCGGATACTGTCGGAAAGGGAATAGCCGGCAACCTCCGCCTGATTGCCCAGGCTGTCGCGGGTGCCCTGCAGGATGAGGGCAGGGGTGCGCAGGTCCGCCAGGTGTTCGGTGCGCAGACGCTCAGGCTTTCCGGCGGGGTGGAAGGGGTAGCCCAGGCAAACCAAGCCGCGGACCGCTGTCTTTGCCGCGTTTTCGGCGGCGATCAGGCTGGCCATGCGCCCGCCCATCGACTTGCCGCCGATCACCAGCCTCTCGGCACCCAGGGTTTCGATGACGCTGCGCCAGCTTTCGAGCAGGACCGGCGCCCGGTCCGGCGGCCGCCGTTTGCCGTCGTCGCGGCGTTTGGCCATGTAGGGAAATTCGAAGCGAACGACGCGCCAGCCCCGTTCGGCCAGTCCTTCGGCAAAGGCGTCCATGAAGGGGGTGTCCATCGGCGCCCCGGCGCCATGGGCCAAGGCCAGGGTGAGGGGCGCGTCTTCCGGGCCGTCGAACAGGAAAACGGGTCTGGAATCACTGGATAAGTCAGGCAAATCAAACGCCTCATTTTCGGTTCAACAACATCTGGTCATGCAGAGAGGGCGGCGGCAGGTCCCGGATCCGGTAAACCCGTTTGACCGCCTTGCCGCCTAGATGCTCAGGCCAATCGCCTGGTTGATTTTCATACCTGCATTTACGGCATGATATGTCGGAAAGGGGGAGCGCCGGGAAACATCTATCTCACGTTTGAGCCATTCCCGTTCCTCCAGAACGCACAGTGATTTGGACAGGGCCCGATCCGTGATCGTTCCCAGTCCGGATTTGATGATCGAAAAGCGCTTCGGCGACTCCGTCACCGCCAGAATGGGCACGGCCCAACTCCGCCTGATGATGGCGAAGCCGTCGTCATCGGGCACAGTCTCGACAATCCTGCTTGCCGTCGCCGCAGCCACCACGCCTGTGGGGGTCAAGCGGAATTCTGGCCGCAAGGGATGGCCGTGACCCGGGTTTCTTTCGAGCAACCCAAGCTGGACCAGATGATCCAGGCTCGATGCAAACGCGGTACGGCTCGCTTTGGTGGCCGCCAGCAAAGGGGCCTGCCGGCCCGCGACGCCGGAATGCAAAAGGGCGAGGATTTTCAATGACCAGGCTTTGGATGTGAGGTTGACAAGGAGCGTTATATCCATAAAGTATATTTACTATACTTTTGATACATTGGGAAGCATCATGCCGGTCGTTTCTTTGGACAACACAATCACTTTGGCTCTTTCGGTTCGCGACAGGCACGCAAGTGCGGATTGGTACGAAAGAAATCTCGGTTTCCAACTGCTCGCCCATATCGACGAAGCCGGGTGGAGCGAGATGCGGACCAACACCGAGGGCGTCACCCTGGGGTTGGGTGAACAATCGGAGCCCGCACCCGGCAACACCGTTCCCGTGTTCGGCGTGGCGGACATCGCGGCGGCGCGCGCAGCCTTGGAAAAGGTCGATGTGAAGTTCGATGGAGAGACTGAAACCATCGAGGGAATGGTCAGCACCGCGACATTCTATGATCCGGACGGCAATGCCCTCATGCTGGCCCAAGATCTTTCAAAATAGGTAGGATTTCAAAGAAGAGTGGTAACGGCAGGTGGGCCATCACCAATCGGTCTTCGGCGGCGGCCGTCGGTTGCCGGTCATGGGCCGCTACTGGCCATAAGTCCGGATACTAACACTCCTTTAACCAAGCCCCGCGATGATAGGTCTGCCTGAAAGTCCAGGCGCCCTGCTGTTTTCTGCGCCAAGCCGCGTGGGGGCGGACGGCGACCAGGACCGCACCCAAAGGAGCAGGCCATGGAAGATATTCGCCACCGCGACCTCAGCCAGATTCCTGAGGACGAGATGAGCCCGGAGGAACGCCGCGAGCTGAAGCGGCGCTTCGAGGAATTCGTCGGCCTGATGCGCCGCCCCTCGGTTGCCAACAAGATCGGCGCCAAACCCTCGGAGAAAAAGCTTCAACGCTGGGACCCTGCGAGCATGGGCAGACGCCGCTCGCGCTGATCGGACATGTTTTCGATAATCGCACCGCCGCGATCCGGCTGAGGCCGGATCTTTAGGCCGTTCTACTTTTTCCGGAAAGCATCCAGGGTAACGACCTTCTCGGCGCTTTCGCCCGCGCCGCTTTCCTCCGCAGCATCTTTCCCTGGTGACTTGCCGCCTTCTGCAGACGCCTCCTGCGTCTCATCGTCCCCGGTTCCCGACGGCGGCTTGCCGACTTCGGCGAGCCCCGGTCTGGGGGCATCCGATGCCGCTGCACTGTCGTCTTCCGATTTTGTGCTCTCCGGCGATTCGACGTCGAACTGCAGTCCGAAGCGCACTGAAGGATCGGCGAAAGCGGTGACGGACGGGAAAGGAACCACCAGCCGATGCGGCACATCGGCGAAGCTGAGGGTAACGGCAAACTCGCTGTCGGAGATCTCCAAACCCCAAAACTGGTGCTGCAGAACGATCGTCATCTCGCCGGGATAGCGCTCTTTCAGCGATGCGGGGATCTCGACCCCCGGATGCTCGGTGCGAAAGGTGATGTAGAAATGATGGTTGCCGGGCAATCCCTGTTCAGAGGCATACACCAAGGCCCTGCGCACCACACTGCGCAGAGCATCTTCAACCATGCGATCGTATCGCAATTCCTCTTTGCCCATAACCTCCACCACGCTCCTGCGCACCCTGTATGCGGTCCCGCGTCACCTTAATTTTATTGTCCGCGCTCCGCCGCCGCCATGACCGCGGAGAGCGCTGCGGGTTGGGGGACCCGATCTTCCTGTCTTTAACCCCCCGGTGGGGCGCTTCTGTTGCCGTCTGCGCCCCGGTGGGGCGCTTCTGTTGCCAGGTGCGCCCCGAACCCCGCCTAAGCTTGTGAGAGCCTAGGGCTTAATTTGGCTAACCCGACCGCATTAAGCGGCGAGGCGTGCCTCACTGTAGTTGTCGTTCGCAACTAAAGTATGGCCCGATAACGGCGGTACCATGCCGGGAACCAAACTCATCTTTACCACGCACGTCGATCCTATTTCGCCCCCATAGCCCCCTGTTCGAGCACCCATCCGTCCGGTGATCTGAGAGGAAATGGTGGAGGCGCCGGGTACTGCCCCCGGGTCCGTAGCGCTTATTCCACAAGCCTGTTTAGCGCCATAGCCGGTAAACCGGCATAGTCAATATAAGCCTTTTCCGGTTCCGTTGAAAGGTCTCCTGCGGTGGCTCCCGGCCTCCTTGCCGCCTGATGATTAACCTTTTTGGATGCGGCTTAGGGCTGCCCCGTGCCGGGCAAAGCGGTTAGAATTGCGGTTGGCGACTCGGTCTGCGCCACAAGACCCGTCCGGGACCGGCAAGATGCCGGCGGACGGGCCGGCGTCGGCGGCGTCGAACCTGAAGCCCGGAACCAAGACGAATAGGCCCACAGTGAAGCAATACCTCGATCTCCTGCGCCTGGTGCGAGAGCAGGGCAGTTATAAAGGCGACCGGACGGGAACCGGCACCCAGAGCATCTTCGGTCACCAGATGCGCTTCGACCTTGGCGCCGGATTTCCCATGCTGACCACCAAGAAGCTGCACCTGAAGTCGATCATCCACGAACTTCTCTGGTTTCTTCAGGGCGACACCAACATCGCCTATCTGAAGGCCAATGGCGTGCGGATCTGGGATGAGTGGGCCGACGAGAACGGCGACCTGGGGCCGGTCTACGGGGCCCAATGGCGCTCCTGGCCGGCACCGGACGGTCGCCATATCGATCAGATCAACCAGATCCTCGATCAACTGAAGCGCAATCCCAATTCCCGGCGGCTCGTGGTGTCGGCCTGGAACGTGGCGGAGATCGAGCGCATGGCCCTGCCGCCCTGCCACTGCCTGTTCCAGTTCTACGTGGCCGAGGGCCGGCTTTCCTGCCAGCTCTACCAGCGCAGCGCCGATATCTTTTTGGGGGTGCCCTTCAACATCGCTTCCTATGCCCTGCTCACCATGATGATGGCCCAGGCCAGCGGTCTCGAGCCCGGCGACTTTGTTCACACCCTGGGCGATGCGCACCTCTACGTGAACCACCAGCAGCAGGCGGACCTGCAGCTCCAGCGGACTCCTCTGGCGTTGCCCACGATCCGGATCAATCCGGCGGTGCGCGATCTCTTTGCCTTCCGTTTCGAGGACTTCGAGTTGGTGAACTACGAAGCCCATCCCCACATCTCGGCACCGGTTGCGGTGTGATTCAGGCAGAAGTTCCGGACGCGCTGCCCTTGGCGCTGATCCTGGCGCGCGGCGAGAACGGGGTGATCGGCCGTGCGGGCGGTCTGCCCTGGCATCTCTCCGGCGACCTCAAGTTTTTCAAGGCCCAGACCCTCGGCAAACCCGTCGTCATGGGACGCAAGACCTTTCAGTCCATCGGCAAGGCCCTGCCGGGCCGGCCCAATCTGGTGATCACCCGCGACCCGGAATTTCGTGCCGAGGGGGCGGAGGTCTTTGCGGATCTGGAGGCTGCTTTGGCCCGGGCGCGGGCGCTGGCCGCGAGCCTGCCGGAGGAGGGGCCGGAGGTGGGAGCGCAGCGCGAAATCATGGTCATTGGCGGCGGCCAGATCTATGCCCTGGCTCTGCCGCTGGCGCAGCGTCTCTACATCACAGAGGTTCATGCCGCGCCGGAGGGCGACACCTTCTTTCCCGACCCCGATCCCCGGGAGTGGCGGGAGGTCAGGCGCGATCCCCCGGTTTCCGGCGGCGAAGGTCAACCGGACTACAGCATCGTTGTTCTTGAACGGACCGCTAGAGCAGATCCGATCTAGCGCAGGCTGGCGAAAGACCGGGCGACCGGCCGCTCAGGCCTTGCGCCAGGCGGAAATCCGGAACAGCGGAAAGAGTGGCAGGAACAGCGGGTGATAAAGCCCGAAGACCTTGCGGAAGCCATGTTCGCCGAGGAATTTCTCGACCTGCCAGGCGGCGTGATAATGGTCGTGCGGCTTCTTCTTGCCGAACACCACGCGCAGCAGACGGTAGGCGAGATTTTCCGACGGTAGCGAGGTGAACAGCGTTCCCTCCGCGTCGAGCCAGTGCCTGATCCGCTCGACCGGGAAGCTCAGATCTTCGAAATGTTCCAGGACATCCGCGGCGACGATGGCGTTGAAGGCGCCCGGACCGAAGTCGAAGTCCTTGATGTTGGCATTGGTGATCTGAACGTTGTCGAGTTGATAGCGTTCGCGCATCTGTTCAGCCTGGCTGGTGTTCAGGTCGATCAGATCGACACGCTGGAAGCCGCTGGACAGCGACGGCATGAAGATGCCGCTGCCGCCCCCGAAGTCGAGGCAGCGTCCGTCCCGGCGCGCGAGGCGGCGCATCAGCAGCGTCAGCATCCACAACCTTGCCCAGAAGAACTCGCGCAGAAACGGGTTTGGCGCGCAGTAGACATCCAGAGCGATGTCTGCGGATTGGGTGTTCCGGTCGATCAGGCCGCGCAGCAAGGCGAGCGGCGGCTTCACATAATGCATGAATTTCTTCCGGGCCGGCGCGAAACGGGGAAAAACGCAGCGTGGCAGGGCCGATTTAACAAAAGGTGAAGGCGGGTCCTGAGGCCGGAACGGCTGCGGAATTGACTTCATTTGACGTGAACATGCTCTAGACTGTCGGATCGATGAAACCCAACAGGGGAGGCGCTGCGATCATGCCAAAGGTGAGCTCTACCACGGAACTTCCGGTTCCGGCCCAGGCGGTCTGGTCGGTGATCGGCAACTTCAACGGACTGCCGGACTGGCATCCGGCCGTGCAGAAAAGCGAAAGCAAGAAGGACGGCGGCACCACCCTGCGCACGCTTTCATTGATGGGCGGCGGCACGATCGAAGAAAAACTGGAACAGATCGACGAGAGAGAGCGGCTCTATACCTATTCCATCGTCTCCAGCCCGCTGCCGGTGGCCAACTACACCGCGACCCTGCGGGTGCGCGAATCAGACAGCGGCGGCTGCACTGTCGCCTGGTCCAGCGAGTTCGACGCCTCGGGCGCGACCGAGAATGTCGCGATCGAACAGATCAGCCAGATCTACGAGGCCGGTTTCGAAAATCTAAAACGCATGTTCGGCGGCTGAACCGCGCCGGATGGGCCGGGCCGGGCCGACGCGGACTGTGCCGCCGTCACCCCGGGGGGAACCGACCGCAAGAGGTTGAGAGATTCGGGGGGACCGTTCGCAACGGCCCCCCGATTTGCGATGAAGCCCTGTCGGTTACCCGCCGGCTTTGATCTGCGGCCAGTTGGTGTCGGCCTTGGCGATACGGCCAGGAATGTCGCGTTCCCAGCGGCGCTGAACCGACTTGGAGTAATTCAGGTAGAGTTTGTCGTCGACGATCTTCCAGGCGTCCGGATCGATGGAAGCGGTATAGCCCTCGGAAACTGCCCAGGCGCAGTAGCCGCCGTATTGCGGCGCATAGCGCAGCGGATCGGCGGCAAAGGCATCACGATTGGCCGCGGAGGCGAAACGCCAGACTGCCCCCTCGTATTCGGTGGTGAACTGGGCCTTTCCTTCAACCGGTTTGCCGTCGGTGAAGTAGGCGACCGGATCGTATCCCCGGATCGCCAGGCCGCGCTTGGTGAAGACCGGATCGATAGCCAATGCCGGGCGAGCGGCAATCAGGGCTGCGGCCGTCAGGCCCCCTGTCATAACCAGGCCGGCAAACTGCCGGCGGGACAAAGCCTTTTGCATCATGGTCGTTCCCTTCTCAGGGCGCCGAGACTTGGCGCAGTTCCATTCTTCCCAAATCGGGTCTGGCTGAGAGAATGGTGGCGCCCTTCAGCCCGGACAATTCAACGCCCCCTCACTTTTCTGCGAGTCTTCCGGGAGGTCGTAGGCCGGGACCGGTGGCCGGCGGTCTACTGCATCACGATCTTGGGCGCCTGACGCGCGCCCCCGGCATCGATCTGCGTCGAAACCTTGTCCCAGACCCTCTGGGCAATCGCGCTGTAGGCCTTGGCGTGGGGCGCATCGGGA
Organism: Pelagibius sp.; assembly: GCA_028280305.1. Taxonomy (GTDB): domain Bacteria; phylum Pseudomonadota; class Alphaproteobacteria; order Kiloniellales; family Kiloniellaceae; genus Pelagibius. The sequence goes on along the minus strand of JANQMC010000005.1, from coordinate 25,821 downwards.
TTGGACACGACGATCGGCCGGCCCTCGTCGGAGGTTTCGCGGATCTCGATGTCGAGCGGCACTTCCCCGAGGAACTCCATGCCCAGCTTATCCGCCTCCCGCTTGGCGCCGCCATGACTGAAGATATGGGATTCGTGGCCGCAGTTGGGGCAGACGAACATGCTCATGTTCTCGACGATGCCCAGCACCGGCACATCCACCTTGCGGAACATGTTGAGCCCCTTGCGGGCATCCAGCAGGGCAATGTCCTGCGGTGTCGAGACGATCACCGCGCCGGTCAAAGGCACCTGTTGGGCCATGGTCAACTGGGCATCGCCGGTGCCCGGCGGCATGTCGACCACCAGGATATCCAGTTCGCCCCATTCGACGTCGCGCAGCATCTGCTGCAGGGCGCTCTGAACCATGGGGCCGCGCCAGATCATCGGGGTGTCTTCGGCGACCAGGAAACCCATGGACATGCATTTGATGCCGTAGTTTTCCATCGGGTTGAGGATTTTGCCGTCGGGCGAGGTCGGCCGCCCGCTGATGCCCAGCATGCGCGGCTGGGAGGGGCCGTAGATGTCGGCGTCCAGCACCCCGACCTTGAGGCCGAGCTGGGCCAGGCCCAGAGCCAGGTTGGTAGTGGTGGTCGATTTGCCGACGCCGCCCTTGCCGCTGGCCACCGCGACGATGGCCCGTACACCGGGCACCATGGCCCGCTGGCCGCCGGCCTGTCCCTGCGCCTGACTACCTTGCGCCTGACTGCCCTGCGCCTGATTAGGGGCCGGGGCCGCCCCGCCGCCGCCCTGTCCGGCGTTCTGGCCGGCCCGTTCGGCCGTCAGGACCGCGGTGACCGAGATCACCCCGTCAAGCGCGTGAACCGCCTGTTCCGCGGCTTTGCGCAGCGGTTCCATCGCCGCGCCCTCCTTGGGATCGACCTCGATGGCAAATCCGACATTGCCGTCTTTGACGATCAAACCGGAAATCATGCCTAGGGTTACGACGTCCTGTTGGCTTTTCGGCTCCACAATTCCCTTCAAGGCCGCGAAAATGCTTGCCTCGGTAACTCCACTCATCCTTGAAAACTCCCCAATCCGGCCGATATTCAGGCAGGCGGTTCCTGCCAGACTCGTCTAGTACAATGGCCCAAGCGTGATATAAGTCCGGCGCGCGGCGATTGCAGCCTCGAATCCGTATGTTTCGGGTCAGTTTAGTCGTTTCGGCGGGATAGCCAATTCGGGCAATGAATTCAGGTAACGGGATGATGTGTTATGCCTTGGGAAAATAAAGGTGGCGGCGGCGGCCCTTGGGGCAGCGGCGGCGGTGGTGGATCCGGCGGATCCGGTGGCGGCGGTCCCTGGGGCCGCGGCGGTGGCTCCGGCGGCGGACAGCGCCCGCCCGATATCGAGGACATCATCAAAAAGGGCCAGGACCGGGTTCGCAACCTCATCCCCGGCGGCGGCGGTCTTGGACTGTCCGCCTATCTGATGATCGGCCTTCTGCTGATCGTCATTTGGGGCCTGACCGGCATTTACCGTGTCCAGACCAATGAGCAGGGCGTGGTGATGCGCTTCGGCCAATGGATCGCGACCACCGAGCCGGGCCTGAACTGGCATCTTCCCTGGCCCATTGAATCGGTTGAAACGCCCAGCGTGACCTCCGTGCAGCAGATCGACGTCGGCTTCAGCGCCGCCGGCAATACGCGCACCGCCACACGCCGTGATACCGAAAAAGAAAGCCTGATGCTGACCGGCGATCAGAACATCATCGACATCGATTTCTCGGTACAGTGGAAGATCGCCGATGCCGGCCAGTATCTCTTCAACATCCGCGAGCCCGAGGCGACGGTGAAGATCGCCGCCGAGTCGGCGATGCGCGAGATCATCGGCCGTACCGACATTCAGCCGGCGCTGACCGAAGCGCGCGGCACCGTCGAGGCGGAGGCCCGCAGCCTTCTGCAGGCCACCCTCAACGAGTACGAGGCCGGGATCGAGATCACCGAACTGGTGCTGCAGGACGTGCAGCCGCCCGAAGCGGTCATCGATGCCTTCAACGATGTGTTGCGCGCCCAGCAGGACCGTGACCGTCTGCGCAACGAGGCCGACAGATACCGCAACGACATCCTGCCGCGTGCCCGCGGTGACGCGCAGCGCGTGGTTCAGGGCGCCGAAGCCTACAAGGAGCGGCTTGAGAACGAGGCCGAAGGTGAGGCCGAGCGCTTCCTCTCGGTTTTCCGCGCCTATCAGCAGAACCCGGACGTCACGCGCCGGCGGATGTATCTGGAAACCCTTCAGGGCGTGTTGAGCGACACCGACAAGGTGATCATGGACAGCGGGTCCCAGGGCTCCGGCGCCATTCCCTACCTGCCCCTGAATGAACTGCGTGGCCGTGTCGGTGTGACCGGCAGCGGCAGCTGAGGAGAGCGATCATGGGAAATTTCGTGAAACCGGCCATTATCGTCGCCATCTTTGTGCTCGGCCTTGTCGCCTATGGCTCTTTGTTCACCGTCGACGAACGCCAGCAGGCGATCGTCATGCAGTTCGGTGAGCCCAAGCGGGTGATTTCCGAACCGGGTCTTTCGTGGAAAGTGCCTCTGCTTCAGAACGTACAGTATTATGAGAAGCGGGTTCTGAATCTCGATCCGCCGGAAGAAAACATCCTGCTGTCGGATCAGAAGCGCCTGATCGTGGATGTCTTCGCGCGCTATAAGATCGACGATCCGCTGCTGTTCTTTCAGACCGTGCGGACTGAGAGTGTGGCCCGTCAACGTCTTGGCGGCATCATCAATGGCCGCCTGCGCCAAGTCCTGGGTAACGAGACCCTGACGGCGGTTCTCTCCGACGAGCGTGTTCGCATCCTGGCCAGCATTCGTGAGAATGTGGACCGGGAGACGCGGCGTTTCGGTATCGCGCTGGTGGACGTGCGTATCCGCCGGGCCGATCTGCCGGACGAGACTCGTGAGTCGGTCTACGACCGCATGCGCTCTGAGCGCGAACGCGAAGCGGCCGAGTTCCGTGCCCAGGGCTTCGAGCAGTCCGAGCGCATCAAGTCGGCGGCGGATCGTGAGGCCACGGTCATCGCCGCCGAGGCCAAGCGGGAATCGGAAATCCTGCGCGGTCAGGGTGAGGGCCTGCGGACCGAAATCCTGAACAATGCCTACGGCCAGGACCCGGAGTTCTTCAATTTCTACCGCTCCATGCAGGCCTACAGCGAAGCGCTGGACAGCCAGAGCACCTTCATGGTGCTGTCGCCGGACAGCGAATTCTTCAGCTTCTTCGACCAGACCGAGCGGGCTGCCGGTCAGCAATGACCGCGCCGGCCCGGTGCCTTCGGCGCCGTGAAAAGAACTGTAAACTGGTGACGGGGCCGGCCCTTCGGGTCGGCCCCTTCCTTGTCGGCGCCTCTTTCGAAGGCCCTGGGGGTCTTGGTCTTGGGCGGATGTCTCGTCTTGAATCCGGGTAGGATATGACCGATTTCCTGACCGCTCTGGCGCTTGTTCTTGTAATCGAAGGGCTGTTTCTGGCGGTTTTTCCGCATCGATTGCGCCAGATACTGCAGATGCTGGAAGAAATGACGCCGGAGCGCCTTCGCTTCGGCGGCCTCTGCGCCGCCGCCCTCGGGGTCTTCGGGGTATGGTTGCTGCGCGGCTGAAACCCAACAAGCCTCTGGGTTTGAGTGAGGGCGTCATAAATTCGCCCACTTCGTATCCCAGGCTTCAGATGCTACACTTTTTTTTGAGAGGACCTACAAACCGGCTGCGAAAAGGTCCAAGTTGGCATTCTAGAGGGAACAAGCGAAGCCAGAAGGGGCGGTCGGAGGCGCCGAAGAGCGGTGTCTGCCCAGCGGTGGCTTCAGCCAGGGAACCCTTGCCGGCGCCTGCTTTTGCTTGAAAGAGGGGCCGGCCATTTATGGAGCAGCGCTCCAAGCGAGGGAGAAAATCTAAAGTGACGCGAATTTCCACTACGCGACGGCGCAAGGCGATTGCTCTTGCGGCAGAACAGTCGGCCGGGACGCGGCGCTGGCTCGTGGGTGCTGCGCTCCTGCTCTGCGCCTTCATTATGCTGGCCTGGTCGTCTGCCGTGCAGGCGCGCTCGGCGCCGGACTCCTTCGCTGACATGGTCGAACGGCTGCTGCCGGCGGTGGTCAACATCCAGACCCGGCAGACCATCGAAGGCGGTCAGGCCGAACAGTTCGAGGAGTTCTTCAAGGAGTTCTTCGAGCGCCGCGGCGAGGGCGGCGAACCGCCGCCGCAGCAGCAGCGTCGCGGCTCTTCCCTCGGCTCCGGCTTCGTTATCGACCCCAGCGGCTTTATCGTCACCAACCATCACGTCATCGCCGATGCCGATGAAGTGGAGGTTGTGCTATCCGACGGCACGAAGCTGGATGCGACCGTCGTCGGCAGCGACAAGGACACCGACCTCGCCCTCCTGAAAGTCGAAACCGATGCGCCTCTGCCCTCCACCGAGTGGGGCGACTCCAGCGAAACCCGCATCGGCGACTGGGTGGTCGCTATCGGTAATCCCTTCGGCCTCGGCGGTACGGTGACGGCCGGAATCGTCTCGGCCCGCCAGCGCGACATCAATGCCGGACGCTACGACAACTTCCTCCAGACCGACGCTGCCATCAACAAAGGCAACTCGGGCGGGCCGATGTTCAATCTCGAAGGACAGGTCATCGGCGTGAACACGGCGATCTTCTCGCCCTCGGGCGGCTCGGTGGGCATCGGCTTCGCCACACCCTCGTCGATGGCCAAGAACATCATCGCCCAGCTGCGTGATTCCGGCGAAGTGCGGCGCGGCTGGCTGGGTGTGCGCATCCAGAACGTGACCGACGAGCTGGCCGAGGGCCTGCGGCTCGAGCGTCCCCGCGGTGCTCTGGTGGCGGCGGTGACCGAGGGTGGCCCGGCGGAAGAAGCCGGCATCAAGCAGGGCGACGTGATTCTGGAATTCAATGGCCGTGAAGTGTCGGAGATGCGCCGCCTGCCGGCCATGGTTGCCGAAACCGCGGTGAACTCCACGGTGGACGTGACGATCTGGCGCCGCTCGAAGGAGGAGAAGGTCCGGGTGACGATCGGCGAGTTGGAGGCCGATCAAGTGGCCACCGCGCCAGCCGATCAGAAGCCGGAAGCGCTCTCCCCCAGCGAGATGGAGTCCCTCGGCCTGGCGCTCGGCAAGATCACGCCGGAACTGCGGGCCCGTTTTGAACTGGACGAGGGCACCAAGGGCGTTGTCATCACCGAGGTCGAAGAAGGCGGCTCCGGCGCCGAAAAGGGACTGCGTCCCGGCGACGTCATCGTCGAGGTCGATCAGGAGGAGGTGCTGCAGCCCTCCGACGTCGTAGAGAAGGTGGAGAAAGCGAAGTCCGAGGGCTACCGCGTGGTGACCCTTCTGGTCTTCCGCCAGGGCGACTTCCAGTGGGTCGCGGTGCGGATCGACCAGAGCTAGTAGAGAGTCTGTCTAAGAATGCGGCGGCGTGCTTCGGTGCGCCGCCGCTTTCATTTCCGCTAGCTGGCTTCGGCGGCAGCGTCGTCCTCGCGGAACTCGCTGCGCCGGAAACCCTGCATGTAGAGCAGAGCGGTGAGGTCGCCGTGATCGATGCGGAACTGCGCGGCGGCCCGCACTTTGGGCTTGCCGTGATAGGCGACCCCAAGGCCGGCGGCGCCGATCATCGCCAGATCGTTGGCCCCGTCGCCGACCGCGCAGCTGTCCTGCAGGGTCAGCCCCAGGCTTTTGGTCAGTTCTTCAAGCGCCACCAGCTTTGCGGCGCGGCCGAGGATGGGATCCAGCACCCGCCCGGTGAGATGTCCGTTTTCGATCTCCAGCCGGTTGGCGCGGTCCTCGCTGAAGCCGCAGGCCGCGCGGACCTTTTCCGTGAAGAAGGTGAAACCGCCGGAGACGAGGGCACAGTAGGCGCCGGCCGCATGCATGGTCGCCACCAGGGTCTTTGCACCGGGATTCAGGGTCATGGCCGCCGCTGCGGATTCCAGGGTTTCCCTCTTCATCCCCGTCAGCAGGCCGACGCGCTCGCGCAAGGCGGCCTCGAAGTCCAGCTCCCCCGCCATGGCCAGCGCAGTGATCTCCTCCACCTCCGGCCCGATTCCGGCGACACCGGCCAGTTCGTCCAGCATCTCCTCGGCGATGATGGTCGACTCCATGTCGGCGATCAGCAGGCGCTTGCGGCGTCCGCTGCTCGGCTGGATCACGAGGTCCAGCGGTGCCGGCCCCAGGGCTTCGCGCACCAGGGCCTGGGTGATGGTCGGCTCGCTGCCGTCGAAGGGAATGTCGCAGGCGATGCCCTCCGCCAGCCAGTCGGCTTCGCCGGGCGTGCTGCGGCTTGCTGCGACGGCGCCGCGCGCGGCCTCCACCAAGGCGGCGTTCAACGGCCTTGAGCGCGGGTCCCCGATCACGGTAAGCACATATTCCATCGGCGGCTTATACAGAGGCCGCCCTCTATCCCGCAAGGAGCGCTGACGGGTTACGACTGCCACCAATGACGCATCGCAATGAAGAGTTTTCGGAGAAACAACCTCCGGACGTGGTGATGATCGCCGGACCGACAGCCTCCGGGAAGTCGGGGCTTGCGGCCGCGTTGGCCCAGGCCCTCGACGGTGTCGTGATCAACGCCGATTCGATGCAAGTCTATCGCGAACTCAGCGTTCTCACCGCCCGGCCCTCACCGGCAGAGGTGGAGAAGGTGCCGCATCGCCTCTACGGCACTCTGAGCGGCGCCGAATCCTGTTCTGCCGGGGCCTGGCGGGACTCGGCCATGAAGGAGGTGGCGGCGGCGCTGGATGCCGGAAAACTGCCGATCCTGGTCGGCGGCACCGGCCTCTACCTGCAGGGGTTCGAGCAGGGCCTGAACGCGGTGCCGGCGATTCCCGAAGATATTCGCCGGGCAACCCGCGCCGAACTGGCGGAAGGCGGTGCCGCTGCCCTGCATGGGAAGCTGGCGGAAAGGGATCCGGTCATGGCCGCCCGGCTTTCACCGAACGATGGCCAGCGCCTGGCCCGCGCCTGGGAGGTGCTGGCGGCCACCGGGCGCTCGCTGGCCGCGTGGCAGGCCGAGGAGCCGGAACCGGCGCCCTTTCATTTCATCAAGCTCTGCCTGCTGCCGCCGCGCGAGGCGCTCTATGCCGGCTGCGACGCGCGTCTGGCGGCGATGCTGGATCAGGGTGCCCTGGCGGAGGTGGAAAGTCTTCTGGCCCTCGATCTGGATCCCGGCCTGCCGGTGATGAAGGCCCTGGGGGTGCCGGAACTGGCTGCCCACCTGGCCGGTGCGGAAAGCCTGGAGTCGGCCCTGGCCCGGGCGCAGCAGGCCACGCGGCGCTACGCCAAACGCCAGATGACCTGGCTGCGCCATCAATTCTTGAGTAATGATACGAAAATTATGGTTATAGAGGCGCAATATTCCGAAAGCTTATTGCCCGAAATATTAGCGAAAATTCGTCAAATCCTGTTGACCAAGCCCTGTTAAGGGGATAGGGTCGCGCTCCTTCGGCCCCGAAAACGGGCCGAACAGCGGCCTTTAGCCGCATACCGCAGGGGCATTTCTGCTGCGGAGAAGGATTTCTTGGCCGGTTCAGCCGGCCTATTTTGTGACTGATGACGATTGGTGTGGCCTCCCCAGGGTCTTAATCTGCGGGGGCCGAAGGGAGAACTGTGATGGCCGGTAGAAAGTGGACCGACGTGCCGACGATGTCTGGAGCCGACATGCTGATCAAAGCGCTGAAGGACCAGGGCGTCGAGGTCGTATTCGGCTATCCCGGCGGCGCCGTCCTGCCGATCTATGATGCGCTCTTCCAGCAGAACGAGATCCAGCACATTCTGGTGCGCCAGGAAGGCGGCGCGGTTCACGCGGCCGAAGGCTATGCGCGCTCCACCGGCAAGGTGGGCGTGGTCCTGGTGACCTCCGGTCCCGGCGCCACCAACGCGGTGACCGGATTGACCGACGCGCTGATGGATTCGATCCCGATTGTCTGCCTGACCGGCCAGGTGCCGACCCATCTGATCGGCAACGACGCCTTTCAGGAGGCCGACACCACCGGCATTACCCGGCCCTGCACCAAGCATAACTACCTGGTGAAGGAAGTCGCCGACCTGCCGCGCACCCTGCACGAGGCTTTCTTCGTGGCGCAGAACGGCCGCCCCGGCCCGGTGGTGATCGATCTGCCCAAGGACGTGATGCAGGCGAAGAGCGATTGCTACATCCCGCCGGAAGAGGTGAAGCACCGCAGCTATCGCCCGCAGGTAAAGGCCGAGGACGACAAGATCGCCGAGGCGGTGGCGATGATCGCCAAGGCCAAGCGGCCGATCGTCTATGCCGGCGGCGGCGTCATCAATTCGGGGCCCAAGGCCTCCGAGCTGCTGACCCGCTTCGTGAAGCTGCTGGGCGTGCCCTGCACCAACACCCTGATGGGCCTCGGCGCCTATCCCGGCAGTGATCCGCAGTTCGTCGGCATGCTGGGGATGCACGGCACCTACGAAGCCAACCTCGCGATGTACAACTGCGATGTGATGATCAACATCGGCGCGCGTTTCGACGACCGGGTGACCGGGCGCCTTGACGAGTTCTCGCCCAACTCCAAGAAGATCCACGTCGACATCGATGCTTCTTCCATCAACAAGAACGTGATGGTCGACCTGCCCATCGTCGGTGACGCGGGCTCGGTTCTGGAAGACCTGCTGGCCGCCTGGAAAGCCGGCGGTCATGAACTCGACCAGAAGGCTTTGAAGGCCTGGTGGGAAAAGATCGACGAGTGGCGCGCCCGCGACTGCCTGAAGTTCGAGCAGAAGGGCCAGATCATCAAGCCGCAGCACGCCATCAAGCGCCTTTACGAGCTGACCAAGGACCGCAGTCCCTTCATCACGACGGAAGTGGGCCAGCACCAGATGTGGGCGGCGCAGTACTTCAAGTTCGAAAAGCCGAACCACTGGATGACCTCCGGCGGGCTTGGCACCATGGGCTACGGCATGCCCGCGGCGCTGGGCGTGCAGCGTGCCCATCCCGAGGCCCTGGTGATCGACATCGCCGGCGAGGCCTCCATCCTGATGAACATTCAGGAGCTTTCCTGCATCGCGCAGTACGATCTGCCGGTGAAGGTCTTCATCGTCAACAATCAGTGGATGGGCATGGTGCGCCAGTGGCAGGAACTGCTGCATGGCGGGCGCTATTCGGAAAGCTACTCGGCTTCCCTGCCGGACTTCGTGAAGCTGGCGGAGTCCTTCCACGCCGTCGGCATCCGCTGCGAGAAGGCCGATGATCTGGACGACAAGATCATGGAGATGATCGAGACGCCCAAGCCGGTGATCTTCGACTGTCTGGTGGCCCAGGACGAAAACTGCTTCCCGATGATCCCCTCCGGCGCTGCGCACTACGAGATGCTGCTCGGTCCGGACGACAAGGCCGCCAAGCCGATTTCCGAGGAGGGCATGGTGCTCGTCTAGAAAGGACGGCGCCCGCAACTTCCTTTCACGACTGCAGAAGACGAAAGCGGCCGAACGGCCGGCGACAGACCATGGCGAACAAGAGCAAAGAGATCGAGAAACGCACCATCGCGGTGCTGGTGGACAACGAACCCGGCGTGCTGGCCCGGGTCATCGGCCTGTTCTCCGGGCGCGGCTACAACATCGAAAGCCTGACGGTGACCGAGGTCGATCCGCTGGAGAAGCGCTCGCGGATCACGGTCGTCACTTCCGGCACGCCGCAGATCCTGGAACAGATCAAGGCCCAGCTCGACCGCCTGGTGCCGATCCAGCGGGTCAGCGACCTCTCGCTCGAAGGCCCCTCGGTCGAGCGCGAACTGGCCCTGGTGAAGGTCGCCGGCGCCGGGGAGAAGCGTGTCGAATCCCTGCGCATCGCCGACATCTTCCGGGCCAGCGTGGTGGACTCCAGCCACGACCACTTCGTCTTCGAGATGACCGGCAAGAGCGAGAAGCTGGACGTCTTCATCGACCTCATGCAGCCCCTCGGCCTGGTCGACGTCAGCCGCACCGGCGTGGTCGCCATCTCCCGCGGACCCCAGGGACTCTAGAAGCGGTTTTGCCGTTGGCGGGCCGATAGGGTAATTTTTCCTAAGAAAGCCCCAGAATTCGAATAATTTTGCCGTTCCGCCGTCGGCTGGGCGGTGCATTGCAAGCCTTTCTCCATTCTCTTCGGGTATTCTGTCCGGGGACTGAGAACGAGAGAAAGCCATGTGCCGCTGGCTGGCCTATACCGGGGAACCGGTCTTTCTGGATGAACTGATCTGCAAGCCGGACCACTCCCTGGTGGCCCAGAGCCTCTGTGCCAATGAAGCGAAAACGCCGACCAACGGCGACGGTTTCGGCATCGGCTGGTATGGCGAGCGGGCGGAGCCGGGGCTTTACCGCGAGGTACTGCCGGCCTGGAACGACCCGAACCTGGCCAGCCTCGCCCATCAACTGCGCGCCGGGCTGTTCTTCGCCCATGTCCGCGCCTCCACCGGCACTTCCTCGTCGCGGCCCAACTGCCATCCCTTCGCCAAGGGGCAATGGCTGTTCATGCACAACGGCCAGATCGGCGGCTATCTGGAACTGCGCCGGCGGCTGGAGGCCCTGATCCCCGATCCGCTCTATGACCACCGCGAAGGCACCACGGACAGCGAGATCCTGTTCCTGCTGCTCTTCGCCAACGGGTTGGAGCAGGACCCGCTCGGCGCCCTGTCGCGCACCCTGGCCCAGGTGACCGGTGTGATGACGGCAGCGGGGGTGACGGCGCCGCTGCGCTTCACCTCGGCGCTGACCGACGGGCGTTCGATCTATGCCCTGCGCTATGCCAGCGACGCCCGCCCGCCGAGCCTCTACTGGCGTACGGGCGATCCGGCCGGGGCGTGGGGGGGTGCAGGCAGCGCCGTTTCCATCGTCTCCGAACCCCTGGAGCAGCCCGATACCTGGCAGGCCCTGCCGGCCAACCAGGTGCTGGTGGTCGGCCCGGATCGCTCGGTCAGCTTCGAAGCCCTCGAATTCCTGCAGACAGCGGCAGAATAGCGCGTTTTACGTTTAGACGGCACCGGCCCGCTCCCCCTCCCGGCCACCCAACGCCAGTATCCTATGGGTGGCCGGGAGGGGGAGCGGGCTGGAACCGGTTCGACGCAAGTCGAAAATGCCTTAGCCCGCTTCTCATCGCTCGAAACCCGCTGAAACCCTGCTATGCGGCAGATGCAGGCGGCCATGCCGGGAATCCCGTTGCGCTTTGCCGTCCGGCGCATTAGAACCCCGGCGAGCCAATTCGAACAACAAAAGTACAAAGGGAGACGGCCGCCATGCGCGTCTATTACGATCGTGACGCCGACGTCAATCTGATCAAGGGCAAGAAAGTCGCCATCGTCGGCTACGGCAGCCAGGGCCATGCCCATGCCAACAACCTGAAGGACAGCGGCGTCGCCGACGTCCGTGTCGCCCTGCGCGCCGGTTCGGCGACCGCCAAGAAGGCCGAGAACGCCGGCCTTCAGGTGATGACCCCGGAGGAGGCCGCCAAGTGGGCCGACGTGGTCATGATGCTGACCCCCGACGAGCTGCAGGCCGACATCTATCGCGACTCCCTGGAGCCGAACCTGAAAGAGGGCGCGGCCCTGGCCTTCGCCCACGGCCTGAACGTCCACTTCAGCCTGATTGAGCCGCGCAAGGACCTCGACGTCTTCATGATCGCGCCCAAGGGCCCGGGCCACACCGTGCGGTCGGAATATGTGCGCGGCGGCGGCGTGCCCTGCCTCATCGCGGTGGCGCAGAATGCTTCGGGCAACGCCCAGGAGATCGCGCTGTCTTACGCCTCTGCCATCGGCGGCGGGCGCTCCGGCGTTATCGAGACCACTTTCAAGGAAGAGTGCGAGACCGATCTCTTCGGCGAGCAGGTGGTGCTCTGCGGCGGTCTGACCGCGCTGATCCAGGCCGGCTACGAGACGCTTTGCGAGGCCGGCTACGCGCCGGAGATGGCCTACTTCGAGTGCCTGCACGAAGTGAAGCTGATCGTCGATCTGATGTACGAGGGCGGCATGGCCAACATGCGCTACTCGATCTCCAACACCGCTGAGTTCGGCGACTACGTCACCGGCCCGCGCATTGTCACCGACGAGACCAAGGCGGAGATGAAGCGGGTGCTGGACGACATTCAGTCCGGCCGTTTCGCCCGCGACTGGGTGACCGAGTGCAAGGCCGGCCAGCCCTCCTTCAAGGCGTTGCGCCGCCGCTCGGCCGAGCACAACATCGAGGAAGTCGGCGCCAAGCTGCGCGCCATGATGCCCTGGATCGCGGCCAACCAGCTGGTTGACAAGGAAAAGAACTAAGCGCCTTTCCTTCGAAGGCTTTCATTCAGCCTCGGGCCCCGCAGGGAAATCTGCGGGGCCCGAAGTTTTTTGAGGTTCCCCCTCACCCCGTCCCTCTCCCACCAGGGGAGAGGGAGAAACAAATGGGTTGCTGAAAAACCCTCTCCCCTGGTGGGAGAGGGAGGGGCCCGCGATAGCGGGAGGGTGAGGGGGCGTTCCGCGAAGCGGAAAGGCGAAGAAGGTGGTACCGCTCGACATCTTCGGGTAGCTTGCGCGCCGCCGTGCCGACCGGAAGAGACCGATGCAGAGCGAAACCTTCACCCCCCTCCAGACCGAACGCCTGATTCTCCGCCCCTGGCGCGACGCGGATGTCGAGCCCTTCGCGGCGCTGAATGCCGACCCGGTGGTGATGGAACACTTCCCGGCAATTCAGACCCGCGCCGAGACCGAAGCCGTGATGACGCGTATCCGCGAGGAGATGACAAAGCACGGCTTCAGCTGGTTTGCCGTGGAGGTGCCGGATGTCGCCCCCTTCATCGGTTTCATCGGTCTCTGGGCGCCCAACTTCGATGCGCCCTTCACCTCGATCCAGGATCCCATCGTCGAGGTCGGCTGGCGTCTCGCCAAAGAGTTTTGGGGCAAGGGTTATGCGACCGAAGGCGCCCGCGAATGCCTGCGCTTCGGTTTCGAGGACCTCGGCCTGAAGGAAATCGTCTCCTTCACCACCACGACCAACACACCGTCCCAGAAGGTCATGCAACGCCTCGGCATGACCCACGATCCGGCAGATGATTTCGACCATCCCAAGGTGGCGAAAGGCCACCGGCTGGAACGGCACGTGCTGTATCGGATGCGGCGGGAAAACTGGCAGGAGGGTGAGGACCTTCCAATTTGAAGCCATGTTCCTGTCGTCACCCTCGGGCATGACCCGAGGGTCCATCTGTCCGTTCGCTGTAGCTCTTGCATGAGGTGTTCGGTTTTGTCGCTGCCGTGGATGCCCGGAACAAGTCCGGGCATGACGGCAGGAGAGGGTGGCAGGGAACGGCGCAGCCCTTGCGCCATGTGACACGGGGGAAGAGACATGACAACTGCTGTGAGCCTGACGGGCGGCAGAGTGCTGACGCCCGACGGCGGTCTTGAAGCCGCCGATCTGCACATCGCCGAGGGCCGCATTGTCGACGCGCCGGCCGCCGATGCCTCGCGCATCGACTGCCGCGGATACCATGTGCTGCCGGGCATCGTCGACGTTCACGGCGATGCCTTCGAACTCGAACTGCATCCGCGTCCCGGCGTCGACATCGCCTTTCCCATCGCCATGGCCTCGGTCGACCGGCAGTTGCTGGCGAACGGCATCACCACCGCTTTTCACGGGCTGACAGTTTCCTGGGAGCCAGGCGCGCGCAGCCTTGCCGCCGGACGCCGCTTCATGGCGGAGCTGCAGGTCCTGGCGCCGCGTTTCATGGCCGATCACCGCGTGCAGCTGCGCTGGGAGACCTTTGCCCATGACGCCATCGACGACATCGCCGAATGGCTGACCCTTCATCCGACACCGGCGCTGGCCTTCAACGATCACACCACCTCGACACTCGAAACCGTGAAAGCCGGCGATCATCAGAAGCTCAACAAGTGGGCGCAGCGCGCCGGTGTCACGCTGGAGCAGTATCTGGCCCAGGTCGAGGCGGTCGGCCAACGCGCGGCGGAGGTTCCGGCGAAGATCCGGGAGGTCGCGGAACTGGCGCGCCGACAGGACGCCATCATGCTGGCCCACGACGAACGGACCGGCGCCGAGCGGACGCGCCACCGCGATCTGGGGATGCGCGTCAGCGAATTCCCCCTCGCGCGCGGGGTGGCGGCGGATGCGATGGCCGGCGGCGAACATGTCGTCATGGGCGGGCCCAACGTCATCCGCGGCGGCAGCCACACCGGCGCCCTCTCGGCCGAGGAAGCGATCGGCGAAGGCCTCTGTTCTGTGCTGGCCTCCGACTACTACTATCCCAGCCTGCTGCACGCCGCCGAACGTCTCGTCGAGAGCAGGCTGCGATCCCTCGACGAAGCCTGGGACCTGGTTTCCCGGAATCCGGCGGCGGCGATGGGCCTGGACGACCGCGGGACGCTGGAGACCGGCCGCCGCGCCGATGTCGCCGTCGTCGACTGCACAGGCCCCTGGCGGCTGGTTCATACAGTGGCTGGTGGGAAGATCGTGAGCTTCGGCGGCTGAGATGATGTGTGGCGCTCCGCGCCTCCCCCTCACCCCGACCTTCTCCCACGGAGGGGAGAGGGAGAAACAAAAGAGGGTCGCTGTAGTCCCCTCTCCCCTCCGTGGGAGAGGGAGGGGCCCGCGTAGCGGGAGGGTGAGGGGGAATTCAGCTTCCCGCGTTAGCGGGAGCGTAAGCGGCAGGCGCGAAACGCCGCCTAAGTCCCTACCCTCAGCGGTCCCGTCATCCGCCGCAGCGTCGCCAGGACGGAGAGCGCGGTGATCTTGCCGGTCTTGGGGTTTTCCTCCGTCGGCACGTTTTCGATGGTCATGGTGAGGCGCGCGGCGTCGGCCTCCACCTGCACGGTGTGGGTGTTGCGGGTGACCGTCGGGTCGGCCCAGATCTGCAGGGCGGTCTTGTCGGGGCCGATACCGGCGAGGCTCAAGGCTGCGGCGACGTTCACGTTGGCGGGAAAGCCCTTGGCGCCGTCGCGGGCGCTGCCTTCGAAGACCAGCTTGGGCTCGGTCAGGCCCTCCACCGAGATGTCGTTTTCAACGAGGTGCGGCGCGCCGGCGAGGCCGCCGGGCGGCTTGCGGGTCACCAGGGTGACATGAGCCACTGGGCCTTCGGCGCAGGCCCGCACCGCGTCCAGGCCCAGCAGGGCGCCGGTCGGCACTACGATGGCGCCGCCCTTGTCTCTCGCCAGGTCGATCAGCGCCGGGCGCGGCAGCAGGGCGCCGACGGAAAGCGGGATCAGAGTCTTGCCGCGGCCCAGCACACTCTCCGCCAGTTCACCGAAATGGGCGGCGGGCAGGCACTCGACCACCACATCCGCCCGTTCTGCCAGTTCGGTGAAGGGCAGCACCGGGACCGGGTTTTCGAAGCCGGACATGCGGGCCTCGGCCTTTACCGTATCGCGGGCTGAGACCGCGGCCAGTTCCAGGCCCTCAATGCCCTGATCCAGTGCCTTGGCGACGGCATGGCCGATGGCGCCGAAACCGGCGATTGCCACTCTGATTTGTGCTGACAATATTGTTACTCCTGATAGGCGAGATCCGGCCTTTTTGGCGGCCTGGGCTGTTGTTTCCGGGCCCTGGCGGGTTACAGTAACAGCGAGACGACCGCAGGCCATCCCCGCTCTCGCCGGAGAGTGGAGAGGGCAGGGCGGTTGATTTGCTTTGAGTCTGTTGGATCTGCGTGTTCGTTGGATCTGCCTCTGGAAGGGACCGGGCAGGCTCCGGCGAACCGATAATGAATATCGAACCCGATATAAGGGAAGGGAGAACCAAGAACATGTTGAGAGGCAAACTTCTACTGGGAGCGGCGGCCCTGACGGCGGCTCTGGTAACCGGCGGTCTGTCGACGGCGCCGGCCGTGGCGGCGCCGGAGATTTCCTGCCGCACCGCCAAGCTGATCGTGCCCTGGGGTGCCGGCGGCGGCACCGACGTTATCTTCCGCACCTTCGTTGAGGCGGTAAACAACAAGGGCGCCGAGCCGCAGCTTCAGGTCGTGAACATCGGCGGCCAGGGCGGCAACAAGGGCGCCAAGGAAGCGGTGAAGGCGGCGCCCGACGGCTGCACGCTCTTCGCCATCCACCAGAGCGCCCTGACGTCATATCTGAACGGTCGCGTAGACTTCACCTGGGATGCCTTCGAACCGGTCGCCATGCTGACCCGCACGCCGGCCATCTTCGGCGCCAATCCGGACGTGCCCTACAACAACATCACGGAACTGGTCGCTGCGGCCAAGGAGAAGCCGGGCGAGATCGTTGCCGGTGGCACCCTGGGGTCGACCAGCCACTTCGTCTTCCTGCTGCTGGAAGACGCGGCCGGCGTCAAGTTCAAGCACGTTTCCTATGACGGCACCCGCCAGCGCATGACCGCGCTGCTGGCCAAGAACATCGAGCTGGGTGAAATCAACCTGGCTTCGGCCAAGCAGTACATCGCCACCGGCGAGCTGAAGGCGCTGGGCATCACCACACCGGAGCGCAACAGCGAGATCGGCGAGGTCATGACCCTGAAGGAACAGGGCTATGATCTGGTCTATGGCACCGACCGCGGTGTCATGCTGCCCAAGGGCACGCCGCAGGAGATCATCGATCACTACGGCGCACTTTTCCAGCAGGCGGCAACCGATCCGGCGGTGATCGCCGAGATGAACGCCAAGGGGACCGAGGTCGTCTACTACGATCCGGCCGAGTATACGGCTTACTTCGAGGAAACCTTCACCAACTGGAAGCGGATCGCCAAGGAAGTCGGGCTCTATAAGGGCGAGTAACGCCTGAAAGCCCGTATCGGCAGAGTTCGGGCCCCGATGGTTTGCGCCATCGGGGCCGCTTTGCCACTAACAAGAAAACAGGGACGTTTTGAGGGGGATTGCCGGTGACGCGCGTGAACCGGGACGTGGTGGTGGCCCTGGTGCTGCTGCTTTTTTGCGGGGTCTTCTTCTGGGAATCCTTCAACATCAGGCTGACCGACTTCGGCCAGATGAACTCGGCCGTTTGGCCGCGCGCCGTGCTGGCGGCTTTGACCCTGGCCAGCCTGATCTATCTGGCCCAGGCCCTGCGGGGTGATTTCCGGAGGGAAGCGGAAGATGCGGAGAGTGCGGAGGGCGCGCCGAAGGAGCCGGGCCTCATCGCCTGGCTCGCCAGTTACCGCAACGCCTTCTACTGTTACGGCCTGTTCCTCTTGTTTCTGCTGACCCTGCCGTTCTTCGGCATGTTGATCGGCGGAATCCTTTTTGTCTTTTGCGCGCTCACGCTTCTCGGATCCATGGAACTGAGGCTGGTGCCGATTCATGCCGCCGTCGCGGCGGGCACGGTTGGGGCCATGTGGGCCATCTTCACCTTCGGTCTGCGGGTCTTCCTGCCCGAAGGCGTGCTGATCTCGTTTAACTGACACGGGTAACTGAGGCGGGATCTGATGAAGCAAGAGAACATGAAAGTGATCGGTCGTTCCCATGGGGTTTGAAACGCTCATCGGCGCCTTCGGCGAGGTCTTCGCGCCGGGCAATCTGATTTTGATGTTTGTCGGCGTCACCGCCGGCCTGATCGCCGGTTCGATCCCCGGTTTCACCATCACCATGGCGGTGGTGCTGACGTTGCCCTTTACCTTCGGCCTTTCGCCCGTCGAGGGCCTTTCGACCATGATCGGTGTCTTCGTCGGCGGCCTGTCCGGTGGCCTGATGTCCGGCATGCTGACCGGCATTCCCGGCACGCCCTCGTCGGTGGCGACGGTTTTCGACGGCTTTCCCCTGGTCCGCAAGGGCAGGCCCGGTCTGGCCCTGGGGCTGGGCGTCTGGTCCTCCTTCCTGGGCGGAATCATCTCCGCCGTCATCCTGGTGATGCTGGCCCCGCAGCTCGCCCGCATCGGGCTGGAGTTCGGGCCCTGGGACTTCTTCTCCCTCGTGCTCTTCGCCCTCACCATCACCGCCAGCCTCTCGGGCGAGAACCTGACCAAGGGCATCATCGCGGGCCTTTTGGGGCTGACGATCGCCACCATCGGCTCCGACGAGGTGAACGGCGTCGCCCGCTTCAATTTCGGCACCGACATCCTGCAGAACGAGTTGAAGTTCCTGCCGGTGCTGGTGGGCCTCTTTGCCTTCTCCCAGTTGCTGAGCGACGTGCGCAGCCGCGACAAGGCCCGGCGGCCGCTGATGGAAAGCTCGGCCAAGGCGGTGCGGGTCGAGCACTTCGCCGCGGTCAAGATCATCCTGCGTCACTGGATCAATCTCGTGCGCTCCGCCTGCATCGGCGTCTTCACCGGCATTCTGCCGGCGGCGGGCGGCTCGATCTCCAACATCCTCGCCTATGACCAGGCCAAGAAGGCCTCCAAGGCGCCGGAAGAGTTCGGCAAAGGCTCGCCCGAGGGCATTATCGCGCCGGAAGCCTCCAACAACGCCACGGCCGGCGGCGCGCTGATCACCATGATGGCGCTGGGCATTCCCGGCGATATCGTCACCGCGGTGATGCTGGGGGCGCTGCTGATCCACAACGTGCAGCCCAGCCCGACCTTCATCACCGACAATCCGCAACTGGCCTACGGCATCTTCGTGGCCTTCTTCCTGGCGCATTTCATCATGATCGTCATGCAGGCCTTCTGTCTGCGCGCTTTTTTGATGATCGTGCGGATGCCCATGTACTTCCTCGCCTCGGTCATCCTGCTGTACTGCGCCATCGGGGTCTTTGCCCTGGACAACTCGGTCTTCAACATCTGGGTGCTCTTCGTCTTCGGAATCCTGGGTTACATCATGAAAACCCTGGGTTTTCCGCTTGCGCCGATCATTCTGGGGGTGGTCCTGGGCCACATTGCCGAGGTCAATCTGTCGCGTGCCGTGGGGACCAGCGACGACCTGACGCTCTTCCTCACGCGGCCCTGGTCGCTGTTCTTCCTGATCGTGGCGTTGTTCTCCGCCGCCTTCCCCTGGTACCAGCGCAATGTCGGCAAGAAACAGTGGACCCTGTTCTACGTTCCGCTGGCCAGTCTCGCGCTCTCGCTGCCGTTGATCATGATGGGCGGCGTCGTGCGGCCGGCGATCGGCTGTCTGCTGATCGCTTATGCGCTCTACAAGCTCTACCGCCGCCATCAGTCCGGCTGGGCCCTGGAAGAGCGTTGACGCGCCTGTAAGCCGATCGCATGCCTCTTTCATGGTGAATGCGGCTGTGGAGTCGGGGCCGTCCGGGCGCTGGCCAGGGTTTCTTCTGCGTCGAAAAAGCGTAGGAAGGCCCTGGACTTCAGCAATTCTTAACGCTTTCAAAATAGATATTGTTAACCTCAAGAGTGGCGTTTAGAAAAGTAGGCGTTAACCACGCTTCTGAACGATAGGGCCGACCCATGGTCCGCACGCGCCGAGACGGGAGATGGCGCGGAACGACAGGGTCAGAACCGCCGCGAAGGATCGCATCCTTCCAAAGGCGGGGCCGGTAGAAGCGGTGAACCTTTCCCGTGGCCTTCGGGTCGGCCGTGCGCTTCTGCTTTTCGTTCGCCGCTCCACGCTGCCGCGGTTGACGGGGTGAGCGGGTTGTTGAGGGGAAGAAGGTTCACGGGATGTGACGCCGGTACGGCGCCGCAGGGGCCGGAAGGTCTGAGACGAAGGTGTAACAGGCAGTGTCATTTGCGGTTTCAGCGAGAAATTTGCCCCAGGCCTCGGCGCCGGCGGCTTCTGCTGCTGTTTCTCGGTCCGGTCTTGCCGCCGCACCCGTTCTTTCGGTGATCTCGTGTTTCGAACAGCCGCAGGCTCTGCGGCCCCATAGGGTTTGACAAAAAGGCGATTGGATCGATGTTTTCTGGTTTGCTCGGCATGCTTTCCGCCGATATGGCGATCGACCTCGGTACAGCGAACACGCTGGTCTACGTAAAGGGGCGCGGTATCGTCCTGAACGAGCCCTCGGTGGTTGCGATCGCCGAGGTGAAAGGCAAGAAGCAGGTTCTGGCCGTCGGCGACGAAGCCAAGATGATGCTGGGCCGCACGCCGGGCAATATCCAGGCCATCCGCCCGCTGCGTGACGGCGTGATTGCCGACTTCGAGGTGGCGGAGGAAATGATCAAGCATTTCATCCGCAAAGTGCATAATCGCCGCTCTTTTGCTTCTCCCCAGGTCATCGTCTGCGTGCCCTCCGGCTCCACCGCCGTTGAGCGCCGCGCCATCCAGGAATCGGCGGAAAGCGCCGGTGCGCGCCGGGTTTTCCTGATCGAAGAGCCCATGGCCGCTGCGATCGGCGCCGGTCTGCCGGTGACCGAGCCCACCGGCTCCATGGTGGTCGACATCGGCGGAGGCACCACCGAGGTGGCGGTTCTCTCGCTCGGCGGTATCGTTTACTCCCGTTCGGTTCGCGTCGGCGGCGATAAGCTGGACGAGGCGATCATCGCCTACATCCGCCGCAATCATAACCTGCTGGTCGGCGAAGGCTCCGCCGAGCGGATCAAAAAGGAAATCGGCTCCGCCTGCCCGCCGGAAGACGGCGAGGGCGGCACCATGGAAATCAAGGGCCGGGATCTGATGAACGGCGTGCCGAAGGAACTGATCATCTCCGAACGGCAGATCTCCGAATCCCTGGCCGAGCCGGTCGGCGCCATCGTCGAAGCGGTGAAGGTCGCCCTGGAGCACACGGCGCCTGAACTGGCCGCCGACATCGTCGACAAAGGCATTGTCCTGACCGGCGGCGGCGCGCTGCTGGGCAATATGGACTATGTCCTCAGGGCCTCCACCGGGCTGCCGGTCTCCATCGCCGACGATCCGCTGTCCTGCGTCGCCCTCGGCACCGGGCGCTGCCTTGAAGAAATGAAGGTCCTGAAGAACGTCCTGATCTCCATGTATTGACCCCGTTATTGACCGGGCGTCGATTGGGCGTTACTTGGCGATCAAGGGTTTCTTCATTTGTATTTGTTTTGATGTTTCGGTAACTTAGCCCGAATCGGTCGCTCGTAGGCCCATGGGGGGATGGCTGCGACTGGAGGACCTGTGAACAAACCGACCGGATCAGAGATTCGCGTTGCTTCGCCGTTGAAAGCCTGGGCGAGCCGTTTTGCTCTGTTGATTTTGGTTGGCGCGGCCTTCGGTCTGATGCTCATCGGCCGTACCAATACCTTCCTCGTCGAAGAAACCCGCACCGCCGTCACCGATATGGTGACGCCGATCCTGGACGCGGTTTCCCAGCCGGTCGATACGTTCAGCGGCGTCATCGACCAGGCCGAGACCCTGGCCAACCTGCAAAGCGAGAACGTGGCGCTCAAAGAGCAGAACGCCCGGCTGCTGCACTGGCAGGCCGTCGCCCGCCGCCTGGAGGCGGAAAATGCGGCGCTGCGCGATCTCAACCAGATGGTGCCGGACCCCGGCATGCGCTACGTCACTGCAAGGGTGGTGGGCGACCCCGGCGGCGCCTTCGTCCGCTCCGTACTGATCAACGCGGGTGAACGCGACGGCATCGAGAAGGGCCAGGCCGCGACGACCGGCGCCGGTCTTGCGGGCCGGGTTGCCGAGGTCGGCCTGCGCTCAGCGCGGGTGCTGTTGGTGACCGACATCAACAGCCGTATTCCTGTGATTGTCGGCGATGGCCGTGAACGCGCGGTTCTGGCCGGCGATAATACCAACGCGCCGCTGCTGCTCTATCTCGGCCCCACGGTCGAACTGACGCCGGGCGATCAGGTTACCACCTCCGGGCACGGTGGCGTGTTCCCGCCGGGTCTGGCCATCGGTGTGGTCTCCGCCGTCAGCGAAAACGCGATCCGGGTCGAACCCTTTGTCGACTGGGACCACATGGAAATCCTGCGCATTGTCGATTACGAGATGAGCGGAATCCTCGATTTCAAGACGGTTGAAGCCGCCCGGGCAGAGCGTGCGGCGGCCGCCAGCCGCGCCGCGGCCACCGAGGACTCGGTAACAGGGGGTGCGGTCCGGTGAGCCAGGGCGTGCTACATCGCCTGGACGGCGTGGCCCGCAACATCTCGCCGTTCTTCGTGACTCTGCTGCTGGTGCTGCTGTCCCTGCTGCCGCTCAGGATTACCGGCTTTGCTTCCATTGTGCCGGAGGTTGCGCTGATCGGCGTGTTCTTCTGGTCGGTCCACCGGCCCGACCTGATGCCGATCTGGGCCGTTTTCATCATCGGTTTCGTTCACGACCTCCTGGCCGGCGGTGCCTGGGGACCCGGCATCGTTGGGCTGCTGATCGCCCATGCCCTGGTGGTCTGGCAGCACCGCTTCTTTCTGGCCGCCTCTTTCGTCCTGATCTGGTGCGTCTTCATGCTTGTCGCCGCGGTGTCCATGGCGCTGACCTGGCTGCTCACCTGCCTGGCGATGATGGCTTACATCGATCCCGAGCCGGTGTTCTTCCAGTTTCTCATGACCGTCGCCGTCTACCCGGTGCTCGCCTGGTTCTTTCTGCGCGGTCAGCGCCTGTTCCAGCGTTAGACGGGGCAGGGACGATGTTGCAGAAAAACGAAGACAACGAACGCCACCGCGCTTTTTCGCGCCGTGCGCTGCTGTTGGGCGGGGCCCAGGCGCTCTTGCTGACGGGTCTGGCGGGCCGCATGTACTACCTGCAGGTGGTCGAGGCGGACCGCTACAAGACCCTGGCGGAGGACAACCGCATCAATCTGCGCCTGCTGCCGCCGCCGCGCGGGCGCATTCTCGACCGTTTCGGCTATGCCCTGGCGAGCAACCGCCAGAACTTTCGCGTCGTCCTGGTGCGCGAACAGGCCGGTGATGTCAAACAGGTGCTGGACGCGCTCTCTCAGTTGATGAAACTGGACGAGCACGATTACAAGCGGGTGCTGCGCGAAGCATCGCGCAAACGCGGCTTCGTGCCGGTGACCGTGCGTGAGAATTTGAGCTGGGACGAGGTCAGCCGGGTTGAGGTGAATGGGCCGGAGCTGCCCGGCGTCTCCATCGAGATGGGACAGATCCGCGATTATCCTTTTGCCGCCAGCATGTCCCATGTGTTGGGTTATGTCGCCGCGGTGGCCGAGCGCGACCTGACCGGCGACCCGCTGCTGGAACTGCCGGGTTTTCGCATCGGCAAGAATGGCATCGAGCAGAAATACGATCTGCCGCTGCGCGGGGCCGCCGGCAACAGCCAGATCGAGGTGAACGCCTACGGCCGTGTGATCCGCGAACTGAAGCGTGAGGAGGGTAAGCCGGGCGACGAGCTGGTTCTGACCCTGGACGGCGGTCTGCAGACCTTCACGCACCAGCGCCTGTTGGGCGAGAAAAGCGCCTCCGCCATCGTCATGGACATTGAGAATGGCGACGTGCTCTCCCTGGCCTCGACCCCGAGCTATGACCCCAATGCCTTCAACATCGGGTTGACGGTGAAGCAGTGGAACGACCTGATCAACGATCCGCTGAAGCCGCTGAACAACAAGGCCACCACAGGCCTCTACGCACCCGGCTCGACCTTCAAGATGATCGTCGCCCTGGCCGCGCTGAAGGCCGGCATCAGCACCGATTACCGGGTTTTCTGCCCCGGCCACATGACCCTCGGACGGGCCCGTTTCCACTGCTGGAAGCGGCACGGGCACGGCTGGGTCGACATGATCCGTGCCATTCAGCATTCCTGTGACGTCTATTTCTATGACATCTCGCGCAAGATCGGCGTCGACAACATCGCCGACATGGCGCGCAAGTTCGGGCTCGGCGAGCCCTCGGGCATTGATCTGAAGGGCGAAAGGGGCGGGGTGATCCCGACCCGCGACTGGAAGCTGGCCAATATCGGCGAGCCCTGGCAGGGCGGCGAGACGCTGATCGCCTCCATCGGCCAGGGTTTCGTGCTGACCACCCCGTTGCAGCTGGCGGTGATGACCGCGCGGCTGGCGACCGGCAAGGCGGTGACGCCTCGCCTGACCCGCGGGGTGCGAGCCGAAGACGACGTGCCCCAGGGCGATCCGCCGACACCTGATTTCGCCGACATCGATGTGCCGAAGGCCCATCTGGATATCGTGCGCGATGCGATGGATGCGGTGAGCAACCATCCGCGCGGCACCGCCTACCGTGCCCGTATCGAGGAGGAAGGCTGGGAGCTGGCCGGCAAGACCGGGACCTCCCAGGTGCGCCGCATCACCATGGCCGAGCGTGCCGCGGGCGTTACCAAGAACGAACAGCTGCCCTGGCGGCGCCGCGACCATGCGCTCTTTGTCGCTTATGCCCCGGTGCACAAGCCGCGCTACGCCTGTGCCGTGGTGGTGGAACACGGCGGCGGCGGGTCCAAGGTGGCCGCGCCCATCGCCCGCGATATCCTGCTGGAAACCCAGCGCCGCGACCCCGCCGGGCGCCGTTCGCTGCCTATCGTCGCCCTCGATCAGCCGGTAAAGCAGGGCTGACGACCATGCCGGCGGATATCTTCCTCTCCAACCGCAACCCGGAAATGACGCTGCGCCAGAAGATCTGGCAGCTGAACTGGGGCCTGGTACTTCTGCTCTGCGTGATCGCCGGGGTCGGTTTCGCCATGCTCTATTCGGCGGCCAACGGGTCGATGTCGCCCTGGGCTTCGCGTCAGTTGATCCGCTTCGGCCTCGGCATCGTCATCATGTTCACCGTCGCCCTGATCGATGTGCGCTTCTGGTTCCGCTACGCCTATCTGATATACCTGGGCAGCCTGGGCCTGCTCTGCGCGGTGGAGTTCATGGGCACCATCGGCATGGGCGCGCAGCGCTGGATCGACCTCGGCTTCATCCGCCTGCAGCCCTCCGAAATCATGAAGGTGTCGCTGATCCTGGCCCTGGCCCGTTACTTCCACGGCGTCTCGACGGAAGACATCGGCCGCCCGACGTTTCTGCTGCTGCCTCTGGCGCTGGTCCTGGCGCCGGCGGCCCTGGTGCTGCGGCAGCCGGATCTCGGCACCTCCGGCATGCTGTTGCTGGCCGCTTCCGCCGTTTTCCTCTGCGCCGGGGTGCGCTGGTGGAAGTTCGCGCTGGTCGCCGTCGCCGGCCTTGCCGCCGTGCCCATCGCCTGGCAGTTCCTGCATGCCTATCAGAAGGCGCGGGTGATGACCTTCCTGAACCCGGAGAACGATCCCCTGGGCGCCGGCTATCACGCGCTGCAGGCAATGATCGCCTTCGGCTCCGGTTCCGTCACCGGCAAGGGTTTCATGCAGGGCACTCAGAGCCATCTGAACTTCCTGCCGGAAAAGCAGACCGACTTCATCTTCACCATGCTGGCCGAGGAATTCGGCCTGGTCGGCAGCCTCGGCCTGCTGGCCCTCTACTTCCTGGTGCTGGCCTACGGCTTCGCCATCGCCTTTCGCGCGCGCAACCAGTTCGCCCGCCTGCTGGCCATCGGCCTGACCACCAACCTCTTCCTCTACGTCTTCATCAACATGGCCATGGTGATGGGGGTCTTCCCGGTGGTCGGCGTGCCGCTGCCGCTGGTTTCCTACGGCGGCACGGCGCTGCTGACGGTGATGATCGCCATGGGCCTCATCATCTCCTGCTACATCCACCGCGATATCCGCATCTCCCGCCGCGGCACGGCGGAGGTTTAGCGGGTCGTGTAAGGGCCCCTTCGAGCCGGCTTTCAGCTCTCCTCAGGGTGAGGCGGAACGCTCGTCAACCATGCCCTCATGCTGAGGAGCGAAGCGTCTCGAAGCATGCGATCCAGCCCGAGACCGGCGCCTTGAAGCGCCCCAAAACCGCAAGAATCCCTCGAATCTCCTCCGAAAGCCCGCTTTCGCCGGATTTCCCGTCTCAGCCCTCTCGACAAAGCCCGGCGGACTTGCTATCACCCCGCATCCCGGCGGCCGGAGCCTTCTTCCGGCCCTTGCCAGGCGCCCGCTTCGAGGGGGGCCAAAGCCGGGACCTCTTTGGGGGCGCATAGCTCAGTTGGCAGAGCAGCTGACTCTTAATCAGCGGGTCCAAGGTTCGAGTCCTTGTGCGCCCACCAA
>JANQMC010000129.1 GCA_028280305.1 Pelagibius sp. | reverse complement strand
GCCCTGGAATCACCTGTTCACTAAGACCACTGCACGAAAACAACTACCGCGCCCCCGATTCTGCTCAGTGGCGCGTCTCGTCTTATTCAGCCCTCATGTCATCTAAATAACACATAAGTGCTGAAAAAACAACTGCTGCAGGTGCGAAGAGCCCGGTTTCCCCCCAGTTTCCGCGGGTCTCCAGGCTCTGCGGGGCTTGTCAGGGTTAATCGGGTCTGCGCTCGCCGGGCCAGGATTGAAATCCCGGCCCCGCGGTGCGCCCGACAATGATTGTGTTGATCGTCAGCCGTCGGTGTTGCCGGGATTGGCGGAGAAGAACTTCTCGTATTTGCCGCTCTGGCCCCTGAACTCGTCGGCATCGGCCGGGGCGTCGCCCTTGCGGGTGATGTTGGGCCACTTGGCGTCGCTGTATTCGCGGTTCAGTTCCAACCAGGTCTCGGCCTGAGGGTCGGTGTCGGGCACGATGGCTTCGGGCGGGCACTCGGGCTCGCAGACGCCGCAGTCGATG
The DNA here is from genome assembly GCA_028280305.1 of Pelagibius sp. GTDB lineage: Bacteria > Pseudomonadota > Alphaproteobacteria > Kiloniellales > Kiloniellaceae > Pelagibius. The sequence goes on along the minus strand of JANQMC010000129.1, from coordinate 9,336 downwards.
CATTCGTCCGGGTGGATCACCAGCATGTTCTCACCCTCATAGAAGCAGTCGACGGGGCAGACCTCGACGCAGTCCATGTACTTGCACTTGATGCAGGCTTCGGTGACGACGTAAGTCATCGCTCAACTCTCCTTATGCGGCCGCCGGGCGGCTCCTTTATTTGTTTCCACCGACAGTTCCGGCGGCTCTTCAGGCCGCCTTTTGGATGTCCTCAGCTTTCCTGGCCCCAGCTTTCCGGGCCTCGACTTTCCGGGCCTCGACTTTCCGGGCCTCAACTCTCCTGGCCGAGACGGGCGCGGGCGCGCTTGCGGGCATCGCCGCTGTCGCGGTCGCTCACATGCAGCAGGCCGGCGAGGCGCCGCATCAGGTTCGCTTCATAGTCGTGCAGCGTTCCGTCCGCGTAGGCGACTTCCCACAGCATCTCCATCAATTCGACGCGCTCGCTCTCGGAAAAGGCATCGTCGATGACGCGGGTGAAGCCGAAGATCTGGATCGAACTGTCGACCTTGTCGCTGGCCGCCTGCAGCAGCTCCTGACTCTCCGCCTCGTTCAGTTTGAAGCGCCGCTGAACCAGTTCGACGATCTTGTTGCGCTCCACGTCGCCGAAGTCGTCGTCCATCTGTGCCGCCTCAACCAAGAGGGCGACGGCTGCGAGCTGCAGCTCATCGTTTCCATGATTGCCGGCAGCGGCTTCTCCAGCTTCGAGCTGGTCGCTGAAAAGGGCTTTGATCCTGTCGAGCACGGCTTTGCCTATCACCCTGCGTTGCTTGGCGCAACCCCAGGCCTTGTGCGGTCTTTGGCGCTTGCCGACGGCCTGTCGTCTGGCTTAGCGTGCAGCGCAAGAGAGGCTGAATTCAGATGCTCATCAGATGACGGGACGTTCACCGGCAACACCGGGGGGGACAGGATCAAGAGCTGCCAGCGCGCCGGGGCCGGAGGCCAGGCGTCATGCGCCGGCGACCGCGCGCAACCGTGCGGCGATCGCCGAAGCCCTGCAGGACTGGCTGCCCGGGAAGGGTTCTTTGCTGGAGCTGGCCAGCGGCACCGGCGAGCACGCGCTCTATCTTTCGGCACGGCTGCCGAACATCGACTGGCTGCCCAGCGAACCGGATCCAGACCTGCGCCGTAGTATCGAGGCTTACCGCCTGAGCGACGGCGGCGCCAACCTCTCGGCCCCTCTGGCGGTCGACGTGACGGCCGCCGACTGGCGCTTGCCCGAGACGGCGCTGCCGCTGACGGCGATGGTCTGTATCAACATGATTCACATCGCCCCCTGGGCGGCGGCGGAGGGCCTCTTTGCCGGTGCCGCCCGCTATCTTGCCCCCGGCGGCGGCCTGTTTCTTTACGGGCCCTTCAAACGCGGCGGGGCGCATACGGCGCCCAGCAACGCGGCCTTCGACGAAAGTCTGCGCGCCCGCGACCCTGCCTGGGGTGTGCGCGATCTGGAGGCGGTGAGCGATCTCGCCCGTCGCGCGGGCCTGGCGCCGCCGTTGATCCGCGAGATGCCGGCCAACAACCTGTCGCTCTGGTTTGCCAGAGATGCAGACCCAAAGGACGGTCAGTGACCGACCCGTCTGTGATTGAAGCGAAGGCCCTGGAGCGGGAGGTGGGCGCCGGCTATCCCGACACCTACTACGTGGCCACGGCCAGGGGGCTGACGCCGCCGCAACCGCTGGACGGCAGCACGGATTGCGACGTCTGCGTGGTGGGCGGCGGCTATACCGGCATCGCCACGGCCCTGCATCTGGCCGAGCGCGGTTACAAGACCGTGCTGCTGGAAAGCCAGCGCATCGGCTGGGGGGCTTCCGGGCGCAACGGCGGTCAGTTCTGCAGCGGCCAGCGCATCGAGCCTGCGGCCATGACCAAGCTGATGGGGGCGGAACGGGCGCGCCGGCTTTGGGATCTGGCGGAGGAATCCAAGGCCATCGTGCGCGAGCGGATTGCCCGCCACGCCATCGACTGCGACCTGCGGCCGGGCCTGATCGCCGCGGCCTTCAAAGCTTCCCACCTGCCGGAAATCGTCGACTACGCGGAGAGCCTGCGCGACGACTACGGCTATCCGCATATCCGCCCGCTGTTGCGTGACGAGCTGCGGGAAATGCTGGGCACGGATCTCTATCACGGCGGCTGCATCGACAGCGATGCCGGTCATCTGCATCCTCTGAACTATGTGCTGGGTCTGGCCCGCGCGGCGCGGAAGGCCGGCGTCGCGATCCACGAAGAGACGCCGGCTACGGCGATCAGCCGCGACGGCGGCGGGCATCGCATTACCACAGCGCGCGGCGACGTTCGGGCCGACCGGCTGGTGCTGGCCTGCAACGGTTACCTCGGCGGGATCGAACCGCGCATTGCCGGCAAGATCATGCCGATCAACAATTTCATCATCGCCACCGAGCCGCTCGGCGAAGACCGCGCAAAGTCGGTTATCGCCAACGATGCGGCGGTGGCGGATTCAAAACACGTGCTCGACTATTACCGCCTCTCCGCGGATGGGCGGTTGCTGTTCGGCGGTGGCGAGACTTACCGGGCCGCTTATCCCAAGGACATCGCCGGGGTGGTGCGGCCCTGCATGCTGAAAGTCTTTCCTCAGCTTGAAGACGTCAGGATCGACTATGCCTGGGGCGGCACCCTTGCGATCACCATGCATCGCCTGCCGGCTTACGGGCGGCTCGACGAGGGTCTCTATTATGCCCAGGGATTTTCCGGCCAGGGCGTGGCGCTGACCTCGCTGGCCGGCAAGGTGATTGCCGAAGCCATCGACGGTGAGACCGAGCGCTTCGATCTCCTGGCCTCGGTGCCGAGCCCGCAGTTCCCCGGCGGCACCCTGCTGCGCTGGCCAACCCTGGTCGCCGGTATGCTCTACCACGCGCTCCTGGACCGGCTGTAAGACTGCATTTTCCGGCGATCTTGTGTCGTTCCAGCCTCTCCCCGCCCGCAGGCAAAGGGCGGATTGAACCTTTGCCGCCCTCGTCACGCCTAACCTTTTAGAACACAAAGCCGGGGTGCTGTTGGGGGCAGCAACTGGGCATTCGGGAAAGAGGGAAGAACAATGAAGATCAAAACTCTGACCATGGTCGCCCTGGCGGCAATTGCCGCCGGCGGTCTGAGCCTTTCCGAGCCCGCGGAAGCGGCCAAGGAGAAGTTCGAACGCAACAAGCCGCACGTAAATGTCGGGACCATCGGTCATGCCGACGGCCAGTCCGGCAACAAGACCAAGCAACCCGAATTGCAGCCGGAGCCGCCGGCCGAGAAGCCGAAAAAGAAGGAAGTGCCCGCGCAACCCTGACTCGCAGGGCTCTTCGCCGCTTGCCGCCGTGCCGCTGTTTTGGTTGCCGGACAACGCCGGACTGTCATTCCGGATAAGATATCCTCATGACCGATTCCCGCGACGTTGCATCCTTTGAGACCGCTGTTCTGACGAGTCCGCTGCTGGCGCCGGTGCTGGACGCTTGGCGGCAGATTGACCTGCCGGATGCCTGGCTGGTGGCCGGTGCGGTGGCCCAGACCTTCTGGAACCAGGCGCACGGCTTCCAGCCCGCCTTCGGCATCAAAGACATCGATATCGTCTACCACGATGCGGCCGACCTCTCCGAGGCGGCGGAGATCAGGAACTCCTGGCGGATCAGCCGGGCCTTTTCCGCCCTGCCGCTGCGCTTCGACGTGAAGAACGAGGCGCGGGTCCATCTCTGGTACGAAGACAAGTTCGGCTATCCCATCGATCCCTATGAATCAACAGAGGCGGCCATCGCCACCTTTCCGACGACGGCGACCGCCATCGGTGTGCGCCCTTCCGGTGATGGTCTTCAGGTCTGCGCGCCCTTCGGCCTCGACGATCTATTGGACCTGACCTTGCGGCCCAACAAGGTTCAGATCACCCCGGCAATCTACCGCGCCAAGGTTGCCCGCTGGACGGTCCTTTGGCCGAAGCTGAAGGTCATCGACTGGAAAGCCTGACGCGCCTCCCGTTCGGACCGTCAGTCTCCCAACTGCCGGTGGACCATTTTGCCAAGCGTCCCGATACTCTTTTCGATCCGCGCATCCCAGGCGTGACCGCAACTGAGGCGCAGGCAGTTGCGATAGCGCCCGGCGGCGGAGAAGACGTCGCCGGGGGCAAAACAGATGCCCTTGGTCAGGGCACGGTCGAAGAGTTGGCGGCTGTCGAAACCCGCGGGCAGTTCGAGCCACAGCACGAAGCCGCCGGCCGGGCGGGTGACACGGGTGCTCGCTGGAAAGCTGCGGCCGATGGCGCGGGTCATGCGGTCGATGTGATCGGCGAAGACCCGGCGCATGCGGCGCAGGTGGCTGTCGTAGCCGCCGGAGGCCAGGAAGGCGGCGATGGCCACCTGGGGCAGCGCCGGGCCGCAGAGGGTGAGGGCGAACTTCTCTTCCAGAATGCGGTCGATATGCCGGGCGGCGGTGATCCAGCCGACCCGGTACCCCGGGGCGACGGTCTTGGAAAAAGAACTGCAGTAGAGGATGTCGGCTTTCGGCCGCAGGGCCATGAAGGGCTTGGGGCGTTCCTTGCCGAAATAGATGTCGCCGTAGATATCGTCCTCGATCAGGGGCACGCCGTGGGCTTCCAGCAGATCGACGATCCTGCGTTTCTTTGCTTCGCTCATGGCAAAGCCCAGCGGGTTGTTGAAGCTGGAGGAAAACAGGCAGGCGCGCACCGGCTTCGCAGCCAAGGCCTTTTCAAGGGCGCCGATCTCGATCCCCCTGGTCGCGTCCGTTGGCAGTTCCAGGGCTTTCAGCCCGAGGGACTCCAGAACCTGCAGCAGCCCGAAGTAGGTGGGTGACTCGATGGCCACGGTATCGCCGCGTTTGGTTACCGCCCGCAGGGCCAGCGACAGGGCCTCGGTACAGCCGCAGGTGATGGCGGTGTCGCGGGGGTCGACCACCTGACCCCAGCGCAGGGCGCGCCGCGCGATCTCCGCGCGCAGCTCCGCATCGCCACGCGGCTCGGTATAGATGTTGTAGTCCGTGCCTTTGGTGCGGGCGGCGCGGGCGAGAAAGCGGTCGAGGCGTCCGGCGGCGAGCAGCTCGGCGCTGGGGATGGCGCAGCCCAGCGGCACCAGCTCCGGATTGGCCGCGTGTTCGAGGAGGTCGGTTATGCCGGGGGTGACGGTGACCTTTGCCGCCTTCGCCGGCGGGCTTGAGACGGCGGGCTTGTCCAATGCCACACGGCTGCCGGCGGCGACGTAGAAGCCCGAACGCGGCCGCGCCTCCAGCACCCCGCGATCCTCCAGCAGGCGATAGGCCTGCAGCGCCGTCGACATGCTGGCTTCGTGTTGCGCCGCCACCTTGCGCAGCGAGGGCGCGCGCATGCCCGCGCGCAGGGTGCCGTTCTCCACCAGCGCGGTGACAAAGCCGGCAAGGTCTTCATAGCGGCGCGGCTGGTCCGACACAGTTTCGCTCCCTTCGGCGGGTTGACCGGTACAAAGATAAAAAAAGCAATCTGTACTGGTTACAATTCATGAATTCTGTATCTGTTACAAGCACCCAGTTTCGGTCAATCTCTCCGCAGATCACCCCACTTTCTGCAGGAGCAGTGCCATGGCCCAACCCCCGAAGCGGTTTCCGCGCAACGACATCATGTCCCTGACGGCAGGGACGCCGCGCTATGACCTCGCCGAAAGCATCGGGCCGGACCTTCTGCTGCGCGAACTGCTGAACCGGGATGAAAACGGTGATATGGCCGAACTCGCGCTCAGCTACGGCACCACGGCGGGCGACCCCGCCCTGCGGAAGACGCTTGCGGAAAGCCACGGCGTCGATGCGGACGACGTGGTGATCACCGTCGGCGGCATGCAGGCGCTGTTTCTCATCGCCTTCATTCTCTGCCGTCCGGGCGACAAGGTCGTCACCACGGCGCCGCTGTTTCCCAACGCCCGCAATACCCTGGTGTCGGTGGGCGCGGAGATAACCGACCTGCCGCTCTCTTTCGATGACGGCTATCGCCTCGACCTGGAGGCGCTGCGCCGCAGTCTCTCGGCGGAAACGAAACTGGTTGCCCTGGCCACGCCGCAGAACCCCTCCGGCGTCGCTGTCCCGCAGAAGACGATACGGGAAATCCTGGCGCTGATGGCGATGGCCTCGCCCGATGCCTATCTTCTGGTCGACGAAACCTACCGGGAAGCGGCTTACGGCGATGAGCCGGTGACACCCAGCATGGCCCCTTTGGATCCGCGGATCGTTTCCTGTGCGTCTTTGTCCAAGTGTCATGGCGCGCCGGGCCTGCGCCTGGGTTGGGCGATCACCCGCGATGCCGCCCTGCGCGAACAACTGCTGCTCGGCAAGTTCACCACGGTGATCGCCTGTTCGCGTGCCGACGAGGCTTTGGCCCTGCGTGTCCTGCAACGCAGCGAGACGATTATCGGCGCAAGGCGCAAGCAGTTGCGCGACGGCTTGGCAAAGACTGCGGCCTGGGTTGCCGAGCATAGCGATTTCGTCGATTGGATTCGCCCGGATGCCGGCGCCCTCTGTTGTATCCGCCTCAAGCCTGAAGTCTTCGATGATGCCGCGGTCGCGCGCTTCTACGACGGGCTCGCCGGTCAGGACGTGCGTGTCGCCGACGGCCGCTGGTTCGGCGACGAGGCGCGGGTCTTCCGTCTCGGTTTCGGGCTGCTTTCGATGGCGGAGCTGGAGGCCGGGCTTGCCGCCGTCTCGACTACCCTGCGTCTTGCGGTGAGGGACGCCGCATAGAGGCAGCACAAGATTCGGATATCTTCCGGGCGGGCGCTGTCTCTAGTTTCCGATGACCGGCTGGCGATGTCCGCCGCTGCCCGGCCGGTCTTCGTTGCCTCCCGCGCCCCCGACGGAGATTCCGTAATGACCGTGAGCATCCCCCTTTCCATCACCCCCCTCTCGGCGGCCCGCGATGCCGTGGTGGCGGCGTTGGCCGACGGCACCGCCCCCGGCGGCCTGCCCGCCGCCCAGTTGCTCGAACGGGCAAGCCTGAAACTCTATTTTTACGAACCGCGCGGCATCGACCATCAGCCGCCCCATGAACAAGACGAGGTCTATGTCGTGGTCAGCGGCTCCGGCACCTTCGCCGTCGGCGCCAGCGAAGAGACCCTGCAGCGCCGGCCCTTCGGACCCGGTGACGCGATCTTCGTACCCGCCGGGGCGATCCACCGCTTCGAAGACTTCACCGACGACTTCGGCAGCTGGGTGATGATGTACGGCCCGGAAGGCGGTGAGTTGCCGGAACCAGCCCTCGGTCTGACGCCGCACTGAGGGCCCATTCCCGGCCGGTATTCGTGTTAGCCTGCACGGCATGGCGAACACGGCGCAGAGCGTTATCGACATCCTCAGTCGGCTGCACCGGGCAGGCTTGTCCTGCCTGCTGTTCGGCGGCTGGGCGGAAGAAGCTTTGGGTCTGGCTCCGCCACGGCAACATCGTGACATCGACCTGCTGTTGACGGCGGATGGTTTTGCCGTACTTGACCGACTGCTCAAGTCCGACCCGCTGCTTGACGAGATCGCGGGCAAGCGCTTTGCCCATAAGCGTGCCTTCATCTTCGAAGGGGTCATGGTCGAAGCAACCCTGGTTCAGCGGGACGGCGCGGGTCGACGGACTCTGTTCTGGGGTGATGTTCCTTTCGACTGGGTGTCCCCTCTGGCCGAAGAAGGCGCTTTGGTCGGTCAGGCGGTGGCCTGTGCTTCGCGCGACAATCTGCGGCACTATCGCAAGGGGCACCGCGCGACCGAACCCTGGCGCTGGCGGGACGGCGCCTCTCTCGTGGCGCCTGCCGGTTAGCGGGGAGACGCAAAGCCTGACCCCAACCTTGCTCGTGAGAGACGTCCGTGACAGGGTTTCAGAATGCTTGGTGACATAAACCTTCCCCTCATTCTGCTGGCGGCATTGATTGCCAGTTGCAGCCCCGGCCCGGCGACCCTGGCCATCGCCGGTACCTCGATGAGTGCCGGGCGCGGCTACGGCCTCGTCCTGGCCTCCGGTATCACCACGGGGTCCCTGACCTGGTCGGTCGGCGCGGCCCTGGGACTGGGGGCGGTGATGCTGGCCAATGCCTGGGCCTTTGAGATGATCCGATACTTCGGCGCCTGCTATCTGCTGTTCCTGGCTTACAAGTCCGCACGCTCGGCGATGACGCCGGGCGATCTGCCGGCCCGGCGTCTGTCGACGCCGACGCTGCGGACCGCTTATGGCAAGGGTCTGGCGCTGCACCTGACCAATCCCAAGGCGATCCTGTTTTTCGGTTCGCTCTTTGCCGTCGGGGTGCCGCCGGGCTCGCCGCCGGAAGCTTTGATTATGGTGATCCTCGCCGTCGGTCTGCAGAGCGCGCTGGTGTTCCACGGCTACGCCCTGCTGTTCTCCAGCCCGCCGATGATGACCGGCTACATGAAGCTGCGCCGCTGGTTCGAGGCTGTCTTCGCTCTCGCCTTCGGCGCCGCCGGCATGAAGATTCTCACCACGCGCCTGGACTGAACGGGGCTCACTCGGTTTCGCGCAGGCGGTCGAGATCGCGGCGCTCGCGCTTGGTTGGGCGCCCGGCGCCGGGCTCGCGCAGCGCCACTTTCTCCGTTGCCGAGGGGGTACCTCTGGGCAGGCGGCTTTCGGCGTCGGGGGGCTTCAGATCCTCGTAGAGCGCCTGAGCCTCGCTGGCCGGGCCGCGGCGTTCGGCCAGGGCGAGAACCTTCACCACCCGGATGTGGCGCGCCTGGGGAAAGGTCAGTACGTCGCCGACCCTGACCTTGGTGTGGGGCTTCACCACGCCCTGGCCGGAAAGGCGCAGCTTGCCCGCCTGGCAGACCTTGCCGGCCAGGCTGCGGGTCTTGAAGAAGCGCGCGTACCACAGCCACTTGTCGGCGCGAAGCCCGCCATCGGTTTCGCTCACGGGTCGGCCTCGCTCATGCGGCGGCCATACTCAATCTCCCCCCGGAACAAGGTCGCGCAGAACGGCAAAGGGGGAATCGGCGTAGCGCTTCTCATCCATCTGTTTCTTTCGCGCCGGCTTTTTGCCGCGTTTCCGCGGCCGTTTGGCCGGCTTGTCCGGCGTGGGCGTTGCGTCTTTGGCGTCGCGTTTTTTGGGTCTGCCACCCTTGCGGCTGTAGCGGACGATGCCCTCGTTGTCGCGCTGCCGGCGATAGCCGAGGGCGAAGAGCAGCGCCGCCATATCGGCCTCGTCGGACTCCGCCAGCTTGCAGAGTTCTGGGCTGAGGGCGAGCGATCCGCTCTCGGCGGCGAGGCGATGGGTTTCCCGCGCCAGCCGCTCCAGAACGTCGGCGCGCGCGGCGAAGGGCGCGCCGCTGCGCCGGGTGATCAGGCGAAAGCCGAGGGCGTGACAGAAGCTCTCGGCTTTGTCTTTTGGCAGG
>JANQMC010000048.1 GCA_028280305.1 Pelagibius sp. | reverse complement strand
TGGCGTCCCCTAGGGGAGTCGAACCCCTGTTTCCGCCGTGAGAGGGCGGCGTCCTAGGCCACTAGACGAAGGGGACCAATGGCCGGAAGGCCGGTGGTGTAGCCCAAGATCCGGTGGAAGGCAAGCCCCGATCCGCGCGCTTTGCGGGGTTTTGGCGGCGGGGTCCCCGGGCCTGGGGGCCGGCACTCTTACAACCGGGCACCGCCGCCGGCCGGATCAGTCAAAATCGGCGGGACAGTCCGGGTTGTGCAGCAGTTCGAACATACGGGTCAGTTGCTCGGCCGTGACCCGACCGGTGGAGAGCGGCGGCAGGGCGTGTTCGGCGAAGAACCCGACCTCGGAGGTCTCGACGCTGGGCCGGGCCTCGCCACCGGTGATCTCGCAGTGGAAGAAGGCCTTGTAGGTGTGCAGCGGGTGGGGTTTGGCGCCGCGCCTGCGTTGATCATAAAACGCCAGCAGCTTCACCGCGCGGCTGCGAAAGCCCGCTTCCTCCCAGACCTCCTTTTCGATGCAGGCCGCCGGCGTCTCCCCCACATCGGCCCAACCGCCGGGCAGCGACCATAGGCCGTCGCTGCGCTCACGCACCAACAGCAGCTTGTCCTCCCGCAGCACCACGGCGCGCAAATCGGTCTTGGGCGTGGCATAGCCGACCTCTGCGCTGAAGAACCGCTCGACCCGCTCTGCCGCCACACCGCTGTGCCGGGCCATGATCTCCGCGGCGATGCGGGCGACCTCGCCGTAACGCTCCCGGTCGAAAGCGTCTTCGCAGTAATACAAGCCGCTCTGTGAGAGCGCCTGAAGACGCCTTGCCCAGGCAAGCCAAGGCGGTTCGCCGGCCTCCGTGGGCGTCTCAAGCGCGCCTCTTTCCTCAGACGTCATGTTCAGGCGCTTGCGCGAACCGCTGCACCCGTCAGCGCGACAGCAGCGTCAATAAAGGCCTCGACATCTTCCTGCCGGGTGTTGAAGGCGGTGACCAGCCGAACCTGTTTTTCCCCCACCTTGCCCCAGCTGTAAAACCGAAACCCGCGGGCCTCGAGTCCCTCGACAACCGCATCAGGCAACGCCAGGAACAGCTCATTGGCCTCAACGGGATTGAGCAATTCGATACCCGGCAAGTCCGCAAGGCCTTCGGCGAGACGCTTCGCCAGGGCGTTTGCATGGCGGCCGTTTTCAAGCCAGTGATCGTCGGTCAGATAGGCCTCGAGCTGGGCCGAAACGAAGCGCATCTTGGAAAACAGATGGCCGCCGCGCTTGCGGAGAAACTCGAACGCCCCCGCCTTCGCCGGATCGAAGAAAATCACCGCCTCGGCCGCCAGGGCGCCGTTCTTGGTTGCGCCTAAGGTCAACACATCCACCCCGGCCCGCCATGTGATATCGGCCGGGGCACAACCCAGTGTCACCAGGGCATTGGCGAAACGGGCGCCATCCATGTGCAGGGCGAGACGATGGCGCCGGGCGAGTTCGCCCAGCGCAGAGACTTCCTCCGGCTTGTAGACCGCGCCCAATTCGCTGGCCTGGGTGATGGAAACAGCCGCCGGCTGCACCCGGTGTACGTCGCCGACGCCGTCGATCGCCGCTTCCACGGCAGCGGCGTCGATCTTGGCCCGGGGACCGTCGAGCGCCACCAGCTTGGCGCCGCCGGTGAAAAACTCCGGCGCACCGCACTCGTCGACGTTGATGTGTGCCTCACGGTGACAGTAGACGGCGCCATAACGCGGCACCAGCGTGGCCAGCGCCAGGGCATTGGCAGCGCTACCTGTCGCCACCGGAAAGACGGCGCAGTCACGCTCAAAAACCGCCGCAACACGATCCCGCAACCCTTGGGTTATCGCATCGTCGCCATAGGGCATCGCCGTGCCCTCGTTGGCCGTTGCCAGAGCCGCCATGATCTGCGGCGAGATGCCGGTCACGTTATCGGATGCGAAGTTGCCCATTGCTGTCGTCTTTCCCTTGCCGGCTCTTGCGGCCGGCCCTCTATGGGGCGCCTGGTACGCCGCGCACCTGTCCCAGCACCTTACCGCTTTCCATATCGATCACCACCACCTGCTGGCAGTTGCGTTCCGCCAAGCCGTCGAAACGCAGGATCAGGCGGTTCTCGGCAACCTCGGTCTCGGCGATGGTGCAGCCCTCGGGCAGCGGCACCTCGACCTCGGCGAAGCTATCGCCGCTGCTGCCACCGCCGCCGCCCCGGCTGATCAGGCCATAGGCCAGAAGGCCCATACCCGCCACAATCAGGACGGCCATGAAAATGACGAGGAACTTCAAAGCTTGCATCGACGGAGGCCTCAGGCTTATTGGGCGTCAAAGGAGCGAGGAAGCATGACCGGGCAGAAGGGTCAAGAGCGACATGAAGTCACCGTGGACGACGCAGCCTCGGGGCAGCGGCTCGACCGTCTGCTGGCCGAGGCCCTGCCCCAGTTCTCCCGCAGCCGCCTCAAGGCACTGATCGACGCCGGGCAGGTCAGTCTGGAAGGCGCCGCGGCAAGCGCGGCGTCGACCAAGGTGAAGGCGGGGCAGCACCTGGTGGTGACGGTTCCCGAGGTTGTCCAGGCCCCCCTGACTGCCCAGGCGATACCCCTGGAGATCCTGTTCGAGGACGAAGACCTGATCGTCCTCAACAAGCCCGCCGGGCTGGTGGTCCATCCGGCCGCCGGCAACCCGGACAACACCCTGGTCAATGCCCTGATCGCCCACTGTGGCGACAGCCTGACCGGGATCGGCGGCGAGCGCCGGCCGGGCATCGTGCACCGTCTCGACAAGGATACCTCCGGTTTGATGGTGGCGGCCAAGAGCGAAGCCGCCCATCGCAGCCTGGTGGAACAGTTCGCCGCCCGCAGTGTTGAGCGCTCCTATCTCGGGCTGGTCTGGGGCCGGCCGGTTCCGCACCAGGGCAAACTGACCGGCAACATCGGCCGCAGCCCGCGAAACCGTAAGAAAATGGCGGTTCTGAGCCGCGGCGGCCGGCCGGCGGAAACCGGCTACAAGGTGCTGCGGAGCTTTCAAAACGGCGCGGTCAGCCTGGTCGAGTGTCGCCTGAAGACCGGCCGCACCCACCAGATCCGTGTCCACATGACCGAGGCCGGCCACGGCCTGTTGGGCGATCCGCAATACGGACGCGGCAGCGGCAAACGGCTGGCGGGATTGCCCGAACCGGCGAAGGCCGCCCTCGCCGCCCTGGGCCGCCAGGCCCTGCACGCCAGAACTCTGGGCTTTCACCACCCTGTGAAGTCTGAGACCTTGCAATTCGAGAGCGAATTACCAAGTGATATGTATAGCTTGATCGAGTCTTTGGAATAGTTCCATCTATATATGACCAAATGAGTCATATATCGCCGCAGACGGGGGATCCATGCTATACTGCGCAGTGTCAGCCTTGAAAGCTGGGCGAAAGCCGGGTTTTTGCGGAAACCGACACTCATAAAGGTTTTATAGTTATTCTGCTGATCGCGCTTACCGCGAAATTCGGAGTGTATCATGGCCGCTGCAAAAGTCCCTGTTCTCGTCCCTGAAGGTAATCTCTCGGGTTATCTGCAGGAGATCCGCAAGTTCCCGATGCTGGAACAGGATCAGGAGTACATGCTGGCGAAAGCTTGGCGTGAGCGCGGCGATACCGAATCGGCGCACCAGCTCGTCACTTCCCACCTCCGCCTCGTTGCCAAGATCGCCATGGGTTACCGCGGCTACGGCCTGCCGTTGTCCGAGCTGATTTCCGAAGGCAACGTCGGCATGATGCAGGCGGTCAAGCGCTTCGATCCTGAGCGCGGCTTCCGTCTGGCGACTTACGCCATGTGGTGGATCCGCGCCGCAATCCAGGAATACATCCTGCACTCCTGGTCGCTTGTGAAGATGGGCACCACGGCATCCCAGAAAAAACTGTTCTTCAATCTGCGCAAGCTGAAGGGCCAGTTGAAAGCGATGGAGGAGGGTGACCTGCATCCGGAGAACGTCTCCAAGATCGCCGAGACGCTGGGCGTGCCGGAACAGGACGTGGTCTCGATGAACCGCCGGCTCGCAGCCCCGGACCATTCGCTTAATGCACCGCTGCGCATCGACGGCGACGGTGAGTGGCAGGATTGGCTGGTGGACGACACCGAGGATCAGGAAAGCCTGCTGGCAGAATCCGAGGAATTGGGCAAGCGCCGTACTCTGCTGAAGGCGGCAATGGCGAACCTCAACGAACGCGAAAGACGCATTCTTGAAGAGCGCCGTCTGAAGGACAATCCGACGACACTGGAGGATCTGTCTCAGGAATACGGCATCAGCCGCGAGCGGGTCCGCCAGATCGAAGTTCGGGCCTTTGAGAAGCTGCAGCGGGCCATTCGTAACGCCGCGATCGAAGAGCGTCTGGCGATAAGCTAAGGATCGACCGAGAAAGCCACGGGGCGGGCTCAGCTCGCCTGTGCGGGCTCAACCAGTTCGGCTTCCGTGACCTCTGCGGAATCGTCTTCGTCTTCCATTTCCTCGTCTTCATCAATCTGGTCGGGAGAGGCCATTCCGGAGCCCGTGGCTACGGCATGGCCCCACTCGTCGATGAGGGTTTTTTGCCGTTCCGCCAGGTTCTTGATCCGGTTGTCGGTTGTCATCTTGAAATAGCTGCCGACCAGTGAAGGCATGATGGCGAAGAGAACCCAGCCGGCCATGGCCGCTCCATAGGCCACAACCCAGACAAAAACATCGCCGAGCTGCGCCATCGCGGCATTATGGCTCTGTCCGCGCGACCAGAGATCGATGATGGCCGGCAACGTGCCGCTGAAGTTCAGCAGACCGACAGTGATGGCCAGATGCTTTTCTCGAGAGCGGTCGGTGATGTAGGCAACCCAGGTGGGCGCCATCATCGTGGCGAATACCAAGGTCGTCGGCAGCAGCAGGGCGGCAAAGGGAAACAGCATGATGAGCACCAGGACCTTGACCCAGGGCTTCAGAGGCGCCGGTTTCCTCATTGCCTTTTTGGCTTTCACCTTCTTTGCCATGCCCGCCCCCCGCTAAAACACTGCGGACAGAGTGATGCCGATCAAGGCGACCCCGGCGATCACGGAAGACACGATACTCGAGGCCTCACGGGCGTGATGCCTGACGATTGCGGGCGAGGTCATGCCGCCACCACGGAGCCAGTTGGCTTGCTCCACCAAGGCAGCGAAGTCTTCTTTGGCTTTCTGGAAACCGAGTTCGTCCGCCGCCTTGCGTTCCGGATCGTCGATCAGGGCCAGAAGGGTCGTCAGGTTGCCTTTTGCGGCCAGCTTGGCGGCTGTATCGGCCATCTGCTTGCGACGGGTGCGGTTGCGGAAGCCCTCGACCACAGGCTTCAGAAGGGCGCAGCACCAGATCGCCAAACCCGGAACGCGCGACGGTCCGGCGGCGCGCTGCACGTCGGCCAGAAGGCGCAAAACCCCCAGATTGAATACCGAAGGATCGCCGGGGCTTCCCAACTCACTGAGCGCCTGCTCTATTGAGGCTTTCATCTTCGCGGAAACAAAGCCGGCAATATGCGGATCGACCGGGCTTCGCTCCAGCCCCTCCTGATCCGCCACGCGCTCGAGCGCCAGAAGCAGATCTTCCAGTTCGACCACATAATCGTTTTTCAACAGCGGGCTCTGACAGGGCCAGGTGGGGTTGCTGACATAGAGAGCTTTCTCCACGCCATAGCCGATGCGTTGCTTGGACAAGGTCAGAGCGACGGTGTCGTAGAGCCGCCGAAGCACCGCCAGTTCAGGCCGCAGCGCCGGCTGATTTTCGATCCAGGTCTGTGGCAGACGTTGCGTGAAAATCTCGGTGAAGGTCTGGCGCATGTCCTTGTCGTGATAGGTCACCGCGAAAGCCTGCGCCAGGCCATCCAACCGCGCCGAGACCGTCTTGTATCGAAGTGGCGCCCGTTGATCCAGGGTCATCAGGACGCGTGACAGCAATCGGTCGTCAACGAAGCTTCGGGCGCCGGACCCGCCCGAGGCGGCCTTGGTCGAGAGGCGCACGCCATCGGCTTTCTGATCATCGGCCAGAGACCGCCGAACCCAGCTTTCCAAGCCGGGCTTCTTGATGACCAGCAGAGCCTTGGCCCACTTGCGGCCCAGCGCCTGCGACAAGGCCGAAGCATTCAGATACTCGACCTCATCAAACTCAAAGACCCGCGCGGCCTTCGGGGGCAAGAGCGCCTGCTTGGGACTGAGGTGACGGCCGTTCAGCCACATGTTGAGGTCTTCATACCGCCAGCGCTGGTCCGGATCGTCACAGAGCAGGCCGCGCAGCACCTCCACCATGGGCAAGGACAAGCGCGTGTCGCGCACGAGGGCGGCATAGGAGCCCCTGCTGATCTTGTCTTCGACCACCTGCTCTTCGGTGAGATCGGCGACGGGGTTGCCCCCGCAAAGCAGCACCAGCATCATGACGCCGAGGGCATAGAAATCATCGGCTGGCGTACCCGTCCCGCGACCCTCGGGCATCGCCATGGCGCTGTCGATGGGCTCGTAGTAGTACGGCTGCGTAAGCCCGGGCGGCCCGCTGAAGCACTCCCCCATGATCACCGATTCACGGCTGGGGTCCGCGAAGAACATATTGTCCGCTCTGATCGACCGGTGAGACAGGATACGGTCGCTCAGTTCTTTCAGCATCGGCGTCAAAGGCTGCACCACGCAGCGCACCACACGGTCTTCGCGCCAGGGCTCGATCGTCGCATCCGGGCTGGGAAGAACTCTTTCGCCCTCGGGCTGTTCGAAGACAATCACGAAGCGGCGGGCGCGGGAGGGTGGCCAGTAAACCACACCGTGGCGGACCGGGTTCAGCATCGGCAAGCGGCGGAAGCGCGAAAACTGCGCCAGCACTTCGGTACGCGCACCAATACCCTGCCGGCAGACCAGTGCGAACAGAGGCTTAGGCGTCCCCCTTTCGTCCGTCACCGTAAAGGCCGGCACGTCAGGCGAACTCAACTCGGCCAGGGGCGATTCGGGATGCAGGCGGTAGCGGTCGGCCAGCATAATGTGGCTACCGTCGTTGTGAGCGCCCTGCCCGCTTTCCTCGGTTTTACTGCTCATTGCCGTCGCTGATCTGGCCCGCGTTCAATCCGGCCCGCCAGTTATCTGGCACGGCCGCGTGAAACGGGCGCCATGGCCCGATTCCAGCCGTAAAGTTACGCGGGATAAGGCAAAGAGTTCGTTAAGGCGCGATGGCGGCGAATGCTCGAACGCCGGGATTTCCGGGATCTTCCCCCTGAGTCACCGGGCATCAACATTCTATCTGGGGTTAATCGAGAAAGGGATCACGCACCAGAATGGTGTCATCGCGTTCCGGCGATGTGGACAGCAGGGCCACAGGCACCTCGATCAGTTCTTCGACGCGGCGGATGTACTTCACCGCCGCGGCCGGCAAATCGGCCCAGGAGCGAGCCCCCCGGGTGCTTTCCGCCCAGCCGGGTATGGTCTCGTAGACCGGGGTGACCCGCGCCTGGCGGGACTGGGCGGCAGGCAGGTAGTCCCGCTTCTCGCCATCGATCTCGTAGCCGACGCAGACCTTCAGCTCCTCCATGCCATCCAGCACATCGAGCTTGGTGAGCGCAATGCCGGTGATCCCGCCGATCTTCGCCGCCTGACGGACCATGACGGCGTCGAACCAGCCGCAGCGGCGCTTGCGTCCCGTCACCACGCCGAATTCATGGCCGCGCTCGCCAAGCAGCTCCCCCGTGGCATCGTCCAATTCGGTCGGAAAGGGGCCGGAGCCGACACGGGTGGTGTAGGCCTTGGTGATCCCGAGAACGAAGTCGATGGTATCCGGTCCGGTCCCGGAACCCGCAGCGGCATTGCCGGCCATGGTGTTCGACGACGTCACAAAGGGATAGGTGCCGTGATCGACATCCAGCATGGCGCCCTGCGCGCCCTCGAAAAGAATGCGGCGGCCCGCGCGCCGGGCTTCATCGAGACGCTGCCACACCCGGTCCGCAAAAGGCAGAATGCGCGGCGCCAGGGCCAGGAGGCCTTCCACGACCTCCTCCACGGTGAACTCCGGCTGGCCGAGGCCGCGCAGCAAGGCGTTGTTGTGCAGCAGCAGCCCGTCGACCCGCTGGCGCAGCAGATCAGGGTCCGCCAGATCGCAGAAACGCACCGCGCGACGGCCGACCTTGTCCTCATAAGCCGGGCCGATACCACGACCCGTGGTGCCCAGCTTGCCCTCGCCTCTCGCCGCTTCGCGCGCGCGATCCACGGCGCCGTGCATGGGCAGGATCAGGGTTGCGCCTTCCGAGACTTTCAGGAACTCCGGCGTGACCTCGACGCCCTGGGCGCGCAGCCGGTCGATTTCCTCAACCAGCGCCCAGGGGTCGACCACCACGCCGTTGCCGATGATCGACAGCTTGTTCTGGCGTACGACGCCTGAGGGCAAGAGAGAGAGTTTGTAGACTTCGCTGCCGACGACCAGGGTATGGCCGGCGTTGTGACCACCCTGAAAGCGCACCACCACATCCGCGCGCTCAGACAGCCAATCGACGATCTTGCCTTTTCCCTCGTCCCCCCATTGGGAGCCGACGACCACCACGTTTGCCATGCTCTGTCAGTCCTCTATATCGATGATCTCGCCATCGCGCAGCACATGGCTGCAGCCGAGACGGCGGGCTTCTTCTTCGGGATCTTCATCCGCGCTTAAACCGGCCAAGGTCACCCAGTCGGCATCGCGCAGTTCCCGGGCCTTGGCCGTTGCGGTTCCAAAAGGCAGGAAAACACGCGCCGGAGATTGCGGCGGCGCAATCGCCCGCAACACCGTGTCCATGTAGAGCGTGAAACCGGTCGACGACTCGCGCTCGCCGCCCGGGCCGGTTGCCTGATAACGCCCACCGCGGCCAAGCTCACCGCGGCCGCCCTTGGCGAAGAGGATGAAACTAATGCCGGTCTGGTATTCGAAACCGCGATGCTCGACCGGGTCGACGGTCAGCCGCGCCTCAGGCGCCGCCGCGCGAATCAACGCCACGACGGCGGCAAGCCCCTCGACGGCGCGCAGCGCATCGCCGGTCAGCGCCAGTTTCTGCAGCGCCTCCAGTGCCTGTTCCGCGGTTCCGGCAGACTGCAGGAGCGCCATGAAGGTCGGTGCCTGTTCGCCGGCCAGGGCGACAACAGCCGCCGAATCCTTCCGGTCGAGTGCCAGGCGCAGCGCGGCAACCTCTGCGTCCGCCAACCCCAGATCCGCCGCGAGAGAGCCCACCAGCGGAGGCAGATTCAGGTCGACCGACAGATCTTTCACGCCCAGTCCGGTCAGCGCTTCGATCGCCAGCAGGATCACTTCGGCGTCGCTGGCTGCAGCCGAAGGACCGATCAATTCGACCCCGGCCTGGGCGAACTGGCGTTCCGGGCGCAGCTGGCTGCCGCGCACCTGCAGCACCTGACCGCCATAGCAGAGGCGCAGCGGGCGCGGCGCGTTCTTCAGGCGGCTGGTGGCAATGCGCGCCACCTGGGGCGTCATGTCGGCGCGCAGACCCATCATGCGCTGGCTGACCGGGTCCATCAGGCGAAAGGTCTGCCCCGCCACGGCCGCGCCGGCGCCGGTCAGCAACGCCTCTTCGAACTCCAGCAACGGCGGCTTCACCCGGTCGTAGCCATGCGCCTGGAAACAGGCGATCAGCCGTTCCACATTGGCGGATTCATGCGCCGCGAGCGGGGCCAGCACATCCTGCAGGCCGGCCGGCAAAAGGCCCTTTTCAGCAGTCTCGGTCATGTCAGCAGGTCTTCGGAGAAGTGCGGTCCGGTTCCATGGGCAAGCATGGAAGCGGTGATACCGTCGGCCTGGGTCCCAAGCTGGGTTCCTGGGCGGCTCCGCTTCCGCCTTCTGTTAGCAGCCCGGGCCCCGGCGGGCAAACAGAAATCCCGCGGCGCGTGCCTGCCCGGGCCTCAAAAGATCGCAAAAATGCAGCGTTTTCCGTAACCTAGAAGACTGGCGGGCCGCCCTTGTGCCGGATAGACTGCCCCTCTCGAAGATTACCCCACGAACTGCCGAGGACTGCGGCCAAGCTCTTGCTCTCCAGATTTTCCAAGCCCGCCACCCTGGCCGCCGACAGCCAGGGCTTCGATCGCTTCCTGGGCCTGCTGATCCTCGCCGCCGCTGTCGCCCTGCTCGCCGGCTGGCTGCTGCCGGTCATGACCATTCGCACGCTGCTGGTCTTCTTCGACGAGGTATCGATCCTCACCGGCGCCTTTCGCCTGCTCGACAGCGGCGACTATCTGCTGTTTGTGGTGATCGTCGTCTTCACCGTGATCCTGCCGGTCGTGAAACTGATCGTAGCCTATGTCGCCTGGAGCCTGCTTAAACTCGAGGACCCGCGGGTGCGGCGGGCCCTGGCCTGGATCGAAGTTCTGGGCCGCTGGTCGATGCTGGATGTTTTCGTCGTCGCCCTGCTCGTCGTGGTGATCAAGCTGTCGCTGATTTCAGATGTGGAGATCCACGCCGGGCTTTACGTCTTCATGCTGGCCGTAATCCTCTCGATGATCGCCGTGCGCAGAATTGCGATCCTCGCCCATCGGAGTCTGTCTGCGGGGAAAGAAACCGCCGCGGAGAAACCTTCGGACTATCGGTAAAGACGCAGCTCACGGTCGCCGTCCAGGGGCACGACAACACCGTCCAGGCCGTTGGCGTCGAGGTCTTCCAGGCGGAAGTCGCCGACGATCCGGCCGTCGATCTGGTAAATCGCCCGCTCGCGCAGTTCACCATCGACAAAGCCCATGACCCGCAGCGCCTGTCGGCGGGTGTCCGGCAGCAGGATTTCCGGCAGGCCGTCCGCATCGACATCCAGGATCGCGGAGAGGCCAAGCGCCCGGGAGCCGATGAAGTGATTGGAGAACCCATAGGCCTCGGCTTCCTGCCTCAGCGCGCCGTCATCAAGAGAAAGGATCCGCAGCACACCGCCGATGTGCGGCGTCTCCACATAGGCAACCTCAAGGACACCGTCGCCGTCGAAGTCGGCAACGCCCACCGGGTTGAGCCAGCGAAAGGCGGTCAGGCGTTCCGGTCCCTTGGCGATAAGCTGCAATTCTCCGTCAACCAGACCATAGGCCGTCAGCACAGCGCCGCTGCTTTGCGAGGCGCGCACCACCAGGATCTCCGGGTTGCCGTCGCCGTCGAGGTCGGCGAGGCGCGGCTGCAGGTCCTCGAAGACCTGATGCTCCGGCAGCGAGAGGCTGCGTTCCTCGCCACCAGCCAGCCGCACCAGCAGGCCGCCGGCCTCGATGCCGTCGCCCAGCACCGCATGGCCATAGCGCTCCGTCGGTTCGGTCAGCCAGACCTCGGCGATGACGCCGGACCCCAGGGCCGGATGGCCGTCCGGCAAGGCATTCGCCGGACGCGCCACCGGACGCACTTCGATGGCAAGCTCCCGCGCTGTCTCGGCGATGAGGGGCCGGAGTCCCAACGCTTCCAGGCTGCCGGCCCGGGCGGGACCGGCAAGCGCAAGGGCCAGCAGGAGGGTGCCGAGAAAACGCACGCCCCAGCCCTAGAAGCGCAGCGCCTCGGCCTGCTTGGTATGCGGCAGGGCCCGCACTTTTTGCAAAACGTCGGCCGGAATCGCGGCGTCCAGTTCCAACAGCGCGATGGCATCGGAGCCGCGCTCCGCGCGCCCGAGGTGGAAGGTGGCGATGTTCACCCCGGCATCACCCAGGGTCGTCCCCAGGGCGCCGATGAAGCCCGGCTTGTCCTCGTTGGTGATGTAGAGCATGTGCGGCGTCAAAGTCGCCTCGACGGAGATGCCCTTCACCTCGACAAGACGCGGCTTGTCGGTGCCGAAGAGCGTGCCGGCAACACAGCGTTCGCCGCGCTCCGTCGTCACCGTCAGGCGGATCAGCGTCTGGTAGTCGCAGTCGCGTTCGTGCTTCACCTCGGCGACATCGATATCCCGCTCCCGCGCCACGCTGGGCGCATTCACCATATTCACCGTATCCAGCATCGGCTGCAGCAGCCCGCAGAGCATCACCTGGGTCAGCGGCCGGGTGTTCAGATGGGCGACATGGCCTTCGTACTCGATGCGCGCATCCTTCAGACCGGTACGGGTGAGCTGCCCGGCGAAGCTACCGAGTTGTTCGGCAAGCTGCATGTAAGGGCCGAGGCGCTTGGCTTCCTCCGCCGAGAGCGAGGGCATGTTGAGCGCGTTGGTGACCGCACCGGTCAGGAGGTAGTCGGCCATCTGCTCGGCAACCTGCAGGGCGACCTTCTCCTGTGCCTCGGTGGTGGCGGCCCCCAGGTGCGGCGTGGCCACCACCTGTTCCATCCCGAAGAGTACGTTTTCCTTTGCGGGCTCCTCGGCAAAAACATCGAAGGCCGCCCCGGCGACATGACCCGATTCGATGGCCGCCTTCAGGTCCTCTTCCACCACCAGGCCGCCGCGCGCGCAGTTGACGATGCGCACGCCCGGCTTGGTCTTGGCCAGCGCCGCCGCATCGATGATGCCGCGGGTCTGGTCGGTCATCGGCACATGAAGCGTGATGATGTCGGCCCGGGCCAGAAGCTCGTCCAGCTCGACCTTTTCGATGTCCAGGTCTTCGGCCCGGTCCGGCGAGAGGAAGGGATCGAAGGCGATGACACGCATGCGCAGGCCCTGGGCCCTTTCGACGACGATGGAGCCGATGTTGCCGCAGCCGATGACTCCCAGCACCTTGCCGGTCAGCTCGGTGCCCATGAAGCGCGACTTTTCCCACTTGCCGGCCTGGGTTGAACGGTCGGCGGCGGGGATCTGCCGCGCCAGGGCGAACATCATGGCGATGGTGTGTTCCGCCGTGGTGATGGAATTGCCGTGCGGCGTGTTCATCACCACGATGCCGCGCCCGGTCGCCGCCGGGATGTCGACATTGTCGACGCCGATGCCGGCGCGGCCGATGACTTTCAGATTGTCCGCCACAGCAATGATCTCAGCCGTCGCCTTGGTGGCGGAGCGGATGGCAAGGCCGTCATAGGCGCCGATCACCGCTTTCAGTTCTTCCGGCGTCATGCCGGGCTTCACGTCCACCTCGACGCCGCGCTCGCGAAAAATGTCCGCCGCACGCGGGCTCAACTTGTCTGAAATAAGTACCTTGGGCATTTCGATGTCCCTCTCCGACGGCCCTGCCGTTTAACGGCGGGCCGGATGATGTCTTTGGCTTCTGGTCTTGGGGTGCCGTCAGGCCGCCGCTTTCTCCGATTTCACCAGGCCGTAGGCCCAGTCGAGCCACGGCAGCAGCGCCCGCATGTCGGAGGCTTCGACGGTGGAGCCGCCCCACAGACGCAAGCCCACCGGCGCGTCGCGGTAGCCGCCGATATCGAAGGCGATGCCCTCTTCTTCCAACAGACCGGCGATCCGCTTGGCCGCAGCGGACTGGCCGGCATCGTCCAGCGCCAGGAACCAGGGATCGACGATCTTCAGGCAGATCGAGGTGGAGGAGCGAGTCTCCGGCCGCACCGCCAGAAAGTCCGCCCAGTCGGACTGCGCGACCCAGTCCTCGACCGCCTGTAGATTGGCCTGGGAGCGGGCGACGAGCGCGGGCAGACCGCCGATCCCCTCGGCCCACTTCAGGCCGTCCAGCGCATCTTCGACGGCCAGCATGGAGGGGGTGTTGATGGTCTCGCCCTTGAAGATGCCTTCGATCAGCTTGCCGCCCTTTGTAAGGCGGAAGATCTTCGGCAGCGGACGGTCGGGGGTGAAGGACTCCAGCCGTTCGACAGCGCGCGGCGAAAGCGCCAGCATGCCGTGGGCCGCCTCGCCGCCCAGCACCTTCTGCCAGGACCAGGTGATGACGTCGAGCTTCGCCGCGGGCAGTTCCATGGCAAAGGCGGCCGAGGTCGCGTCGCAGATCGTCAGCCCCTCGCGGTCGGCGGCGATCCAGTCGCCGTCGGGCAGCTTCACGCCGGAGGTGGTGCCGTTCCAGGTGAAGACCACGTCGCGGTCAGCGCCGACCTGGCCGAGGTCCGGCAATTCGCCGTAGCCGGCTTCCAGCACCCGCAGGTCATCCAGCTTCAACTGCTTCTGCGCGTCGGTCGCCCAGCCCTTGCCGAAGCTTTCCCAGGCCAGCACGTCGACGCCGCGCGGGCCGAGCAGCGACCACATGGCCATCTCCACGGCCCCGGTGTCGGAGGCCGGGACGATGCCCAAACGATAGTCCGCCGGCAGGCCGAGCAGCGCCTTGGAGCGCTCGATCACCTCGGCCAGCTTGGCCTTGCCGCCCTTCGCCCTATGAGATCGACCCAGGGACGCCTCGCCAAGACCATCCAGGGACCAGCCGGGCCGCTTGGCGCAGGGTCCTGATGAAAAGCAAGGGTTCCCAGGCCGACTGGCCGGGCGGGCGGCATTCATAGCACTGCTCCTAAATTCTGTGAGGGCGCTCTTTCTTGGCCCCGTTCGAAAGTCTGCGCCCCGAAACAGCCAAAAGCCTGAAATCCCGCGGCGCGCGCGGGCCGGATACTAGCACTATGCTGCACTGCGTCAATTGCCCATACGCCGCTTTCCGGCGCCAAAGCGTCGCAGACGGCAAACTTGACCGAAGGGTCAGGAAATCGGCCTAGACCTTCCGGGCCAGGATGTGGATGGCGGTGAAGGTCATGACCGACTCGGCGTTCTGGTTGGTGACGGTGTAGTCCATCAGCAGGGTGCCGCGGTCGGGCTTGGAGCTTGAGGGGCGCATCTCCGCTACCTCGGCGGCGACGGACAGGGTGTCGCCGGGGCGCACCGGCCTGACCCAGCGCAGCTTGTCGAAGCCGGGCGAACCCATGGAGCAGGCGTTGATCACGTTGGCCTGGTAAAACAGGCGAAAGGCGAGTGAGAGGGTCTGGAAGCCGGAAGCGATGAGCCCGCCGAAGGGCCCTTCCGCCGCGGCCACCTTGTCGATATGAAAGGGCTGCGGATCGTAGGTCAGCGCAAAGTCCATGATCTGGCTCTCGCTGAGGGTCGCGCCCTTGCTGTGAAACTGCTGGCCGGGTTC
The DNA here is from genome assembly GCA_028280305.1 of Pelagibius sp. Lineage (GTDB taxonomy): Bacteria > Pseudomonadota > Alphaproteobacteria > Kiloniellales > Kiloniellaceae > Pelagibius. The sequence goes on along the minus strand of JANQMC010000048.1, from coordinate 71,592 downwards.
GAAGTCGTCAAAGTACAGCGCTTGCACGGCTGTGCACCTCTCATGCAGGGAAATCAAGGTTGCGGCTGGGAAGGCGGTGGTCAGGCGGCGACCGGAGACGTGAGATCGCATACCATGTAGCGCAGGTCGTCGTCGAGGCCGTCATAGGCGCGCGCCTCGGCACGAAAACCAAGGTTGGCGTAGAGGCTGCGGGCCGCGGTCATATGCCCCAGCGTCTCCAGCGACATGCGCGCATAGCCCGCCGCCCGCGCCGACGCCAAGGCTGCCTCTACCAATTGCCGTCCGAGCCGATGGCCACGGAAGGCCTCGCGCACCCAGAGGCGGCGCATCTCGCAGACCCCCGTCTCGAGGGGCCGAAACCCGATGCAACCCGCAAGATCGTCACCGACCCAGGCAAGCCAGAGCCCACCGGCGGGGGGTGCGAAGGCGCCGGGCAAACCGGCAAGCTCCGCCTCGAAGTCTTTCAGGCAGTAGTCGACCTGCAGCCAGTCGGCATATTCACGGAAGATCCCTCGGACGGCGTCCATCTCCTCTGCGCCCGCCGCGCGGATCTGCGCGTCGTTGGTTCCTTTGGCGTTCATTCGTAGGGCTCTCCGTTCTTGTGCGTGAAGACCCAGTCACCGTTCCTCATCGTAAGGAAAAGATCGACGTCAGGATAATGCACTTCATCGGCGTCGGAGCGGTTGCCGATTTCGAGATAGACCGCCCAGGCGTCGCTGCGGTTCACCAGTTGATGGCCGTCTTCCTTGCCGGCCGGAAAGCCTGCCGCCGTGCCCGCTGTCAGAGTCTGTTCGCCGTCCTCGGTGATCAGCACCAACGCGCCTTCCAGGACATAGACGAACTCGTCTTCATGGGTATGCCAGTGGCGCTGGGCCGAAGTCGCCCCCGGCGGCAGGCGCACTAGGTTGACGCCATAGTGGGTAAGGCCCAGAGCGTCGCCGAGGGCACGCTTCTCCCGCGCGCCACAGGCATCCCGGAAGGGGGCCGGATAGCTCGAGCCGAGCTTCGGTTCCAGGCTGTCAGGATCCAGGGCTGGAGGATTCGGGGCTGGAGAATTCAGGTTGTCGCTCATTCTGCGCCTCTCGCATATCGTCTCGTCCGGCGGCAAGACGGATCTTGCGACAATTCATACGCGAAGGCGACCTTCAAGATAGGGGGCGGCCCGACCCGACAGCAGAACCCGATCATCCAGGTCTTCCACCGTGAGGCTGCCGCCGCGCGCGGAAATCTGCCTTGCCTCCATCTTCTTCCTGCCCAGCCTGTCCGCCCAGTAGGGTACCAGCAGGCAATGCGCCGAACCGGTCACCGGGTCTTCGTCGATGCCGGCATGGGGCGCGAAGTAGCGGGAAACGAAATCGCAGTCATCGCCGGGCGCGGTGACGATCAGCCCTTGCGCCGGCAGACGCGCAACCCTTGCGAGGTACGGATCAACGTCGCGCACTTCGGTTTCGCTGGCCAGCACCGCCATCATCTTCCGGGCCTTTCCCTTCTCCGCCTTCAGAACCGCCTGCGGCGTCACGCCGAGCGCTTCGCTCACGGCGCCCTTGTCGTCGAAGGGCGCAGAGGCGATGGCCGGAAAATCCAGGGTATAGACTTCGCCGCGACGGACGACCAGCAGCGGGCCACTGGCGGAGTCGAAGAGCACCTTCTCAACACCGCAATTGATGTGATTGGCAATCACATAGGCCGCCGCCAGGGTGGCGTGGCCGCAAAGCTGTACTTCAATCGCGGGGGTGAACCAGCGCAGGTGGTAGCCGGTGCCGTTGGCCACAAAGAAGGCGGTCTCCGACAGGTTGTTCTCAAAGGCAATGGCCTGCATGGTCTCGTCCGGCAACCAAGCCTCCAGCGGACAGACTGCTGCCGGATTGCCGCCGAAGACGCGGTCGGTAAAAGCGTCGACCTGATAAAGTGCGATCTCAGTCATGGGGTGATCCTAAAGTCTCTTGCGATGGTTCCGGCGCGCTAAAGCATCAAGCCCGCCAGAAGGGTTTGCGGACCTCCGGCTCGATATCGGCCCGGCTCAGCGCGATGTCGTTGAGCAGTCGGTCATCCATCTCGGCCAGGCGATAGCGCGCCGCCGCCCGCTCCTGCCAGACCGCCAAGGTCTCCAGGCAAATCATCAGGAATCTGAAAGCCAGTTCTCTGAACCCATGGCCCGGTTTGCGGCCAAGGCGGCCTGGAATCTCCAGCAGAACCGGCGGCTTCGAAATTGTATGCATTCAATCCTCCCGCCAAATGCGAATGTATCAATGAAATTGGCAATGATTGTAATTATTGTTGCCGTGCTTTAAGGTCAATTGTATTATTGTCATCATGACAAAATGGACCCCACAGATTGCCGAGGCCGCGGGGCCGCGCTACATGGCCATCGCCGATGCCCTGGCCGGCGACATCACGGAGGGACGGCTGAAACCGGGCGACCGGCTGCCCACCCACCGCGATCTGGCCTGGCACCTGGGTGTTACGGTGGGAACGGTCAGCCGCGCCTATGCCGAGGCTGAACGGCGCGGCCTCACCGCCGGCGAGGTCGGGCGCGGCACCTTTGTCTCCGCACCGGCCAGCAACGAGCATCTGCACCGTTGGAATGACGCCCCGCCGGGCAGCATCCCCATGCGCTCGTCGTTTCCCATCCCCTGCCCGGAGGAAAGCGCCATCGCCGCGGTTATGGCGCGTTGCGCCGCGAGCCCGCGCGCTATGGAGATGCTCGGCTATCAGCCGCAGCGCGGCCGACCCGAACATCGCCAGGCCGGTGCTGACTGGCTCACCCAGAACGGCGTCGAGACCTCAGGCGAACAGATCACCGTCACCGCCGGTGCCCATCACGGGATGCTGGTCGTCCTCGCTGCCATTACCCGGCCCGGCGATCACATCGTTGCCGATTCCCTGACCTATCCCGGCATGCTCGGCCTGGCGCGCCTCCTGGGTCTGCGCCTCGACGGGCTCGCCCGCGACCGCGAGGGCCCCCTGCCCGACGCTTTCGAGGATGCCTGCCGGGCCCATGACGTAAAGGCGATCTATCTCTGCCCGACGCTGCACAATCCGACCAGCGTCACCATGCCCGACGAACGCCGCCGCGCCCTGGCTGCGGTTGCGCGGCGTTACGACGTGGCGATCGTCGAGGACGACGTCTTCGGCTTTCTGGCAGAGGACCGGCCACCGCCAGTCGGTTCCCATGCGCCGGAGTTGGGCTATTACATTGTCGGGCTGTCTAAGACCGTATCAGCCGGTCTGCGCGTCGGCTATGTCGTCGCACCGGATGACGCCCAACTGCGCCTCAGTCAGGCGATCAACTCAACCTGCTGGATGGCCTGCCCGTTGACCGCCGAGATTGCCGCTGAATTGATCCACAGCGGCGTGGCGGCAGAAGTCGCCGCCGGGCGCAGGCGCGCTGCGGCGCAACGCCGCGACCTCGCGCTGGCGGCCTTTCGCGGCTGGGACTTCGAAAGCGATCCGGGCGCAAACTTTCTTTGGCTTCACCTGCCGGACCCCTGGCGTTCCAACGCCTTCGTGGAAGAGGCCGAACGGCGCGGCGTGTTGATCACGCCGAGCGACGTTTTTCAGGTCGGACGGCGCGACAGCGTTCATGCCGTGCGGGTCTGTTTCGGACCGTCCCGCGATACCGAAGAACTGAAGCGGGGGCTGGATATCCTTGCCGGGGTGCTGCAGGAAGGACCCTCCTACGCTTTCAGCAGCATGGTCTGACCAACTGAAGGTCCCCGAGCGGAAGCGCTCTACCGCACCCAGTCGATCAGCAGCGGCACCAGGAAGGCCGTGACCAGGCCGTTCAGGCCCATGGCGATGCCGGCGAAGGTGCCGGCCACTTCACTGACGTGAAAGGCTCTTGCCGTGCCGATCCCGTGGGCGGCCACCCCGGTTGCGAAACCGCGGGCACGCCAATCGCGGATACCGACAGCGTTCAGTAGCGGCGTCGCCAGCATGGCCCCCAGGACGCCGGTCAGGATCACCAGCACAGCGGTAAGCGATGGCAGGCCGCCGATCTGTTCGGAAATGCCCATGGCAATCGGCGTGGTGACCGACTTGGGCGCCAGAGAGGCAAGGGTTTCAAAACTGGCGCCCAGCAGCAGTGCTGTCCCGACGGCCGTCACCACAGCCGTGACCGCGCCGCAAAGCAAAGCGACCAGCATGGGCAGAAGCACGGCCCGCACCTTGCCGAGATGGCTGTAGAGGGGCACCGCCAGAGCGACCGTTGCCGGGCCCAGAAGAAAGTGGATGAACTGAGCCCCTTCGAAGTAGGTCTGGTAGCCGGTACCGGTGACCAGCAACAGGCCGGACAGAAGGATCACCGCAAGAGCGACCGGATTCAGCAGGGGATTGAGAGCGGCACGCTCGTAAAGGCTTTGCGCCAGAAGGTAAGCCGCCAGGGTCACGGTCAACCAGAGCAGCGGACCGGTTCGCAGATAGACCCAGATCTCCGGGAAACCTTCCATCACGGATCCGTCGCCTCCCCCGCTTCGTCATCCAGCTTCATCAGGCGGATCATGGCGCGCATCACCACGGCGGTGACCAGAATGGTAGAGACCGCCGAGACCAGAAGCGCGACGGCGATGGCCATCCACTCTGCGGAAATGCGGTCGACATGCTGCAGGACGCCGACACCCGCGGGCACGAAAAGCAACGAGAGATGATGCAGCAGGCCGGTAGCGGTCCGGTTCAGGCTGTCCGGAACCGAACGCCTCAGCGCCAGAAAGGAAAAAAGCAGGACCAGCCCGACAACCGGCCCCGGAACCGGCAGACCCAGAAAACGGACCAGCGCCTCCCCGATCAACTGGCAGAGCAAAAGCGCCGTCAGGGAAGGCAGCATCGGAAACCGCGTCCTATCGCGAGACGGCGTTCGGCTTAACCGGCGCCGGCCCGTTTGGCATCGGCCGCCGTTCCCACACTGCAGCCTTCGATGGTGCGGCAGATATCGCCGACCACCTGATCCACCAGCGCTTCGTCTTCGCCCTCGGCCATGACGCGGATCACCGGTTCGGTGCCGGATTTGCGGATCACCACGCGACCCGCCGTGCCCAGGCGCTCTTCGCCGGCGCTGATCGCCGACTGCACCGCCGCATCCTCCAGCGGCGCACCGCCATTGAAGCGCACGTTGCGCAGTAACTGCGGATAAGGCTGGAAGACCTGGGTGACGGCGGAGGCCGGGCGGTCGGACTGCACCACCACCGCCAAAATCTGCAAGGCGGCGATCAGGCCGTCGCCGGTGGTCGCGAAGTCGCTCAGCACGATGTGTCCGGACTGTTCGCCGCCGACGTTGTAACCCTCTGCACGCATGCGTTCGACCACATAGCGGTCCCCCACCGGCGTGCGGATCAAACCGAGCCCCTGTTCGGTGAGATAGTGTTCCAGCGCCAGGTTGGACATCACGGTCGCAACGACGGCGCCGCCGGCAAGCCGGCCGGACTGCTGCCAGGAGCGGGCGACCAGCGCCATCACCTGATCGCCATCGATCACCCGGCCCTTCTCGTCCGCCAGAATGGCCCGGTCCGCATCGCCGTCCAGCGCGATACCGAAGTCGGCGCCGTGGGTGACCACCGCCTCCTGCATGCGCGTCGGCTCGGTCGCGCCGCAGCGCTGGTTGATGTTGAAGCCGTCGGGATAGACGCCGACCGGCACCACCTCCGCGCCAAGCTCATACAGCACCTTGGGCGCCACGCGGTAGGCTGCGCCGTTGGCGCAGTCGATGACCACCTTCATGCCGTCCAGGCGCAGGCCGCGCGGGAAACTGCTTTTGACGAACTCTATGTAGCGGCCCAGGGCGCCGTCGAGACGCTCGGCCCGGCCCAACTGATGCGCCGGTGCCAGCGGACCGCCGCCGTCCTCGATGCGCGCTTCGATCGCCTTTTCCACCTCGTCTGAAAGCTTGAAGCCGTCGGGGCCGAAAAGCTTGATGCCGTTGTCCTGATAGGGATTGTGGGAGGCCGAGATCATGACCCCGAGGTCGGCCCGCATCGAACGGGTCAGCATGCCCACCGCCGGGGTCGGCATCGGGCCCAGCAGCACGACATCCATGCCCACGGAGATGAACCCGGCGGTCAGGGCCGGCTCCAGAAGATAGCCCGAGAGGCGCGTATCCTTGCCGATCACCACGGTGTGGCGGTGATCGCCGCGGAAAAACTGGCGGCCGGCGGCTTTGGCCACCGCCAGGGCGGTTTCTGCGGTAACGGGTTCCTGGTTCGCTGTACCGCGAATACCGTCGGTTCCAAAAAGCTTACGAGACATTCTACGTCCTTCCGGTCGGGCAAGGCCGCGCCCGACACGCGGCCCTCTCCCTAATCAATTCCTTATAGCAGAGCCCGCGGCGGGATGTCCGATGCTTCAAACCCGCTGGATACCCGGGTCATGGCCTGCCACACCGACACGGCCTGCACAGTCTCGGCGACGTCGTGGACCCGGAGGATCTGAACCCCGCGCTGCAGCGCAAAGAGAATCGCCGCCAGCGAGCCGGGCAGACGCTCCTTCGCCGGCTCCCCATGGGAAAGCCTGGCGATGAAGCTCTTCCGGCTCGCCCCCAGCAGCACCGGGCAGCCCAGCCCCTGGAACAAGGCAATCTGTTCGAGAACCTGGAGGTTGTGGGTCAGGGTTTTGCCGAAGCCGATGCCCGGATCGACGATCAGCCGTTCCGCCGCGATGCCCGCGGCGGCACAAGCTTCGAGGCGCGCCGCCAGGTAATCGTAGATATCCAGGGCCGCGTTGTCGTAGCGCGGATCGCGCTGCATCGTCTGCGGCTGGCCCTGCATATGCATCAGCACCACCGGCACGTCACTCTCAGCGGCAACGGCCAGGCTGTCGGGGTCGCCGCTCAGAGCCGTCACGTCGTTGATCATCCGGGCACCGGCCGCCACGGCAGCACGCATGACGGCGGCATGGCGCGTATCGATGGAAACACAGGCGCCCTGCTTGGCCAGGGCGGTTACCACCGGCAGGACCCGAGCCTCTTCCTCCTCCAGGCTCACCGCCTCGGCACCTGGGCGGGTCGACTCCCCGCCGATATCCAGGATATCGGCGCCTGCCTCCAACATCGCCAGACCGTCGCGGATCGCAACCTCGGGATCGGCCCGGTCGCCGCCGTCTGAGAAGGAGTCCGGCGTGACGTTCAGAATGCCCATGATACAGGGCCGTTCGAAGCTGACCCCACAGAGCGGCCGCCGCGGCGCGGTCAGGCGCTCCAGGATCCGGGCGGCGGCAATCTTCTGCCCCGGCGCCTGCCGATCGGCCCAAACGCCAATCTCCGCCAAGGGCTGCACGCTGCGCCGGGTTTCCGCCGCCGTCCGCCAGACCGCCTCGCAATGACTGAACGACAGCGGTCCGCCGGCCAGAAGCCGCAGGGGTTCGCTCGACACCTCGCATTCGGCCGGGCCGCGCAGACCGAGCGGACGCAAGGTGAGCTTTCCTTTTGAGGTTGCAGGCATGATCGGCGATGCAGTCATAGGAATTGCTTATATACGCGCCGGGTCGGGATTAAAACGGCCAAGCTTTGACGGTGGAAAGCCGACTGCGAAAACCGACAGGGCCTCCGGCATCGCAGCGCGGAGACCCTGTCTCTAGAAGCAGGCTTTCGGTTGAACCCTAGCTGCCCGGCTGTGGCTCCGGCTCCATGCCGCCGGAGGTATCCTCTCCGGAGTCTTTCGCCGGCTTGCCGCTGGTGGGCACCGAGGAGCGGCGGCCCGAGGGGCCCTGGTCGCTCTGGTCGCCACGGTCGATATCGCCGCCGTCGATGATGGTCTGGACCTCGTCACCGCTCAGCGTCTCATACTCCAGCAAGGCCTTGGTGACGGCGTGCAGATGATCCATGTGGTCGGTCAGCACCTGCCGCGCCTTTTCCTCCGCCTCTTCGATGATACGGCGGATTTCTTCGTCGATCAGCTTGGCAGTGGCGCCGGAAATGGTCTGGCTGCGCGAAACCGAGTGGCCGAGAAACACCTCTTCCTGATTGTCGACATAGCGCAGGCGGCCGAGCTTGTCGCTCATGCCCCACTCCGTGACCATACGGCGGGCCATGTTGGTGGCCTGCTGAATGTCATTGCTGGCGCCGGTGGAGACGTTTTCCATCCCGTAGATCAGTTCCTCGGCCATACGCCCACCGAACATCATGGCCAGCTTTGCCACGATCTCCTTGAACTTCAGGCTGTAGCGGTCCGATTCCGGCAGATTCATGGTGACGCCGAGCGCCCGGCCGCGCGGGATGATGGTCACTTTATGCAGCGGATCGTTGCCCGGCACGAAGAGGCCGACCAGGGCATGACCGGCCTCGTGATAGGCGGTCATCTCCTTTTCCTCTTCGCTCATGACCATGGAGCGGCGCTCCGCCCCCATCATCACCTTGTCCTTGGCGGCCTCGAAATCCGCCATGGTGACCACGCGCTTGTTGGCACGGGCAGCGAGGAGAGCGGCCTCGTTCACCAGGTTGGCGAGATCGGCGCCGGAGAAGCCCGGCGTACCGCGGGCGATCACCTTGGCTTCCACGTCCGGTCCCAGGGGCACCTTGCGCATGTGCACCTTGATGATCTTTTCGCGGCCCAGAATGTCGGGGTTCGGCACCACGACCTGGCGGTCGAAGCGGCCCGGGCGCAGCAGCGCCGGGTCGAGCACGTCCGGCCGGTTGGTGGCAGCGATCAGGATGACGCCTTCATTGGCCTCGAAGCCGTCCATCTCCACCAGCAACTGGTTGAGGGTCCGCTCGCGTCCGCCATTGCCGCCGCCGAGACCGGCGCCGCGATGGCGGCCGACCGCGTCGATTTCGTCGACGAAGATAATGCAGGGAGCGTTCTTCTTGCCCTGCTCGAACATGTCACGCACCCGGCTGGCGCCGACGCCGACGAACATCTCGACAAAGTCGGAGCCAGAGATGGTGAAGAACGGAACGTTGGCTTCACCGGCGATGGCACGCGCCAGCAGCGTCTTACCGGTACCCGGGGGGCCGACCAGGAGACAGCCCTTCGGGATCTTGCCGCCGAGGCGCTGGAACTTTTGCGGGTCGCGCAGATATTCAACGACCTCTTCCAGTTCCTGCTTGGCCTCGTCGATGCCGGCGACGTCGTCAAAGGTGATGCGCCCCAGTTTCTCGGTCAGCAGACGGGCCTTGGACTTGCCGAAGCCCATGGCCTTGCCGCCACCCCCCTGCATCTGGCGCATGAAGAAAATCCACACGCCGATCAGCAGCAGCATGGGGAACCAGTTGATCAGGATCATGAAGAGCGTGTTGGAGCCCTCCACCGGCTTCACCTCGAAGGTGACCCCGCCGTCTCTCAAGGCCTGAACCAGGCCGTCCAGGTCGTCGGTCGCGCGGGTCGAGAAGGAGCGGCCGCCCTGGGTGTAATACCCGGTGATCTCGCTGCCCTGGATGGTGACTTCACCGACCTGGCCCGCCGCTACCTCATCGAGGAAAACGGAATAGGCGACCGGGGGCTGTGCGCGCCCGCTCATCGAGGTCTGGAAGAAATTGAACAAGAGGAACAGCAGTAGAACAATGATGATCCACAAAGCTGCATTCCGGCTGAAATTCACGATCAACTTCCCTGTTAGACGCGGGCCATTCGAGGCGCTGGGGGCGTGCAAAGCTGCCCGGCATCGTAAATCACGCCTGGGCACATAGATAAAGATAATGTTCGAAGCGCTCTAAACAACCGTAAATGCAGCGCCAGTTAACCCATTTGTGGGGGCAAAACGACAGCGGATCAACCTCTTGGCCGCTGTTCCGTCGCGAAAATAGCCCAGCAGTGGAACCGCCACCAGCCCTTTGCGGTCGCTGAGCGCCGGCAGGGCGGCACGGGCGGCCGGCGGAACCAGGCGCGCCAGCTGGCTTTTCGACGGTGAAAGCTCTGCCAGAAGCCGCCGCCAGCCCGCCGTTCCCAGGGCGCCGACCGTCAGTTTTCCGGACTTTGCTCCTAGGGCCGCACCACGCCGGCGGCCGAGGGACAATTCAAAACGGCCGTCCCAGAGCAGGCATTCGCCCGGCGCCAGGGCCTCTTCAGCACAGCGGCCGGCTTCCCGAACGATCAGCCAGCTCTCCCCCTGAGCCAGGATGCGGCAGCCGCCGAGGGTCACCCCACGCTTCAGACCGGCAGCCAGTTGGCCGTGCAGACGCTCCAGCCGGTCAAGCCGCGGTGTATAAGCGCCACCGCCGACAATCATCAGGCAGCGCGCCAGGGCCCGCAGCGAGACCTCGCCCGGCGCTGCCGCCAAGACCGCCGGCGACAGCACCACAAAGCCCGCCGGATGGGGCCGCGCCGCCCGGGCAAGCAGGGCCGCGACATCGGTTTCCAAGGCCGCGCGGGCGCGCCCAAGGTGACGGCTGGCCGTTCCGACCCGTCCCGGGGTCAGTCCTTCGCGGGCCAGATCGGGCAGCAGACGGCGCAGACGCACCCGGGCAAAAGCCGCATCCTCATTGCTCGGATCCTCGGCCCAGGCGATGTGCCGCTGCCGCAGGCTTTCCTCAAGCCGCGCCTTGGGCACCGTCAGGAGGGGCCGCAGGAGGCGCAGACCGGCGGTTTCCGCCAGGGGCGCCATGGCCGCCAGGCCGTCGAGACCGCTGCCCCGCCCGAGACGCAGAAGAAAGGTCTCGGCCTGATCTTCCTGGTGATGGGCCAAGGCGAGATGCAGGATGCCGCGCTTCTCGCAGGCCCGGGTCATCAAAGCGTAGCGCGCCTCTCTGGCCGCGGCCTGGCGGGAGGCACTGGGCTTTTCGCCGCGCCAATGCAGAGTCTCCTGCGCGATACCGAGCCGCCGCATCAGGGCGCCGACCTCGGCTGCCTCTTCTGCCGATCCGCGCCGCAGGCCGTGATCGACCGTCAGGGCCAACAGGCTGCCGCCACGATCGGCGAGCCAGTCGTTCAACAGCAACGCGAGGGCAAGGCTGTCAGCGCCGCCGGAAACACCGACGGCCATTGCCGGTTCCGGCTCGAAAGGACCCAGGCCTTCCATCAGCAGCGCGAAGTCTTCGCGATTCAGGGCCTTCATCGCGGGCTCCTGCAGCCTCGCCGCGGCATGGCGATCTCAGCAGCCGATCCGCTGGGATTCCTGGCGCGCGCGCTGGATAATTGTCGCCGAAGCATCTGCATAGCGTTGCTGCAGCACCTCGAAGGTGCCGCAGGCGTCGTCCTTGCTGCCCAGGGAGGCCAGGGACATCCCGAGTTTCAGAAGGTTGTCCGGCGCCTTCGGATTGTCGGGATAGGCCTCGAAACCCTCGGCGAAGGTCACGGCCGCCGACTGATAGTCACCGCGCACATAATAGGTTTCTCCCAGCCAGTACTTGGCATTGCCGGCGAGTGGGTCGTCGGGATGGCGGACGAGGAAGTCGGAAAGGGCCTGCTCAGCGCCCTGATAGTTGGCCTGGCGCAGCAGTGCGAAGGCCTGGTCGTATTGCTCACGCGGGGTGCCGGCCGGCACGGCGGCGAGCGCCTGGCCCGCAGCGGGCGCGCTCTGCGCGGTGGCGGCCGGCGGGTTGGCCGCCACATTGCCCTGCTGCCGCTGGAAATTCTGCAGGTCGGTCTCGGGGATGGTGCCGAGGGTTTGCGGCGCTGCGGGGCTGGTGGTTGCCGCCGGCGAACCCGGAGCCAACCCTTGCTGCGAAGCGCCGGGATCGCCGCTGAGGCCGCCACTGGGAGTGCCGGGGTCACCTGCCGCTGCCAGCGGCGCCGGCGCGCCCTGTTCAAGCTGCTGCAAACGCAGATCGACGTCGGCGACGAGACGGTCAAGGCGGCTTGCGACACTGTCGGCCTGGAACTGCATCTCCTCAACCCGGCCGGTCAGGTCCCGCAGTTGATCTTCAAACTGGTTCAGGCGCAGTTCGATGCGCGCCGCCTGGGTTGGCGCGACCCCAGCGCCGGAAGAGGCCCCGGCCGGTGGCGTCTCGCCGCCGTAGACCTGACGCTGCAGATCGGAAAGCTCGCGCTGCAGACGCTGGATCTGATCGTCGACCGACTGCGCCGCCGCGGACTGCGGGGCCAAGCTGCCGAGCAGCAAAGCCGCACAGACGGAGGCGGCCAGGAGCCGGCCATGCACCCAAAACCCATCACTTGCGCGGCGCTCCGCACGGGGTTGATTTCGCATCGGCCGCTCGATCTCCGGCACCAGGGGCTTTGCGATGATCATCGCCGTTTTCCTCCGCAAGGTCTCTCAAGTCGTAGTTTCCGGGCAGGGAAAACCGCGCCCGCAGTCCCGGCACCGTCTCTTATGACAGGCCATCTTGTCATTTTTATGGCGCGGCGCGTCCGCAGCCAAGTCCCGACAGGCCCCGATCCTGCACGCTGTTTCGGCAACAAGCGGTAAAGAAAGACCCGAGATACGAAAAACCCCTTCCGGCGTCGGCGGCGAGCCGCAGGGCCGAAAGGGGTTTCTTCGAATTGCCGGGCCCCGCAAGCCGGGACCCATCAACACCGTGGCGGTCTTAGTTGACCACGAAGGCGCTGCGGCGGTTCTGTGCCCAGGCCGAGTCGTTGGACCCGAGAACCGCGGGGCGCTCCTCGCCGAAGCTCACCACGCTGAGACGGCCCGGATTGGTGCCGAGGGCGATCAGGTAGTCACGCACGGAGTTCGCCCGCCGCTCACCAAGAGCCAGGTTGTACTCCCGGGTGCCGCGTTCGTCGGCATGACCTTCGACGGTCAGGGTGGCTGCCGGGTTGGAATCCAGCCAGGCGGCCAGCGCCTCGACCGTGCCGCGCTGGTCGGCGCGGATGTTGTACTGGTCGTAGTCGAAGAAGATCCGATCGCCGACCTCGACGGTCAGCTCTTCCTGCGTACCAGCGGCGGGGCCTGGAATGGCGCCGGACTGAGTATCCGAGGAACTCGTCGTGGTAGAGCCGCTGGAGCCGCTGCCCGACGTGGTCGAGGCCTCTTCGGACGGCGTGGAACAAGCTGCAAGCAACATCGCCGCGGCGAAGGTAGTAACAAGGGAAAAGCGCATATTCTGCCCTCTCAAACACATCCCCGGATTTTATGGATTGAGGCTGACCTGCCACCGGTGACTTCACAGGTCATGCCTGCTTGATATGCCCCCCCAACGTCGACGTGTAAACGCCGAAAATGGTTAACGGACTATACCGACGGCCCCCTAGGGAATCAAGGGGGACCAAGCCGGATCAGACCCGTCCAGGGGTGTCACAAGCTCACGTTCATTGAAACCTGTCAGATCAATCGTAAAGATCTTACTAGTGATGCGGCCCTGCGAATCCGCACGGGTCGTTCTGAAGTAGGAAAGCACCCGGCCGTTTGGCGCCCAGGTCGGGGCTTCGACGTTGTAATCACGTACCAACATCCGCTCTCCGCTGCCGTCGGCGCGCATGATTCCGATGTAAAATTCCCCTGCATGCTGGCGGGTGAAAGCGATGAGGTCGCCGCGCGGCGACCAGACCGGGGTATAGTAGCTGCCCTTACCCTGACTAATTCGGCGCACATTACTTCCATCGCTGTTCATCACATAAAGTTGAGCGCGCCCGCCGCGGTCTGAATTAAAGACAATTTGGCTCGAATCGGGGGAATAAGACGGCGAGGTGTCGATCCCCGGATGGTTGGTCAGGCGTTGCTGGCGGCGGGTCCTCAGGTCGATACCATAGACCTCCGTGTTGCCATCCTTGGCCATGGAAAGGATCACGGAGTTGCCCTCGGTCGAGAAACGCGGGGCGAAAGTCATGCCAGGGAACTCGCCGAGCACCTCCTGCTGACCGGTGTCCAGATTGAACAGGTAGACCCGCGGAACTTCGCGCCCGCCGCTTCTCTGGAACGCCAAATAGGTGATCTCCCGCGTCGAGGGCGAGAAGCGCGGGGTCAGGACGGTCTCATTGCCGCTGGTCAGGAAGCGGTGGTTCTCGCCGTCCTGATCCATAATGGCCAGACGCTTGATGCGCCGGTTCTGCGGCCCCTGTTCCGCCACATAAACAATCTGCGTGGTGAAGTAACCGGATTCGCCTGTCAGTCTTTGATAGATCTGATCGGAAATGCGGTGGGCGATGTTGCGCCAGTTGGCTGGTGTGGTCGTGTATTGCAGGCCGGTCATCTGCGCTTCCGAAAACACATCCCAGAGCCGGAACTGAACCCGCATGCGGCCGTCGCCCTGAAGCTGGATGTTGCCCGCCACCAGCGCCTGGGCATTGATCAGCCGCCAGTCGCCGTAGCGCGGACCGCTGCGCAGGCTGCTGGCGTCCTGGATAAAGGCGCCCCTGTCCACCGGGCGGAAAAGCCCGCTGCGCTCCAGATTGGCTGAAACGACGGCGGCAATGTCGTTGCCGAGCTTTTGCTCCTCCGGGATCTCACCGAAAAAGTCCGCGATGGCGATCGGCAGGGGCTCCACGAAGCCACGGGTGATATCCACCTGCAACTGGGCTTGCGCCGGGCCGGCGGGCGCCACCACGGCGGCAGCAAAAGCCATCACCGCGGCAGCAAGAAGGGCGGGAGCCAAGCGGGGGGATTGCCCGGCAAGACGGGATTTGAAGCGCTGCATCGACATCATGGCCCAAACATCTCCCTCGGGTTGAAGGTCAGGTTCATCTGCTTCCATTCGGAATATTGATTGACGGGCAGCTCGAAAGGACTGCACCGCAGTATAGCTCTGACAGCCGCCTCGGCGGCTGTGCGGAAATAGGCATCACGGCCCATGCGGCGGAGGTCGACCACCTTCGGCTGGCCGACCACGCGGCCGTCCGGCGCCAGGTTGACGGTCAGTTCAACGATCAGGTCCTCGGCCTGCAGGGCACCGGCATCCGGGCTCCAGCAGCGTTCGACCTGACCGCGGATCGAGTTCTCGAGCTGCACGCGCTGCACCGCCGAGACCCTGGCCTGCGGCGCCGGGGTCGGGGCTTTCGCTGTCTGCTGCTCACGCTTGGGTGCCTGTTCTGCGAGCTTCTCGACGTTTTTCAGGATCGAGGTCATCCGGTCTACCGGCTTGGCCGGCTCCGGTTCCGGCTCCTCGGTCTGCTGAGCGACCTGGATTTCCGGCTTACGCAGCGGCTTCGGCGGCAGCTTGGCCTCGGGTTCCGGCTCGGGCTCGGGCTCGGGTTCCGGCTCAGGTTCCGGTTCCGGTTCGGGCTCAGGTTCCGGTTCGGGAATCGGCTCGGGTTCCGGCTCCGGGATCGGCTCGGGCTCCGGCGGCGCTGGTGCCTCGGCAACCTCAGGCTCCGGCTCGGCGGCCTCCTCCGGGGCTTGCGGCTCCGGCTCGGGTTCGGGTTCCGGTTCAATCGGTTGTTCGATCTCCACCGCCTCCTCGGGCAGGGCCACCAACTGCACGGGGATCGCTTCGAAGTCCGGCAGCGGCTCGCGAAACACGGGCAGCCCAACCACCAAGGCGACAACCACCGCCAGGTGCAGAAGTGCTGAAAAGAAGGCTGCCTTACCCATGCCTGCGCCGAACCACTGTTGTTCCGGTTGTGATGTCTAAATCCTCGGCCTTCAGTTTTCCTGCTGCGGCTCCGTCTCCGGGGCGGCGCCGCCATCCGCCGGCACTTCGCCACCCTTGGGAAGCTCGGCGATCAGAGCGACGCGCTGAAAGCCCGCCGTGTTCACCGTGCCCATGACCTGCATGATCCGGCCGTAGGCGATCGCCCGATCACCGCGCACGAAGATGCGGGTGTCCGGCTTGCTCTCGGTAATCGCCCTGAGACGCGGCACCAGTTGGCCGATCTCGACCGGTGAATCCTGGATATAGATCACCCCTTCCGCGTTGATCGAGATGACCAGCGGTTCGTCCGGATCGGCAATCGACTGGGCCTGGGTTTTGGGCAGATCGACGGGAACGCCGACGGTCAAGAGCGGCGCGGTGACCATGAAGACGATGAGCAGCACCAGCATCACGTCGACGAAGGGCGTCACATTGATTTCGCTGAGCGGCGTGTAGCGCGGGCCGCCACGGCCACGCTTTACCTGTATCAGTGTCGCTGCCATGCCCCTAGGCCTTCTCGTCCAGTTTGCGCGACAGGATCGCCCCGAACTCGCCGGCGAAGGCCTCCAGGCGGCCGGCATAGCGGCCCAGGTCGTTGGACAGCTTGTTGTAGCCGATGACGGCGGGGATCGCCGCGACCAGCCCCAGCGCGGTGGCGAAGAGCGCCTCGGCGATACCCGGCGCCACCACCGCAAGGCTGGTGTTCTTGGCGGCGGCGATGGAGGTGAAGGCGTTCATGATGCCCCAGACCGTGCCGAACAGGCCGATGAAGGGCGCCGCCGAGCCGACCGAGGCGAGGAAGGTCATGTGCCGCTCCAGGCGTTCCATTTCCCGGCCCAGGGCGATTTCCATCACCCGCTCGATGCGCTGCTGCAGGCTGGCCTTGATATCGGCCCCGCCGCTGATCCCCCGCGCTGAGGAGCGGCGCCATTCGCGCATCGCCGAGACAAAGACCGAGGCCATGGGGTCGGGGGGACGGTTGTCGAGACGGTCGTAAAGGTCGTCCAGGGAGCCGCCGGACCAGAAGGCTTCCTCGAACTGGCCGGCGCGCTCCTTCAGGCGGCGCATGCGCAGGACCTTCTCGAAAATGATCGCCCAGCTCCAGAACGAGGCCAGGATCAGCATGACCATGACCGCCTGCACGACGATGTCGGCCTCCAGGAAAAGCCCCCAGACCGACAGGTTCGGATCGACCGAGCCCTCGAGAACCAGTGAGTTAATAGCGTCCTGTTCCATGGGTTACCCCTGCTCCATAGACTGCAAATACGGCTCCAGGGCGGCGCGAACCGTCTCCGGAATGCGAATCGGGCGGCCATCGTCCCTGACGGAAGCGACCTCTACATCAATACGTGTAAGTTCTTCGTTAGCGCGCCAGATGGTCTGCGCCGCCGTCAGCTTGGCGCCCTTCATGGCGGTGAAACGGGAGCGCACCTCGACCAGATCGTCCAGGCGCGCCGGGCGCCGGAAATCGACCTTGCAGGAACGCAGCGCGAAGACTACGCCATAAGTTGCCTGCAGTTCGGTCTGCTGGATGCCGGCCAGGCGCAACACCTCGGTGCGGGCGCGCTCGGCAAAGTTCAGGTAGCGCGCGTGATAGACGATGCCACCGGCATCGGTGTCCTCGTAAAAAATCCGCAGCGGATAGCGATGCTCGCCGTCCACGATCCTGCCGGACAGAGCGGTCAAGCGGCGCCCTCCCCCGAACCATTACCCGATTCTTCTTCGGCGTTACTGCCGAGCAGATCGAGCTGCTCCAGGCTGCGCGGCACCTCCAGGCCCAGATAGGCAAAGCCGCCGCGCGACAGCACCCGCCCGCGCGGCGTGCGCTGAACCAGGCCCTGCTGAATCAGATAGGGTTCGATCACCTCTTCCAGCACGTCGCGCTGCTCGGAGAGAGCCGCGGCCATGGTCTCAACCCCGACCGGGCCGCCGCCGTAGTTGTCGGCAATACACCGCATATACCGCCGGTCCATGGCATCCAGGCCGCGCTCGTCGACGTCCAGACGCCGCAAGGCGCCGTCGGCCTGGGGCGCGGCGATGACCTCGACCCCGGCCACGGCGGCAAAGTCACGCACCCGCCGCAGCAGGCGTCCGGCCACCCGGGGCGTGCCCCGCGCCCGGCGTGCAATCTCGGCGGCGCCGTCGTCGGTCAGGTTCATCTTCAGCACCTTCGCGCCGCGGCTGACGATCTGCTGCAGTTCCTCCGGCTCATAGAACTGCAGGCGCAGCGGAATGCCGAAACGCTCGCGCAGCGGCGTGGTGATGAGCCCGGAACGGGTGGTCGCGCCGACCAGGGTGAAGGGCGGCAGATCGATCCTGACCGAGCGCGCCGCCGGCCCTTCGCCGATAATGAGATCGAGATGGAAATCCTCCATCGCCGGATAGAGCACCTCTTCGACCGCCGGCGAGAGGCGGTGGATCTCGTCGATGAAGAGCACGTCGTGGGGCTGCAGATTGGTGAGGATCGCCGCCAGATCGCCGGCCTTGGCGATCACCGGACCCGAGGTGGCGCGAAAGCCGACCGCCATCTCGCGCGCGACGATCTGCGCCAGGGTCGTCTTGCCGAGCCCCGGCGGGCCGAAAAACAGCACATGGTCCAGCGCATCGCCGCGGGCGCGGGCCGCCTGGACAAAGACCCGAAGATTTTCACGCACCGCGCGCTGGCCGACGAAGTCGTCAAGCTGGGCCGGCCGCAGGCTGAGATCGCCGCCGTCTTCTTCCCGGAAGTTCGGCGTGACGACGCGCTCGTCGTGATCGCTCATTGAGCCAGCTCCTTCAAGCCGGCCCTGATCAGGGCTTCAACCGGGGCTTCGCCGCCCAGGTCGCCCATCGCCTTGGCGACGGCAGAGAACGCCTCGGCCCGGCGATAGCCGAGATTGACCAGGGCGGAGACGGCGTCTTCCGAGACGCCGCCGCCGGCACGGCTGCCGCCGTTGGCAAGAGCGACCGGCCCCAGCGCAATGCCGCCGGCCTTGTCCTTGAGCTCCAAAGCAATGCGCCCGGCGAGCTTGGGGCCGACGCCGCTGGCGCGCGCCAGGGCCGCTTTGTCCTGGGCGGCAATCGCCTGCACCAGTTCGGCAGGCGGCAGCACCGAGAGAATGGCCAGCGCCATCTTGGCGCCGACGCCCTGCACCCCGTTCAGCAGCCGGTACCAGTCGCGCTCCGCCTGATCGGCGAAGCCGAAAAGATGGATATGATCCTCGCGGACGTGGGTTTCGATCCACAGGCTGGCCGCGCCGCCCGCCGGCGGCAGCAGGCCGAGGGTGCGCCCGGAGCAGAACACCATGTAGCCGACGCCGCCGACATCAATCAGCACCCAGTCGTCGCCGAGGGAATCGATGAGGCCGGTCAGCTTGCCGATCACGCCGGCTCTCCCGAGGCCGCCCGACGCGCCGCAGCCCCGCCCGCCGAGGCCCGGCCCCGCAAGGGGTCTTCGCTGCCTGCCGCCCAGCGCTGCCCGGTGGCGAAGTGATGGCTGTGACAGATCGCAACCGCCAGGGCATCGGCGGCATCGGGGGCGGCAATGGCACAGCCGGGCAGCAGACGCCCGACCATCATCTCCACCTGGTCCTTGTCGGCATGGCCGGTGCCGACCACCGCCTTTTTCACGATCATCGGCAGGTACTCGGCGACCGGCAGGCCGCTCAGCGCCGGCGTCAAAAGGGCGATGCCCCGCGCCATGCCGAGTTTCAGGGTAGACGAAGGGTTCTTGTTGGCCAGGGTGACCTCAACCGCTGCCGCATCGGGCGTATAGCCCTCGACCACTTCGGCGATCCCGCGGTGCAACTGCAACAGGCGCTCGGCCAGTTCGGCCTTGGCGTCGGAGACCACGACACCGTTGCCAAGATGGCGCAGGTGGTTGCCCTCCGCCTCGATCACCCCCCAACCGGTGTGACGCAAACCAGGATCCAATCCAAGAACTCGCATCGCGATGACTTCGGTTTCCCTCTTCGCAAAGGCCCCGCGCCGGGACCGGATCCATTCGCCTGTCCGCCGGCCTAGGCCGTCAGGCGGGCCATTACGTCTTCACTGATCTCGAAATTCGCGGAAACACGCTGCACGTCGTCGCTCTCGTCCAGCACGTCCAGAAACTTCAACATGGTCTGCGCCTTGTCCTCGTCGATCGCCACCGTGGTCTGGGGCCGCCAGGTCAGCTCCGCCTCGCTGGGGTCGCCGAAACGCTCGGTCAGCGCATCGCGCACCGCTGAGAAATCGTCCGGATCACAGGTGATCTCGTGGTTTTCAGCCGTCGATTCGACGTCACCGGCCCCCGCCTCGACCGCCGCCTCGAAAACCTCGTCGGAGGAGCCGATGGCGGCCGGATAGGTGACGACGCCGAGACGATCGAACATGAAGGAGACCGAATTGGTTTCCCCCAGGCTGCCGCCATGCTTGCTGAAGGCGGCGCGTACCTCGGATGCCGTACGGTTGCGGTTGTCGGTCAGGGCCTCGACGATTACCGCGACCCCGCCCGGGCCATAGCCTTCGTAACGGACCTCGTCGTAATTGGTATCGTCCTCGCCACCGGCGGCCCGCTTGATGGCCCGCTCGATGTTGTCCTTGGGCATGTTCGCCGCCCGCGCCGCTTGGATGGCGCCGCGCAGACGCGGATTCTTGTCCGGTTCGGGCAAGCCCGATTTGGCGGCGACCAGGATTTCCCGGGTCAGCCGCGCGAACTGCTTGGCGCGCTTCTTATCCTGCGCGCCCTTGCGGTACATGATGTTCTTAAATTGTGAATGGCCCGCCATAACTGGACGATCCTATCCTACATAGTGGGACAAAGTCAGTGGAGCCTACCATATTTTGAGGTCACGCGGCGCATTCGACCGCCAGCGTTAACCTTCCAATATGGCGACATTAGGGCGGCTTCTAACAGGTCACGGACTGAACCTAAAGCCCCCCACCGCGCCAAAAACCGCGGAAACGGCGGTCCCGGTTAAGGCCTCGTTAATTTCCATAAGGGACACTCAGGACCTCGCAATCCGCCGGGACAGGACCAGAACCGCCATGTCGACGCCGCTGAATATCATCGATCTCGCCATCACCGAGGACATCTCGGGCGATTCGGCCGAGGTCGCCCGCAGACTCGATAAGGCTGCCGACCTGGTCCAGGACTTCGCCGAACAGAGCGGTTTGGACGCTCTGGACCGCCTGCTGACCATGGCGGAGAAGACCGAAAACGCCGATACGACCCTTGAAATGGTCGAGGAAACGCAGCGGATTTCCGAGGAAGTGACCGAGCAGAGCAGCGTCCTGCACGGCGAGGTCGAACGCTTCATCTCAGTATCCGCCGAGCGCTGACCGGCGCGACTGACCTCAAGAATCTACTGCCCTCAGGAACCTCTCGTCTTTCAGTCCGGCAGGCTCTCGGCCAGGCGCGGGCCCAGACGCAGCGGCACGATACGCTCGGCAAGGCCGGTTGAATCGCTGGTCTCCACAAAGACACCGCAAAGCGTGCCTTCGCCGGCAGCGACGGAAAGGCGGTCGCCCCGCACTTTTTTCACGAAACGCTCGATCGGCACGGCTTTATCCATGCCGATCACCGAATCGTAGTCCCCGCACATCCCCGCATCACTCTGATAGGCCGTGCCGCCGGGCAGGATCATGGCATCCGCCGTCGGTACATGGGTATGGGTGCCGACGAACAGCGAGATCCTGCCGTCGAGGAAATGCCCGGCCGCCATCTTCTCGGAGGTCGCCTCGGCATGAAAGTCGACGACCACCGCATCGACCGTCGCGCCCAGGCGATACTGGGCCAACTGGGCCGCCAGGCCGGCGAAGGGATCGTCCAGGTCCTCCATAAAGAGCTGGCCCATGACATTGATCACCAGCACCTTCTTGCCGCGCTGGGTCTCGAAGACACCGGCACCCCGGCCGGGTGTGCCGGCCGGATAGTTGAGCGGACGCAGCAGGCGGCGCTCGTTCGAGATGTAGCCCATCACCTCGCGCTGGTCCCAACTGTGATTGCCGCCGGATATCACGTCGACCCCGGCCTCGAAGAGCTGCTTGCAGATTTTTTCGGTGATGCCGAAACCGGCAGCGGCGTTCTCGCCATTGGCGATCACGAAATCAAGCTTCAGTTGTGAACGCAGGCCCGGCAAACGGGACAGGACGGCATCGCGCCCGGGACGGCCGACGATATCGCCGCAAAAAAGAAGTCTCATATATGCAACCGCAATCCCTTGTCGGACACCCAGCCATCAGCCTTTAGGGGCGGATCACGCCGTTTTCCGTCACCAGCCAGTCGAGCCTCTGGTCATTGCCGTCGCGCGGCACCCGCTCGACCTGCTGGGCTGAAAAGGCAAGGCCGACCGCCAGGGTATCACCCTTGGGGCGCAACTGCGCAAGGCTGCGGTCGTAGAATCCGCCCCCGTAACCCAGGCGATAGCCCTGGGCGTCGAAAGCCAGCAGCGGCACCAGCAGGATCAAAGGGGTTCGCAGCGGCTGGGCGGCATCCGGCTCTTCTGTGCCGAAAGCGGCCGGGAAAAGCGGTTCGCCGGGTGCCCAGGCACGAAAAAGCAGCGGCTTTTCGGCGCCCTGCAGGGCCGGCAGCGCAAGAGAACAGCCCAAGGACGCAAGGCTTTGGAGCAGCGGCCGCGGGTCCATCTCGTCCCCCATCGGCCAATAGCCGGCCACGATACTGCCCGGCTCCGGCCTCAGTTCTGCCAGAAAGAGATCGCTGACGGCTTTGGCTGCCGTTGCCCCTGCCGCCCGGTCCGCCGCGGCAGCCTGTTTGCGGGTTGCCTTGGCGGCGAGCCGCAGTTCCTGCTTGGCCGCCTGAAGCATCTGGGTCACGGAAACGGCCTCATCCATGGCCTAGCGCCAAGCGGGGGCTCAGCGCCAGGCGGAACGGATTCATGAATGTGGGAAAAAGCATCGGGTGGCGCCGCAAAGGCCGTTGGTAGCATAGGATCCTCTGTGGCCTGCCAAGCAGGTGGGCGCCATATACCAGGACCACGGCCCCGGCAGGGACAGCTCCCTAGAGGTTCGGTATTGGCCCCAGGGATCTCGAAACCTGACGCACCCTGCAGCGCCACCCGACACGATCTCTTTATCTAGGCTTCCTGCAGTCGTGCGGCAATAGCCTCGATCCGCTCGGCGCAGGCTTCCAGGGCTTCGGACGCCCGGCCCTCGTCACCGCCGGCGCCCGCGTTCCCCGCCCGCCCGGGCATCTGACCGCCGGGTTGTCCACCGGCCTTCAGGCCGTCGATCTGACGGCGGGCGTCGAAGAGTTCATCGGCAATCAACAGACAAGACATGAACAACAGGCGTTGCTCGCCCACCTGACCGATGCTGTTTTCCAGTTCCCCGAGCTTGCGGTCGATGTATTCGGCCAGGGCCCTGAGGTGGGCTTCCTGCCCGTCGTCGCAGGTCACCTGATAGGAGCGATTGTGAACCGAGAGTGAGATCTGAGCCATGCGCGTCAGCCCGCCAGACGCCGCAGCCGCAGGATCGCCGAATCGAGGCGCGCCGAAACGGTGCTGGTGAGTTGTTGCAGGGCCGCGTTTTCGCGCTGCGCGGCAGACAAGGCGTCACGAAGAGCCTTGTCATCCTGCCCGCCGCTTGCGCTGGCACGCGCCGAGACGACCTTCTCCAGGTTGTCGATCGCGCGTTGCAGCCTGGTGCTGGCTTCATCCAATCGTGCCATGGGCGTTCCGTTCGGTTCTTTCCGGCAGCCGCAAAGTCCTACAGCAGCTACACTTTCATACCAGTGTCAACATAGGCGCGCGCGCCGTAACCGGTCAACCGGGCACCCCTGATGCGCCCGAAGCCGCTGTCCCCAGGTCCGGCAGCGGAATTCGGCGGGTTATCCACCACATGCCGGTTGACCTTGGCCGGTGGTGTCGGCATGTTGCCGCCCATCCGGTCGCGCAGCTTCTGCGCCGCCATCCTCCGTTCTCCTGCAGGTGAACCCGTTTGATGGACGCCGTCCCGTCGTCTGCCCCGCAAGACAGCAGCAAGCCCCCCATGGATCATCAAGACATGAACCACCGAGATATGGCCAACGCGATCCGTGCACTGGCCATGGACGCGGTCCAAAAGGCGAACTCCGGCCACCCCGGCATGCCCATGGGCATGGCCGACGTGGCCACCGTGCTCTTCACCCGGTTCCTGAAGTTCGATCCGGCCACACCGGACTGGCCCGACCGCGACCGCTTCGTTCTCTCCGCCGGCCACGGCTCCATGCTGCTCTACGCGCTGCTGCATCTGACCGGCTACGAAGACATGACGATGGACGAGCTGCGCAACTTCCGCCAGCTCGGCAGCCGCACCGCCGGCCATCCGGAATACGGTCACGCTGCGGGCATCGAGACCACCACCGGCCCGCTGGGCCAGGGCCTTGCCAATGCCGTCGGCATGGCCCTGGCGGAGCGTCTGCTGAACGCCCGCTTCGGCGACGATCTGGTCGACCACCACACCTATGTGATCGCCGGCGACGGCTGCCTGATGGAGGGCATCAGCCCCGAGGCGATTTCCCTGGCCGGCCACCTGAAGCTGAACAAACTGGTCGTCCTGTTCGACGACAACGCCATCTGCATCGACGGCAGCACCGATCTCACGGTCTCCGACGACCAGATCAAGCGCTTCGAGGCTTCGGGCTGGGCCGCGACCCGTATCGACGGTCACGACCCCGAAGCCATCGCCGCGGCCATCGCCGCCGCGAAGAAGAGCGACCGGCCAAGCCTGATCGCCTGCAAAACCACCATCGGCTACGGCGCGCCGAACAAGCAGGGCACCGCCGCAACCCACGGCGCGCCCCTTGGCGATGACGAGATCGCCGGTGCGCGCGAAGCGCTCGGCTGGCCCCATGCGCCCTTCGAGATTCCCGACACGGTCCTGTCACCCTGGCGCGCCGCCGGCGCGCGCGGTGCCGCCGAGACGGCGGCCTGGCAGGAGCGCCTGAACGACACCCCTGCCGAAAGCCGCAGGGCCTTCAAGCAGCAGATGGCGGGCGAACTGCCGGCCGGCTGGCGCGAAGCGCTGTCCGCCTTCAAGGCCGAGATCGTGGCGGAGTCGCCGACGGTGGCGACCCGCGTTTCTTCCCAGAAGACGCTGGACGTCCTGACCGCCGCGGTGCCGGCAATGATCGGCGGCTCGGCGGACCTGACCGGCTCCAACAACACCAAGAGCAAGAGCCAGGGAGTTGTCTCTGCGGATGACTTCTCCGGTGCCTACCTTCACTACGGTGTGCGCGAACACGGCATGGCCGCGGCGATGAACGGTATCGCCCTGCACGGCGGATTGATCCCCTACGGCGGCACCTTCCTGGTCTTTACCGACTACTGCCGTCCCGCGATCCGTCTCTCGGCGCTGATGAAGCAGCGGGTCATCTATGTCATGACTCACGATTCCATCGGCCTCGGCGAAGACGGCCCGACCCATCAGCCGGTCGAACAGATTGCCGCCCTCAGGGCCATCCCCAACCTGCTGGTGTTCCGCCCCTGCGACACCGTCGAAACGGCGGAGTGCTGGGAACTGGCGATGGACAGCCAAGACGCGCCATCGGTGCTCGCCCTCACCCGCCAGGGGCTGCCGACCCTGCGCAAAGACGGCTCGGAAAACCATTCCGCCTACGGCGCCTATATCATGGTGCCCGCCGACAGCGAGCGTCAGGTGACGCTTCTGGCCTCCGGCTCGGAAGTCCAGATCGCCGTCGATGCCCAGAAGATGCTGAAGGAAGAAGGCATCTCCGCCGCGGTCGTCTCCGTGCCCTGCTGGGAGCTGTTCGACCAGCAGCCGCCGCACTATCGCGACGAGGTTCTCGGTCCCGGCACCCTGCACATCGCTATCGAAGCCGCCAGCCCCTTCGGCTGGGAACGCTGGGTCGAATCCGGCGGCGGTTTCATCGGCATGCGGTCCTTCGGTGCCTCGGCGCCGGCCAAGGATCTCTACAAAGACTTTAAGATAACAGCCGAAGCCGTAGTGGAAGCCGTCAAGACACGTTTTTGACCACTCCAAAGCGGAGCGGCCTTCCTATATAGAAGCGCGCAGACGGAGGGCTCAGCCATGACTTCAAAGAAACTCGCCGAAACAGCCAACGCGCTCGTCGCCGACGGTAAGGGTATCCTCGCCGCCGACGAGAGTTCGCCGACCATCAAGAAACGCTTCGACAGCATCAAGCTGGCCTCGACGGAGAAGAACCGCCGCGACTACCGCAACATGCTGTTCACCACGCCCGAGGCGGGCACCTATATCTCCGGTGCCATTCTCTATGACGAGACGATCCGTCAGAAGGCAGCCGACGGGAAAACCCTGGTCTCCAAGCTGAAGGGCGCCGGCATCATCCCCGGCATAAAGGTCGACATGGGCGCCAAGCCGCTGGCCGGCCACCCGGAAGAGACGGTCACCGAGGGGCTGGACGGCCTGCGCGACCGGCTGAAGGAATATGCCAAGCTCGGCGCCCGCTTCACCAAGTGGCGCGGCGTCTACCGCATCGGTGAGACGATCCCGAGCCCGGCCTGCGTTGTCGCCAACGCTCACGCCCTGGCGCGCTATGCCGCCCTGGCGCAGGAAGCCGGCCTGGTGCCGATTGTCGAACCGGAAGTCCTGATGGACGGCGACCACAGCATCGATGTCTGCGAAGAAGTGACCGAGGAGGTCCTGCGCAGCGTCTATGCCGAACTGGCGGGCCAGAATGTCTGGCTGGAAGGCACGCTGCTGAAGCCGAACATGGTGATCTCCGGCCAGGACTGTCCGGAACAGGCCGGCGTCGCCGAGGTCGCCGAGCGCACGGTCCGCTGCCTGAAACGCACGGTCCCCGCGGTGGTACCCGGTATCGTCTTCCTCTCCGGTGGCCAGGATGACGAACTGGCGACGCAGCATCTCGATGCCATGAACAAGCTCGGCAACCTGCCCTGGAAGCTGAGCTTCTCCTATGGCCGTGCCTTGCAGGCCGCACCCTTGAAGGCATGGTCGGGCAAGGCGAAGAATGTTTCAGCCGGTCAGGCGGCCTTTTTCGAACGCGCCAAAGCCAATGGCGAAGCAGCCACCGGCAGCTACGCCTGACGACCGGCACCGCGCCATATAACAGACATACCGGTCTTCGCGGGCGAAGACCGGAAACTGCACGAAGGGAGACAGGACGATGGCAGTGAAGGTTGGAATCAACGGCTTTGGCCGGATCGGGCGGCTGGTGTTCCGCGCGGCGATGGAGGCCAAGCGCAAGGATATCCAGTTCGTCGCCATCAACGATCTGGGCACCCCCGCGGCCAATGCCCATCTGCTGAAGTACGATTCCGTACACGGCACCTATCCCGGCAAGGTCGAGGCCATGAAGGATGCCATCAAGGTCGACGGCAAAAAGGTGAAGGTGCTGTCGGAGCGTGATCCGGCCAACCTGCCCTGGGCCAAGCTGGGCGTCGATATCGTGCTGGAATGCACCGGCATCTTCACCAGCAAGGAAGCCGCCGGCAAGCATCTGGCGGCCGGCGCGAAGAAGGTCCTGGTCTCCGCGCCCGCTTCCGGCGCCGACATCACCGTGGTCTACGGCGTCAATCACGACAAGATGCGCAAGAGCCACAAGATCATCTCCAATGCCTCCTGCACCACCAACTGCCTGGTGCCGGTCGCCCATGTGCTGGAACAGACCGTCGGCATCAAGCACGGCTTCATGACCACCGTGCACTCCTTCACCGGCGACCAGCCGAGTGTCGATACCCTGCACAAGGACCTGCGCCGCGCCCGCGCCGCCTCGATGTCCATGATCCCGACCTCGACCGGCGCCGCACGCGCGACCGGTCTGGTGCTGCCGGGCCTCGACGGCAAGCTGGACGGCACGTCGATCCGAGTGCCCACCGCCAATGTCAGCCTGATCGACCTGACCATCGAAGCGAAGAAGAAGACCACGGCGGAAGCAATCAACGCCGCCATGAAAAAAGCCGCCGCGAGCGCCCGCCTGAAGGGCGTGCTGGCGGTCAACGAGGCGCCGCTGGTTTCCAGCGACTTCAATCACTCCAATGCCAGTTCGACCTTCGATGCGACCCAGACCCAGGTGCTCGACGGCACCTGCGTGCGCGTCCTGTCGTGGTACGACAATGAATGGGGCTTTTCCAACCGCATGAGCGACACAGCGGTTGCCCTCGGAAAGCTCCTCTAAGGGCAAACTTCTCTGGAGAGAAGCTGATCTGACGACAAAAGCGGGGGCCCTGGCGGCTCCCGTTTTTTTGACCTGCCGCCCCGCGTCGACGGTGTTTTTGAGGGGCATGGATTCTGCCTACCTCGGGCGCTATCTTCTGCAGCAACACCCCTTTGGTGCGGTTCCCCCCAACATCAGCACCCCCGGATATGACCCCAGGCGGCAGAACCATCATCATCCATTCCCTGGAGCACGCCGTGGCGGCCCTGAAGGCCGCCCGGGCCCTGGACTCTGCGGTCACCCTGGCCTCCCCCCCCGGCGCGGCGGCCTATACCGGCGCCTTGTGGTTTCGCGAAGTCGTAAAGGAAGCCGCCCGCGAGGTGCCGGAGGCCGACTTCACCGCCATCCTGGACTGCGGTGACAAACCGGGGCTGGTGATGGCAGCATTCCGCCAGGGGGTCAGATCGGTGCGCTTCACCGGCGGCAAGCTCCAGACCGAGAAGCTGGCGGCGCTGGCAGAGCATGAAGGCTATCACCTGATCACCGGCAAGCTGGACAGCCTGGATCTGGCGCAAGAAACCGATGTGCCCGATGCCTGCCGCAACTGGCTGGCGGCGAAGCCTTAAAGTCGCTTAGCTTTCGATACCGCGTTCTTGCAAAAGCCGCTCGGTCGCCCTTTCCAGATCGGCCAGATAGCGCGCGTGCCCTTCGACAATGGGCAGGGAAAGGTCGGCGGCGCCGGTTTTCCCCTGCAGCGCCAGTTGATGGCAGAACCAGTTGAGGACCGCGCCGCGCGGAAGCGTCGCGGCGGCGGGGAAGTCGCGCTCGACCGCGGGTGCCCGGTCGATGACACCGCTCAGAAGTTTCCCCGGAAATGCCGGGTCGATGATGAAGGGACGGCCCATGCCGATGAGATCCGTGGCGCCTGACGTCAGCGCCTCGTTCATCACATCGCGCGAACGAAAACCGCCGGTGACCATCACCGGCACCGTCAGCGCTGCCTTGATGTCGCGGGCGTAGTCCAGAAAGTAGGCTTCCCGCGAGGCGCTGCTGTTTTTCCCGGCGCCGTGCTGATAGGCGACCGGCGTCTCGAAGTTGCCGCCGGAGATCTCCAGCAAGTCGATGCCTTCGTTCTGCAGCAGCTTGGCGACGGCGATGCTGTCTTCATGGCTGAAACCGCCTTTCTGGAAGTCGGAAGAATTCAGCTTCACGGCAAGAGTGAAACCGGGGCCGCCCACCCGGCGCACCGCCCTGATGATGGACAGCACCAGCCGCGCACGGTTTTCCAAGGAGCCGCCCCAGCGGTCGCTGCGGGTGTTGATCCGCGGCGACAAGGCGGAGCTCAGCAGATAGCCGTGGGCGGCATGAACCTCCACGCCATCGAAGCCCGCCACCTTCGCCAGTCGGGCCGATTCTTCAAACTGACCGATGACCCTTTCCAGGTCCTCTTCCGTCGCCGCGCGGGGCGCACCGTAGCCCGGCAGATCGAGGCGCAGGCCGGACATCGAAAGGGGCCGGGGATTCACCGCTTCCGGCGTTTGCCGTCCCGCGTGGGCCAGTTGCACCAGAACCCGGGCGCCGCCGCGCTTGGCGGCCTCGGCAAGCCGGGCGGTGCGCGCCAGGTCCGTCTGCTTATCGAGAACGACGTTGCCGGCATGTTCCAGGTGCAGGCGGTCGACCGGCGTGTTCCCGGTGATGAGCAGCGCCGCGCCGCCCCTGCCCCAACGGTCGAAGAGCCCGATGTGGGCTTCGGTGGTGTTACTCCGCGCATCGCCCAAGGCTTCGGACATGGCCGACTTGACGAGGCGGTTGGCCAGTACGACCCCATTGGGAAGTGTCAGCGGTTGATCAATCATATTCGCTTCTTTCATCGAAATATTTCGATTTATCGTTTTATTGAGATCGACTTTAGACCCGGGATATCGGCTGCCGCCCCTTCTTGCCTTAAGGCTTCAGCAGTTCTTTTTCCGCCGCCGCCAGGAACTTGCGGATCGCCGCCTCATCGCGCCGGTAAAAGGTCCATTGGCCGTGACGTTCGGAAATCACCAGACCGGCCTGCTTCAGGAGCCCCATGTAGTTCGAGATCGTCGACTGCGACAGCCCGGCCTTTTCCTGGATGTAAGCGACACAGACACCATCCAGGTCGGCATGCTCCGGCAAGGCGGGCGGAAAGTTGGACCGCTTCTTCAGCCAGGCCAGGATCTGGCGCCGCACCGGGTTGTTGAGGGCTGCGAGGGCTTTATCAAATTCCATATATCGAGATATATCGATTTATCTCTTGATTTCAAGGCCTGTTTGCCCGCACTTGGATTTGCAATCCCGCAGCGCCTCGGCTAGTGAACCGGGCTCTGCCTCGTTCCGCCCCGAAAAGACGCCCTTTGTCCGACGACCTTCCTCAGATCCTTCTCATCTCGCCCGGCCCCGACGAGGCGGTGTTTACCGACGGCCAACTGACGGCGGCGCTGGAAAAGCTGCTGCGCGACGACACTGCGCCCAACCCCTCGGTCCTGCTGCTGCGCGACGGCAGTCTGGATGATGACAGCTATCTCCAAGCCATCGGCCCTCTCATCAAAGCAGCACAGGGCGCAGACGTGGCGGTGCTGCTGGAGAACCGTGTGGGTCTGGTCGAGACTTCCGGCTGCGACGGCGTTCACATAACCCTGGGTGAGAAAGACGGCAGCGTGAAACGGCTGCGCCAGCGGCTTGGCGACGATCTGATCATCGGGGCCGGCTGCGGCGCCTCGCGTCATGCCGCGATCCAGGCCGGCGACGAGGGCGCCGACTACATCGCCTTCGGTGCGCTCGACGGCAGCGAGGCCGCAGACCCGGACTTGGTGGACTGGTGGGTCCACTGGATGACCCCGCCCCTGGTCGCCCTGGGCGCGGCGGACCTGGAGACGGCAAAGACCCTGGCCGGCCAGGGCGCCGAATTCCTGGCCCTGACGCCGGGCTTCTGGCTCGACGGCCCCGACCCCGCCGCCGCTTTTGCCAAAGCCGCCGCCGCTCTTCGCAGCCCGGCCTGAGGCGCCACCACAGGCGTTGCCACCCCCAGGGCAAGCTGGTAGCTTCCGCGCGCTTTCCAAAACCGCCATTTTCCGGACCAGACAGCCATGAAGATCAACGGCAATGCCATCCGCCCCGGCAACGTCATCGAGCACAAGAACCGCCTCTGGCGCGCGGTGAAGACCCAGCACACCCAGCCCGGCAAGGGCGGGGCCTATCTGCAGGTCGAACTGAAGGATATCCGCGACGGCACCAAGCTGAACGAGCGCTTCCGCGCCAGCGAGGATGTGGAGCGGGTGCGCCTCGACCAGAAGGAATACCAGTTCCTTTTCGCCGACGACGACATGCTGACCTTCATGGACAACGACACCTACGAGCAGATCACCCTGAACAAGGATCTGGTCGGCGAGCCGGTGGTTTTCCTGCAGGACGGCATGGCCGTTACCATCGAGTCCTACGAGGAAGAGCCGATTTCGGTGATGCTGCCGGAGACGGTGACCATGGAGATCGTCGAGGCCGATGCCGTGGTGAAGGGTCAGACCGCCTCTTCTTCTTATAAACCGGCAAAGCTGGAGAACGGCTCCCGCGTCATGGTGCCGCCGCACATCGCCAGCGGCACCCGCATCGTGGTCAACACCGCCGATGCCAGCTACGTGGAGCGGGCCAAGGACTGATCCCGGCCCGCCCCTCCCTTCGCCCTTGACCCGAACCGCGTTTCCCTGAACCGCCTTCCCACAGCGATCCCGCTAGAAAGCCTGCCTGCCATGGCCACCCGTTCCGCCCTCATCAACGTTATGGAGAAGGCTGCCGACAAGGCCGCGCGCAGCCTGAAGCGGGACTTCGGGGAGCTTGAGAATCTCCAGGTCTCCCGCAAAGGGCCGGCCGACTTCGTCTCCGCCGCCGATCTGAAGGCGGAAAAGACGATCAAAGAGGAACTCTCCAAGGCCCGACCCGGCTACGGCTTCATCATGGAGGAATCCGGCGAGCAGAAGGCCAGCGACGGCTCCGGCCGGCGCTGGATCGTCGATCCGCTGGACGGCACCACCAATTTCCTGCACGGCCTGCCGCATTTCGCCATTTCCATCGCCCTGGAGGAGCGCGGCGAGATCATCGCCGGGCTGGTCTACGACCCCATCAAGAACGACCTGTTCCATGCGGAGCGCGGTGCCGGCGCCTATCAGAACGGCCGCCGTCTCAGGGTTTCCGCGCGAAACCGCCTCGCCGACTGCCTGATCGCCACCGGCGCGCCTTTCCTGGGCCACGGCGACCGGGCGACATTTCTCGGTGAAATCGACGTTATTATGGAAAATACCTCCGGCGTAAGGCGCTGGGGATCGGCCGCCCTGGATCTCGCATATGTGGCCGCCGGGCGCTTCGAGGCCTTCTGGGAACGGGGCCTGTCATCCTGGGACGTGGCGGCGGGGGTCATCCTGGTCCGCGAGGCCGGCGGCTACGTGAGCGAGATGAACGGCAAGTCTTTCAACCTGGACAGCCCCTCTATCCTGGCCAGTAACAACAATACCCACAGCGACTTAATGAAGCTGCTCCGCAAACCTTTGAGTAACCAAAAGGCGCAATAATAGCGTCCCGGCAGTCCACACCCTGGGTCACATCCTAAGGGTGGGCTGCGCTTGGCGACGCCCGCAAAGCGGTTGTCCCGGGCCTGCCGGAGGAATACTGTTAACCAAAAGGGTTCTCCAAGGAGAACGGGTTCCAGGGGCTAAATGACCATGTTTGCCGAGCAGGGGTGTTTTCGAAGCCGAAGCGGCCGCGCGACAGCGCTGGGCCTGATGGCCGTCGCGGGTTGCCTGGCCTTTGGCCTGGGCAGCAGCCCCGCCGAAGCTCAGTACCGGTCGCAATCCGGCATCACCGTCAACACCGACGTTCTGGACAGCCTGGGCCCGGGCCCGGCGCCCATGGCGCCGCTGCCGCTCGCGCCTCCGCCGCCCGCCGCGCCGCCACTGGCCGCACCGGAAAACCCGGGCGCCGCACCGCTTCCGCAGTTCAACATCGGCACCGGTAACAGCGGCGGCACGCTCCCGCAGCGCGGCGACGGCGCCATTGTCGTCACCCGGCCCGGAACCCTGTTGTTCCCGCCCCTGCGCGATCCGTCGAGCAGCCTGACCCCCGGATTTTCGCGGGATGTCGCCGAGGAACAGCGCAAGCAGGCCTTCGACAATGCCTTTGCCGACGGGCCGGAGCCCCAATCCCAATTGCTGCTGCCGCTGGCCAATGCCGACAGCGCAGCCCCGATGGAAGATGAGGGCGAATGGATCTTCCAGACCGTGATTATCGAATCCAAACCGATTCCGCAGCCCTCCCCGCGTAAACCCGCGCCCTCGCCGGCGATGCTCGCCGCGCTGGAAGCAGCCGAGCAGGAAGAACCGGGATTGCAGGAAGCCGTCGCACAGGGCCTGCCCCCGGTCGCTGTCGCCACCGCCGAGCTTCCGGCTGACGGCCTGCTGGCCCCGGAATTCAGGGACGAGCCGGCAACCGACCGCCTTGCCGCGGCTGATGAGGCCGCAAACGACGCGCGCCCCGAATCACCTCTAGCTGAAACATCCCTGGCCGAAACACCCCTGGCCGAGGCAGAGACCACGGCTTTGAACGAAGCCGCCGCCGAAACGCCTGCTTCACCGGAAACCTCCCCCGAGCCTGCGCCGATGGAAAGCGCACAGGCCGGGACCGACCCGGTCGAGACCGCAGAACGCTCGGTTGCCGAGGCTTCGGCCCCGGTGAGCCTGCTGCCGCAGGACCAGACGGCGATGCCGGGTGAGGCGGAGAAGACGGCTTCGGTCGATAGAGCGGAACCCGCGGAGAGACTTCAGCAGGTCGCGAGCCTTTCGGACACAGGTGAGACGCCGTTGGCGGCGGAAGATATCTCCTTCGTCTTCGATACCGATTCCGCCGAACTCTCGACCACCGCCCAGGCGACGCTGCGGTCCCTCGCCGAAGACCTGCGCGGCAAGAGCGACGACCGCATTCAGGTGCTGGGCTTTGCCTCCAGCACCGAGGGTTCACCCGATCTGGCCCGCCAGTTGGCCCTGTCGCGGGCCCTGAAAGTCCGGACCTTCCTGATTGACGCCGGGATCCCCTCGGCCCGCATTCAGGTGCGCCCGCCGAGCAACGCATCGGGCAGCGGTCCTGCGAATCGGGTCGACATCAAGCCTGTCGGCAGCTGACCCCGAAAGCCTTTCCGGGTCAAAACCAGCCAAATCCGATTTCTGTTCGACGGCGATGATCTGCCGGTTGAATCATCCTTGATTCAACCGGTTAGCCGTGATTCTGCCGCATTTTCCGCTTATACGAAAATCTGTGTCGAGGCCCAAGGACGTGATATGTAGGGTCAGGCCTTGACCCGGCCCGGCCCAGACTTGACCCGACCCAGTCTTGGCCCGACTTCGGCTCAGCGGCCGGAACCGATGACCAACCGGCCCGCCTTTGGGGAATGGGGCGGGCACGAGGAAAAGACCGTAAGCATGTCCTTCCTGCAGACCTACCTCCTCCGCATGGTGCTCTTTCTGGTGGCCGTGCTGATCGCCGCCGCCTTTATCGCACCGCAGCTCCAGGATGCCTTTCTCGCCAACTGGCTGCTCAACGGCCTGATCATGCTGATCCTGTTCTTCGGCATCGGGCTCAGCTTTGTCCAGGTGCTGGGGCTGCGCGGCGAGATCCACTGGCTGGAAACCCTGCGCCGGGAGAGCCGCGGCGGCCTGATCTTCCCCGGCACCCTGTCCCAGGATACGCCGCCGCGCCTGCTCGGCCCCATGGTGACGATGATCGGTGACCGCGCCGGGCGCCTCAGCCTCTCGACCATGTCGATGCGCACCCTGCTGGATACGATCCACGCCCGCATCGAGGAATCTCATGAAATCTCCCGCTACATCATCGGACTGCTGATCTTTCTCGGCCTGCTGGGCACCTTCTGGGGCCTGCTGGACACGGTGAACGCGGTTGGCCAGACCATCGGCGGCCTCTCCGGCGGTAACGATCCGGTCTCCCTCTTCGAAGAATTGAAGGGCGGCCTGGAGGCCCCGCTGTCGGGCATGGGCACGGCCTTCAGTTCCTCGCTCTTCGGCCTCGCCGGTTCGCTGGTGCTGGGCTTCCTGGAACTGAATTCGGCCCAGGCCCATAACCGCTTCGTGAACGAGCTGGAAGAGTGGCTTTCCAGCGTCACCAAGCTGGGCAGCGCCGGTGCCTCCGGCGAGGGCGACCAGCCTGTTTCCGCCTACGTCCACGCGCTCTTGGAAAAAACCGCCGACAGCCTGGAAATGCTTCAGCGCACCGTGGCGCGGGGTGAGGAAGACCGGGGTCTGGTGAACCAGAACCTCGCCGCCCTCACCGAGCGGCTGAGCAGCCTGACCGACCACATGCGCACGGAGCAGTCCGTCATGCTGTCGATCGCCGAAACCCAGGCCAGCCTGAAACCGATTCTCGCCCGCATCGCCGATGCCGGCGGCGAGGACGGGGGTTTCGACAAGGCGACCAAGGGGCACATCCGCAACCTCGACCTGCGGCTGGAGCGCATCTCCGCAGAGATGGCCAGCGGCCGCGATCAGGCGGTCGAGGAACTGCGCGGCGAGATCCGCCTGCTGACCCGCACCCTGGCCGCCATGGCTGAAGAGGAATAGCCCGGCATGTACGCCCTGGGCCGTGGCGGTTCCCGCCGCTCCATCAACATCTGGCCGGGCTTTGTCGACGGCCTTGCGACCCTTCTGCTGGTCGTCATCTTCGTCTTGATGGTCTTCATGGTGGCGCAGTTCTTCCTCTCGGTCGCCATCTCCGGCAAGGACGAGGCCCTGCTGCGGCTGGAAAACGAGATCAACGAACTGGCCGACCTGCTGGCGCTGGAACGCAACGCCAATACGGAGCTGCGGGTCAACATCGCCCAGCTTTCCTCCGAACTTCAGTCTTCCCTGGCGGCGCGGGAATCCCTGGCCGGGCAGTTGGCGGCGCTGACCGAACAGCGTGAATCCCTGGCGGCGCAGCTTGCCGCCCTCGCCGATGAACGCGACAGCCTGGCCAGCCTGCTGGCCGCCGAACAGGACGAAACCAACCGCCTCGCCGCCCTTGCCGAAGCCAGTGAGGAAGAACTCGAGCAAAGCCGCAGCGCGCTCGCCGAGCGGGAGACCGCATTGGCCGAAACCCGGCAGGCGCTGGATGCGCGCCAGGCCGAACTCGATGCCGCCCTCGCGCGCATGCAGACCGACCAGAAAAGACTCGAAGAGGCCTTGGCCGCCATCGCGGCGAATGCGGCGGAATTGGAAGACGCCTACAAAACCATCGACGCCGACAAGGCCAAGATCGAAGCCCAGTTGGCAGAACTGGCGATACTGAAGTCCCTGCGCGACGATCTGGTGAAAAAGCTGCAGGCGGCCGAGGCGGCAGGCCGCGACACCTCCGCCGCCCTGGCCGAGCAGCAGCAGCTCTCCGAGGAAGCGCAGATCCAGATCACCCTGCTGAACCAGCAACTGGCCACCCTGCGTCAGCAGCTTTCCACATTGTCGGAAGCCCTCGACCTGGCCGAAGCGGAAAACGAAGCCCAGCAGGTGCAGATCGCCGACCTCGGAAAGCGCCTCAACGTCGCCCTGGCCAGCAAGGTTCAGGAACTGGCGCGCTACCGCTCGGAATTCTTCGGGCGGCTGCGCGAAGCCATCGGCAATCGCCAGGACATCCGCATCGTCGGCGACCGTTTCGTTTTCCAGTCTGAGATCCTGTTCCAGAGCGGCTCCGCCACCATCGGCGATCAGGGCCGGGTACAGCTCGGCCGCCTCGCGGAAACCCTGAAGGAAATCTCCGGCACCATTCCGCCGGAGCTGGACTGGGTGATGCGGGTCGACGGCCACACCGACCGGGCGCCCATCGCCACCTTCCAGTTCCCCTCCAATTGGGAACTCTCCGCCGCCCGCGCCATCGCCGTGGTGAAGTTCATGATCGACCGCGGCATCCCGGCCAACCGTCTCGCCGCCACCGGCTTCGGCGAGTTCCAGCCACTGGACGGCGGCGACGACGAAATCGCCTTCCGCCGCAACCGCCGCATCGAATTCAAACTGACGCAGAGATAGGTTAGGAACGGCTTGGGCGTCACGTCCTCAAAGGCAAAATGCGGGGCCCTTGTTGCCGTATCTCCGTGCCCAGAGCTGCTTCCCGGTGATTGCGAATCCGCTCGAACTTGGCCCATACTAACGATCAGGCCATGGCCCATGCCTCCCCCCTCCATCCGGGAAAGTATCTGACATATGGGGCTCTGATCTCATCGAACCGACTGTTCGGGCACCACGCATAAGGAGGGATTGCGACGACCACCCGCAATAGGAGGTTTTCGTATGAAACTGCTCGCACTGAAACTGTCTGCACCCATCTATCGCCTGAAACGTCGGGCCAGAGTGCTGTCCCGCGCAGAGCATATACCGCTGAACGCGGCACTGGATCGTGTTGCCGGGGAAGAGGGCTTCAGTAGTTGGAGCCTGCTTGCCGCCCGGGTAGCCGCCACCGGCCCGTCGCATGATTTGCTCGCCCGTTTGAACCCGGGGGACTTGGTGCTGCTGGCTGCGCGTCCCGGACACGGTAAGACGCTAATGAGCCTAGAACTCATCGTGGAAGCCATAAAACGAGGCCGATACGGGGTGTTCTTCACCTTAGAGTACAACGAGAACGAGGTTCTGGATCGCATCCGAAAGGTTGCCGGGGATCCCGCGACTCTCAGTGATCGCTTCGCCTTCGATACCTCCGACGCCATCAACGCCGACTACATCATCAATCGGCTGGCGGCCGCGCCATCCGGTGCCGTGGTGGTCATAGATTACCTGCAGCTTCTGGATCAGAAGCGGGAGAACCCGACACTCATGGCTCAGGTGCGTGCGCTGAAATCACTCGCCGCCGACAGGGGATTGATCATCGTGTTCATCTCCCAGATCGACCGCTCCTACGATCCCTCAACAAGACCGTGCCCCGGTCTTGAGGACGTCCGCTTGCCGAATCCCCTGGACCTCACGCTGTTCGACAAAACCTGCTTCCTGAACGACGGGAAGGTTCAGATCGCGGCGACGAACTGACGCTCTTGTAGTGAGCGGAGCCGCAACCGCCGCATCGAATTCAAACTGACGCAGCGCTAGACAACAAAAGCCAACACGAGGTAGCTGGCCATGCCATAGAGCGGCAGCAGGCTCAGGCTCATGAAGAGGCCGCGAAGACCTGTTTTTCCGGCGAGGTAGCTGTAGGTGTAGCCAAGACGGGCAATGCCGAAGCCGATTGCCCAGACCTGCACGACAAGAATTGGCGGCGAAACGAAAACCAGGATCAGCATCAGAAAAACGAAGTACACGGCATTTTCGGTGGTGTTTCGATGCGCATTGTGATGCCGCCCCAGTTCATCCGCTGCGGCTTGGGACGGGGCTTGGCGATCGATTCCTTTCGCCGCCCGCTCCTCCGGACTCGCGGCCAGGTTAAACCTCACGCGGGTCAGTTCAGTCGCAGTCATCAACCAGCTATGGTTTGCAAGGAGCAGAACCCCGGCAACGGTCAAAGCAGCATAGGATTCCGATGACGGCAGCGCGACCGCGACCGGCTTCACGCCGAACACCGCCAAGTTGACGGCAATGGAAAGCAGCACCAAAGCAAAGGGATAAAACCCGATCAGCAAAGCTGGCCCAATGCGTCTTCTCTCTGATTCACTCAAGGCACACTCCCCCTGTCGAGACTCTTCTTAAGCAACCGATCGCCGGACGGGCCCTTCTAAACTCGCAGCCTTCATCTACGCCACTAGCGAGATCGTCAATCCACACGCACTTTCTGAGCAGGCATTATGCCTTCGAGTCCATGCAATGTGGGAATTGCAGTCGAAGACGCCGCCCGACATAATCCGGTTCCGAAGATTCCGGTTTCCCCCCTCCAAAGAAAGCAAGGCGAAGCATGGCCGCGACGGCGGAGCAGCAAAAAACGCAGATCGTCGTGGTCGGCGGCGGCGCCGGCGGCCTGGAACTT
Source organism: Pelagibius sp. (assembly GCA_028280305.1). Lineage (GTDB taxonomy): Bacteria > Pseudomonadota > Alphaproteobacteria > Kiloniellales > Kiloniellaceae > Pelagibius. The sequence goes on along the minus strand of JANQMC010000048.1, from coordinate 33,145 downwards.
GTGCGCCGCCTCGGCAACCGCTTCGGGCGCGACGGCTACGACATCATCCTTGTGGAACGCAACCGCACGCATATCTGGAAGCCGCTGCTGCACGAAGTGGCGGCGGGCTCGCTGGATGCCAACATGGACGAGGTCGGCTACGGCGGCCACGGCGTGCGCTGGGGTTACCGCTTCTTCTACGGCACCTTCGCCGGGGTCGACCGGGAAAGGCGTCTGGTGCACACGGCACCGCTTACGGACGAAGACGGGCGGGAGGTCATCGGCGCCCACAGCATCCGCTACGACTACCTCGTGCTCGCCGTCGGCGGAATCTCCAACGACTTCGGCATTCCCGGCGTGCTGGAGCATGCCCTCTTCCTGGAAGACCGCAGCCAGGCGGACCACTTCCGCTCCAAGCTGTTGAACGCCTGCCTGCGCGTCACACACAACTTCGCCCAGGGCGAGAGCGACAGCCGGGTGCGGATCGCCATCGTCGGCGCCGGGGCCACCGGGGTCGAACTGGCCGCCGAGCTCTACAACGCCGCCCATGCGCTGCGCCACTACGGCCTGGAGGTCTTCGACGAGACGCGCCTTAAGGTCACGATCCTGGAAGCCGGTCCGCGCATCCTGCCCGCCCTGCCGGAAAAACTCTCCGAGGCCGCCGCCGCCGAGCTCGAAGCCCTCGGGGTCGAGATCCTCACCGACACCGTCGTCGAAGCGGTGACGCCCGGCGCCGTGAAAACGAAAAGCGGCCGGACCATCGATGCGGAGCTGACCCTCTGGGCGGCAGGCGTGAAGGGCCCGGATTACCTCTCCGCCCTCGACGGGCTTGAGGTGGACCGGGCGAACCGCCTGATCGTCGGGCCGAGCCTGCAGACGACCCGGGACCCGCGCATCTTCGCCATCGGCGACTGCTGTGCCTACACCCCGGAAGGCGAAGAGCGTCCGATCCCGCCGCGCGCCCAGGCCGCCCATCAGATGGCGACCCAGGTCTTCGAGAACATCGTCGCGCTGACCGAGGGCCGCTCCCCGAAGGACTTCGTGTACAACGACAGGGGATCGCTGGTCGCGCTCAGCCGTTTTTCCACCGTCGGCAGCCTGATGGGCAACCTGGTCGGCGGCCGCATGGCGATCGAGGGCCGCCTCGCCCGCATCGCCTACACCTCCCTCTACCGCATGCACCTCATCGCCATCCATGGCTGGATCAAGGGCCTCGCCCTGATCCTGGTCGGCCACGTCAATCGCATCGTCAGGCCGAAGCTGAAGCTGCATTGAGGCCGGCTCTTCTTGTGCAGGATCAAGGGCTGCTGTGCGCAACCTTGCGTTCCCGTGTCGCCAGATGGGCACCGCCCACAACCAAGACCGCACCGCCGACCGTCACTGCAAGGATGGGCTCGTTCCAAGCGACAAAGCCGATGCCCGCCGCGAACACAATTGTCATGTAGCTCCAGGTATTCACCTTGTCGGCGGGCGCGGCTGAAAAGGCCTTGGCATAGAAATACTGTCCGATAAGCGTGAAAGCGGCGACGAAAGCGATTTGCCAGAGCTGCGTTGAGCTGGGCCAGGACCATGTCCAGGGCAGTGGAATGGCCGAGAGAAGCAGCGCAAAGAGTGAGAAATAGAACATCTGCCGGACAGGCGGCTCGGTCGTCGACAACGACCAGATGACGAGCGCCGCAGCCGCACCGCCGAGCGCAGCAAGGATGGCAGAGGCATCACCCAGGGATATCCCGAGGTTGCCGGGCTGAATGATCATGGCCACACCGGCGAAACTTATCAGCACACCGAGCCAGACATAGCGATCCGACAAGCGGCGATAAATGAGCAGTGCCAGAACGGGAACGAAGATCGGACCCATCGACTGCAGGATAACCGCATTGGCAAAGGGGATCTGCGCCAAGGCGTAGAAGTACGTCACCAAGGCGCTGTAGGTGAAGACCGACCGCAAAAAATGCCGTGCCAGCCGCTTCGTTCCGATACCACCGGCCGGGGGCTTGAATGACACCCAGGCGCACATCAGAGCGAACATCCACAGGTTCGACCAGAATACGAGGGTAAAGACGTTCAGATCGCTGGCCGCAAGTCGTGCCGAAGTGGCGCCCAGCGCCAACAGCAGCGCCGCAAGGATCATGTAAAACGTGCCAAGGGCAATATCGTTTCCGGTCTTTGGTGTCGCCATGTCAGCCGCTGATCCTTGGTTCCGGGTACCTTCAGCGGAACCTAACCGACGACTCCTGCCAGCGTGCTGTCAGGAACATCACGCGACGCCTTCACCGGTGAAGGGCACCATCCCTGCGCCGTGCCGGAGGTGATAGACTGTCCGTCCACAATCTTTCGATCCGGCGCTTTCAAGGCCGCCGGCCGGCGGGTTGACCACAGAGAACCTGGAATGCCGCTGCAGAACCGCGTTACGCCCTTCTCCACCATCGAGGCCGTGGACAGCCGCGGCCTCGTCATGGGCAATCGCGGCTGCCTTCACAACAACGACCGGGCGCTGCGCAGCCAAGGCTGGCGGACCAAATCCTGGATCATCTGCCGCCTCGCCTGGAAGGAGGTGCAGCGACAGTTGATGACGCCGGGATCCTGGACAGAGCTGTTCTTCCTCGACGAAGCCGTGGCGCTGGCGGCGGGCCATCGCCCCTGCGGCCACTGCCGGCGCGACGACTACCGGAAGTTCCTCGCCTGCTGGGCCGCCGGGACCGGCTGGACCCAAGCGCGGCCACCGCGGCAACCCGACGTCGATGCCCGGCTTCATGCCGACCGCCTCGATCAACGGCGCCACCAGCGTCATCACGACGCCGATCTCGAAAACCTGCCGGACGGCAGCTTCGTACTGCTGCCGGACGATCCGAGACCATGGCTGGTCCGGGGCTCAGCACTTCACCCCTGGTCACACAGCGGCTACGGCCCGCCCCGCCAGCGACCGGCCGGTGTCACGGTCTCCGTCATAACGCCGGCCTCGACCGTGACCGCCCTGGCCGCCGGTTACGTCCCCATCTTGCATCCCAGCATCACTTAAAGCCGCAGTGTTAGGCCGCCGAGGTATCCAAGGCCGCGGCCTGGCCGAACTGGAGGGCGGCGAGACGGGCGTAAAGCCCGTCGGCGGCGACAAGTTCCTGGTGGCTGCCGCTTTCCACCAAGCGGCCCTCGTCGATCACCAGAATGCGGTCGGCCTTCAACACCGTTGCCAGACGGTGGGCAATCACCAGGGTGGAGCGGTCGGCCATCAGCCGATCCAGGGCCTGCTGCACGGCACGCTCACTCTCGGCATCCAGGGCCGAAGTCGCTTCGTCAAGCAGCAGCAGCGGCGGGTCTTTCAGGATCGCGCGGGCGATGGCGAGGCGCTGGCGCTGGCCGCCCGACAAACGCACGCCCTTCTCACCGAGGTAGCTGTCCAGGCCCTCGGGCAACTGCTCCAGAAACTCCAGCGCCCCGGCGGCAGCCGCGGCCTGACGCACCTCTTCATCGCTGGCCTCAGGGCGGCCGTAGCGAATGTTCTCCCAGGCGCTGGTGGAAAACACGATCGGCTCCTGCGGCACCAAGCCGATGCGGGCGCGCAGCTCCCCTGGATCGGCCTCCGCCAGAGGCACGCCGTCCAGGCGGATCGTGCCCTGCTGGGGATCATAAAACCGCAGCAGCAACTGAAGGATCGTCGTCTTGCCGGCACCGGAAGGACCGACGATGGCGATCTTCTCGCCCGGCTCCGCCGTGAAGCTGAGTCCCTGAAGGGCCGAGCGGTCGGGGCGGGAAGGATAGTTGAACACCACGTTGTCGAAACTGACCGCGCCGCGGGCCGGCAGCGGCAGGGCACGCGGGTCGGAGGGGGCGGTGATCTCCGGCTCCGCCTCCAAGAGATCCATCAGCCTTTCGGTGGCGCCGGCGGCGCGCTGCAGATCGCCGATCACCTCGCTTACCGCCCCGGCGGCACCGGCCACGATGATGGCGTAGAAGACGAAGGCGGAAAGCTCCCCCGCGGAGATCCGGCCGCTGAGGACATCGTGACCGCCGATCCAGAGGATGACGCTGACCGCGCCGAAGACCAGCACGATGACCACCGCGGTCAGCATGGCGCGGGCCGAGATGCGCCGCCGGGCGGTGCCGAAAGCCTCCTCCACCCGCCCGGCAAAGCGGCGCCGGTCCTCGCCTTCGTGCACAAAGGCCTGCACCGTGCGGATCGCGTCCAGCGTTTCCCCGGCATAAACGCCGAGATCGGCGATACGGTCCTGGCTGTCGCGGCTGAGGCGGCGCACCCGGCGGCCATAGGTCAGGATCGGCAGCAGCACCAGCGGCACCACCAGAAAAACCAGGGCGGTCAGTTTTGCCGAAGTGATGATCAGCAGGACCGAGCCGCCGATCAGCAGCAGGGAGTTGCGGATCGCGATGGAGACGGAAGAACCGACCACGGTCTGCAACAGCGTGGTGTCGGTGGTCAGACGCGACAGCACCTCGCCGGTGCGGGTCACCTCGTAGTAACCGGGCGAGAGGGTGAGGATGTGATCGAAAACCCGCTTGCGGATATCCGCCACGACGCGCTCACCGATCCAGGAGACCAGGAAGAAGCGTGCATAGCTGGCCGCCGCCAGCAGAATTACCACGCCAAACAGGACCAGGACCGCCTGGTTCAAAAGCGCGGCGTTACCGGCGGAAAACCCCTCGTCGACCAAACGGCGCAGACCCATGCCGAGGCCCAGAACGGTGGAGGCCGCAAGCAGCAGGGCCGCCATCGCACCGATGAGCTGACGCCAGTAGGGCCGCACGAACTGCCAGAGCTCGACGAGAAGCTTCAAGCTGCTTCGGGCTGGTGCGGCCTCCCCAAGATCGCTACGGACACCTTGGGGTGCGGGGGAAGACATACGCATCGGCAATACTCTTTCTGATCAGCCGGGCGGATCGGCCGCGAATCAACCCAGGGACGGATCAACCGGAGAGGTTGATCCGGGCTGGCGGGGCATTCCAGCAAGGCGGCGCCGGGCCCGCAAGCCCGAAGGCGCAGCAACGGCCCCGCAAAGCCTTGAAATGGTGAATTTTCGGCGGATTTCCAGGGTTCCCGGCAGGGCGGCGGGAGGCCCCTTCTCGGTGCTTGCATCACGGCCCGCCCTCGGGTATACAGCCCGGCGCTTTCGCGAGGATCAAAGCCATGAAAAAAGACCTGCATCCGGAATACCACGAAATCAAGGTGGTTATGACCGACGGCTCCGAATTCACCACGCGCTCCACCTATGGGGCTGCGGGCGATACCATGCGCCTGGACATCGACCCCAAGACCCACCCGGCCTGGACCGGCGAGCATCGTCTGGTGGACAGCGGCGGTCAGGTGGCGAAGTTCAACAAGCGTTTCGGCGGTTTCGGACTGAAGTCCGAGTAACCTGCCTCTACCGGCGCCCTGCCATTTTTATTGGGGGCCGGCCGGGAGGTTAAGGTTTCGAAAGAAAACCAAGGGCGGCTGTTTGGCCGCCCTTTTGTCTTGCCGGTATTCGGTCGGTTTTGCCGGGCTGGCGCAGATACTGCGCTACCGGTCCCGGGCTACTGGTGAAGCGCCGGGCGGTGAGACTGGTCCTGCATGGCATCGAGGCGCGCCACCCGCTGATAGAGCTTGTGGGAACGATCCAGCAGCTCGACGAGGCGCGGCTGCAGGGTGGCCCCCTCCACCGGCGGCATGGTCTCTTCGCAGACCTCCTTGCCGGCCAGCCGGAACTCCGGCGCGGTGGCCTCGGCGCGGGTCATCTCGCCGGCATGGACGGCTTTCTGCACCAGCAGCCAGGCCATGATCTGGGTCAGGCGGGAGGTCAGGCGCATGGTCTCGCAGCTCACGGCCATGCGGTCCTTCGGCGTGAGGTCCTTGCGCTCGGCGGGCTCGCGATGGGTCAGGTAATCCCGCGCCTCGCGGGTCAGCGACAAGGCCTCGTCGAAGGTCGAATCAAAAAAGGCGACGGTCTGATCGCTCAAAACGGATCTCTTACAGCTTTTCGTTACCCGAAGCCGAGTCCCCGCAGCCGGTGTCAGGCCACGGTTTCCCTCGCATTGACGCCGAAGTTTAGCGCGTTGCGGCTTAACAATCCCTTGGGATCGGCAAGTCCCGGAAGGCGCCATATGAACTAGGAATAATATCATATTCATGGCTCTGAGCAAGGCTTGAATCGGTTTCCCGGCCCCCCATATACGGGGTGTCGCGGGGTTACGCCTCCAGCAGGGTTTCCCGGAAATGCGGCATATGACGAGGGTTCGACCATCCGGTGGACCCGATGACCAACCATGTTGCTCAACAAGGAGAATATGGACATGCGTAGTCTTGATCTTTCCCCCCTGTATCGCGCCACCGTCGGTTTCGACCGCCTTGCTTCGGCCCTGGATTCGGCCAGCCGGCAGGATGACAGCGCCTACAGCTATCCGCCCTACAACATCGAGCGCCTCGACGAGGACAGCTATCGGATCGTGATGGCCGTCGCCGGCTTTTCCGAAGACGAGCTCGACGTCACGGCCAAGGAAAACACCCTGACCATCACCGGCAAAAAAGCCGCCGTTGAAGACGAGCAGACCAAGTATCTGCATCGTGGCATCGCCAACCGCGCCTTCGAGCGCCGCTTCGATCTGGCCGATTACATCAAGGTCGCCGGCGCCCGGCTCGAAAACGGTCTCTTGACCGTCGAGTTGCTCCGCGAGGTGCCGGAGGCCAAGAAGCCCCGCACCATCAAGATCGCGGGCCAGTCCAAGGTGATCGAGAGCGAAGCGGCCTAAAGCGGCTTCCCGCACAGACCTCCAACTTCCAGCCCTGCCGGCCGGCGCGCAATCGCCGGCCGGCAGTCTTTGTTTCCGCCCCTCGCGATCGAGCTTGGAATCTCGGCCCGCGGTGAGGCTGGCCGGCACAGACGGCGCGGTAGAATTCCGACCCACCGGGTGATAGGTTCCGGCTTATTAGCCTTTTAAGGAATTTCCACGCATGTATGTAATTGGTCGCTTATTCCCCCGCTTTATGGCCTGCGGCATTTTGGTTTCCCTGCTGGCCGCCTGCGGTGTCAACGACATCCCGACCTATGACGAGGCGGTGAAGGCCACCTGGGCCCAGGTCGACAATCAGTACAAGCGCCGGGCCGATCTGATCCCCAATCTGGTCGAGGTGGTGAAGGGCTTTGCCGCCCAGGAACAGGAAACCCTGACCGCCGTGGTAGAGGCGCGGGCCAAGGCGACCCAGATGCAGATCCCCAGTGACATTCTCTCCAACCCCCAGGCCTTTCAGGCTTTCGAAGCCAATCAGGGCGCCCTCACCCAGGCACTGTCGCGGCTGCTTCTGGTGGTGGAGCGCTACCCCGATCTGAAATCGAACCAGAATTTTCTCAACCTGCAGGCCCAACTGGAAGGTACCGAGAATCGCATCGCCGTGGCGCGGCGCGACTACATCCAGGCAGTGCAGGTCTACAACACCGAACTGCGCACCTTCCCCGGCCGTATCTGGGCCGCGCTGCTCTACTCGGACATGGATCTCCGCGAGACCTTCAGCCAACCTGAATCCCTGGCCGAGCCGCCAGAAGTGAAGTTCAACTAGGCTGGCGTGGTGCGCGCGCTCCTGGCTTCTCCGGCCCTGCGGGTTCAGGCTATTGTCTTACTGCTGTTGGCGCTGGCCTTCGTCTCTCTGCCGGCCCGGGCGGCTCTGGATTTCCCCGTCCTCAGCGGCAGGGTGGTCGATGATGCCAACCTCCTGGGCACCGGCGCAGAAAGCCGCCTCACCCAGCTCCTGGCGGACCACGAGAGCGCAACCTCCAACCAGGTCGTGGTGGTTACCCTTCCTTCGCTGCAAGGCACTACGATCGAAGAATTCGGCTACCAACTCCTCCGCCAATGGGGCATTGGACAGGCAGGACGCAACAACGGCGTGCTGCTGATCGCGGCGCCCAATGAACGCAAGGTGCGCATCGAAGTCGGCTATGGTCTCGAAGGGGAACTGCCCGACGCCATCGCCAAGATGATCATCGAGCGGGAGATCCTGCCCGCGTTCCGCAACAACGACTTCGCCGGCGGAATCACAGCCGGGGTGAAGGCCATCCTTGCCGCCATCGACGGCAGCTACGACCCCCTGCCCAAAAAGGTTCCCCTCCTGGAACGATTCTCGCCGGTGATGTTCTTGTTCATCGTCATTGCCATCATCCTGCTGATCCGTTACCGCGAGGAGTTCGGCGACGGCGGCGGCATCGGCGGCGGCTACCACAGAGGACGTTCGGGCCGCGGGTATTCCGGCGGTGGCGGCTTTGGGGGCGGCGGCTTTAGCGGAGGTGGTTTCAGTGGCGGCGGCGGCAGTGGCGGCGGCGGTGGCGCGTCCGGAGGATGGTGACATGGCATTCCTGAGCAAGGTCGACAAGCAGCGGCTTCAAGCGCAAATCAAAGACATCGAGCAGAAGACCAGCGGCGAACTGGTCACCGTGATCGCCCGCGAAAGCGACCCCTACCCCTACATCCCCCTGCTCTGGGCAGGCCTGATTGCACTTGCCGTGCCGCCGCTGGTGCTGGCGCTGCAGCTTGCCTGGCCGTTGGCTCTGGTTTCCATCGTTCAGTTGGTGCTGTTCCTCGTGCTCGCCGTCGCCTTGCGCTCGCCGGCCCTGAAAATGCGCCTGATCCCTGCCAAGGTGAAACAGCACCGCGCCGCGCGCACCGCCCGCGAGCAATTTCTCGATCTGGGTCTGCATCACACAGAGGGCCGTAGCGGCATCCTGATCTTCGTCTCGGTCGGTGAGCGCTATGTCGAGATTCTTGCCGACAAAGGCATCAACGAGAAAGTGACGCAAGAGCGCTGGGATGCCATCGTCGCCGACTTCGTTGTCGCCGTAAAAGCGGAACGGGTGGCCGAAGGCTTCGAGCAGGCGGTGGCGGCCTGCGGCACCATCTTGGCCGAGAACTTTCCTCCCGAACCCGGCCGAGCGCACATCAGCAAAAACGAACTGCCCGATCATCTGATCGAAATTTAGCCCGCTGGCCGGGACTCGGTCCCTTCCCCTAAGATGGCCGCATGACACTGTCGGTCGACGCGCTTTCCCGTCCCGGCCTGGAGCCGCTGTCCTTTTCGCTCGCCGCCGGGGAGAGTGTTGCGCTCAGCGGCCCCTCGGGCGCCGGCAAGTCCCTGTTGCTCCGCGCCCTGGCCGACCTCGACCCCTGCGTCGGCGATGTCACGCTGGACGGCAAGGACCGGCGGGCGATGTCCGGGCCGGACTGGCGCCGTCTGGTCGGCTACCTGCCCGCCGAGCCGGGCTGGTGGTCCGACCGGCTGGAGGATCACTTCCAGAATTGGGATGCCCTCGCGCCTCTCGCCGGGCGCCTGCACCTGAAAGCGGGGGTCGACGACCGGCCGGTGCCGCAGCTCTCCACTGGCGAGCGCCAGCGGCTGGCCTTGCTGCGCGCCATCGAAAGAAAACCGAAAGTTCTGCTGCTCGACGAGCCGACCGGCCCGCTGGACGAAGAGGCGACCGCGGCCGTCGAAACCCTTTTGAAGGAACAGCAGAACCACGGTCTGGCGCTGCTCTGGGTTACCCACGACCGGCGTCAGGCGGAAAGGGTGGCAACGCGCCGTTTCTGGATCGACCGCGGGCGCCTGCGCGAAGCCTTGCAGGAAGACGCGCAATGACCGACTACATCCGTCTCGAGTATCTGGATCTCGGCCTTTCCGCGCTCCTGCTGCTCGCCGTCGCCGGCCTGTCTCTGGCACTGCAGCTCAGGATCGAACGCAGTCTTGCGCTGGCCGGACTGCGCTGTGTGCTGCAGCTCTTCCTTGTCGGCCTCGTGCTGACCAAGCTCTTTCAACTGGTTTCGCCCTGGTGGACCGGCCTGGCAGCGCTGGCCATGATCCTCTTTGCGGGACGCGAAATCATGGCGCGCCAGGAACGCGGATTCCAGAAGCTCTGGGCCTATGGCATCGGCACCTCGGCTATGCTGATGGCCGCCACGCTCGTGACCCTCTTTGCGCTCACCACCCAGGTGCAGCCGGAGCCCTGGTACGATCCGCGCTATGCCCTGCCGCTGCTGGGCATGATCCTCGGCAACACCATGACCGGAATCGCCCTCGGCCTGCAGCGCCTGACCGAAGGCGCGCGTCAGCAGCGTGCGGGGATCGAAGCGCAGCTCTGCCTCGGCGCGACACGGCGCGCCGCCATGCTGCCGATCACCCGTCAGGCGCTGACCACCGCGCTGATGCCGATCATCAACGCGCTGGCCGCCACCGGCCTGGTGTCCCTGCCCGGCATGATGACCGGTCAGATTCTGGCCGGGGTCGAGCCCATGGAGGCGGTGAAGTACCAGTTGATGATCATGTTCCTGATCGCCGGCGGCACCACCCTGGGCGCCGTCACCGCCGTCTTTGTCGGCCTCTACCGCCTCACCGACAGCCGCGACCGCCTGCGGCTGGACCGGCTGGCAGCGGAGTAAGGAAAACCCCTTCTTTTGCCGCTTCCGCGGCAAGCCCCCTCACCCTCCCGCTAACGCGGGCCCCTCCCTCTCCCGCGAGGGGAGAGGGTCTTAGAAACGACCCACTTTTTGATTCCCCCTCTCCCCTCGCGGGAGAGGGCCGGGGTGAGGGGGAGCCCGAAGGGCAAACACGAAAACTATGCCTGCAGCTTCTCCAGCGCTGCGCGCAGGCCGTCGGGGATCGGCACCGCCTTCATACTCGCGCGCTCGACGAAGACGTGGACGAAGCTGCCGGTGGCTGCGGCCTCCTCGCGGCCTTCCTTGAACAAGGCGATTTCGTAGCGCACCGCGCGGTTGCCGAGATGCGCGACGCGCAGGCCCGCCTCCACCGCCTCTGGGAAAGCAAAGGCGGCCTTATACTGGCAGGCGCTTTCGGCGCAGACGCCGATCACCTGGCCGTCGTGGATGTCCAGCCCGCCCTCGCGGATCAGGTAGTCGTTGATCACGGTGTCGAAGTAGGAATAGTAGACCACGTTGTTCACATGGCCGTAGATGTCGTTGTCCATCCAGCGCGTCGGGATGGTCAAGGCGTGGGGATAGTCCGCACGGGTGGCGGGCGTGCTTTCGGTCATCTTATCCGGTCACAGAATGGTCTTCAGGGCATCGAGACTTTCGTCAGGCTTTTCGGCCAGCATCATGTGGCCGCAGGCGGGGATGGTGACCTGCTGCGCGCCCGCGATGGCGGCGACCAGCTTGGCGCCGGCGCGGGCCGGGGTCATCTTATCCTGGTCGCCCATTACGATGAGCAGCGGACAGGTGACATTCTCCGCGGCCGCCATGGCACCCTGATAGGCGTTGCAGGCCGAGAGATCGGCATGGAGCACGCCGTCGGGGATACGCTGCAACAAGCGCTCGCCGCCGCCCATCATCCAACTGCCCGGCATGCGCGCACCGCCGAAGTGACCGCTGGGTCCGAAGCCCCAGGAGGTCATCAGTTCAAAGGCCAGCGGGTCGTTGGCCTCCGCTGCCGCCAGCAGGTCCGGGTGCACCGGCATCTTGGGCGCCGCCCCCATCAGGGCGACGGTGCGCACGCGGTCGCCGTGCCGTCCGGCGCAGTCCAGCGCCGCCAGCGCGCCCATGGAATGGCCAACCAGGGCGGCGCGGCCGAGTGCCGCTTCGTCCAGCAGTTTCACCACCCAGTCGGCCATGGCCTCGATGGAGGTCAAGGGTGCCCCCTCCGAACGCCCGTGGCCGGGCAGGTCGACCGCCAGCACCGAACAATCGTGATGGGCGAAGTAGCGCGCCGGCAAAGCCCAGACCGTATGGTCGAGGCCTGCGCCGTGCAGGAAAACGATGACCGGCAGATCCGGATCGAAGTTGCGCCCGCCGGTCGCGGCATAGACCCGCGCGCCGTTTACCGTCAGTTCCATAAAGCCTTGTCCGTCCGTAGAGCCGTGGCACTCAGTCTTTTTGGGAAGCCCCCTACTTTTGCGAAGTACGGAGCGCCTGGCGCAGATCGCCGATGATGTCGTCGGCATCTTCCAGACCGACGGAGAGTCGGATCATATCCTCCCCCACCCCGGCGGTGGCAAGCTGTTCCACGCTCATCTGCTGGTGGGTGGTGCTGGCCGGGTGGATCACCAGCGTCTTGGCATCGCCGACGTTGGCGAGGTGTGAGGAAAGCTGGCAGGCCTCGATGAACTTCGCGCCGGCCGGGCGCCCGCCCTTCACCCCAAAGGAAACGATGGAGCCGCAGCCCTTGGGCATGAGCCGCTGGCCGAGGGCATGGTCGGGATGCTCCGGCAGGTCGGGGTGAATGACCCAGGAGACAGCCTCCTCGCGCTGCAGGTAGTCCAGCACCTTGTGGGTGTTGGCCATGTGCCGCTCCATACGCAGCGGCAGCGTCTCGACGCCTTGCAGGATGTAAAAGGCGTTTTGCGGGCTCATCGCCGCACCGAAGTCGCGCAGGCCCTCGGCCCGCGCCCGCATGGAAAAGGCCTGGGGACCGAACTCCTCGGCAAAGTCGATGCCGTGATAGCCCTCGTAGGGTTCGGTCAGGGTGTCGAAGCGCCCGCTCGCCTCCCAATCGAAACGCCCGCCGTCGACCAGCAGACCGCCAAGCGCGAGGCCGTGGCCGCCGAGCCACTTGGTGGCCGAGTGCATGACCAGATCGGCGCCCAGTTCGACGGGCCGGCAGAGGTAGGGCGTGGCGAAGGTGCTGTCGATCATCAGCGGCAGGCCGGCGGCATGGGCGACCTCGGCCACCGCTGGAATGTCCAGCACCTCCAGGCCCGGATTGCCCAGGCCCTCGGCAAAAACCAGCCGGGTTTCCGGGCGGATGGCGTCGCGAAAGGCCCCGACATCGCGGGGATTGACGAAGGTCGTGGTGATCCCGAAACGCGGCAGGGTGTGGGTGAAGAGGTTGATCGAGCCGCCGTAGAGCGACGACGAGGCCACGATATGCCCGCCCTGGCCCATCAACGTGGCAACCGCCAGATGCAGCACCGCATGGCCGGAGGCGGTGCCGATGGCCCCGACCCCCAGTTCCAGGGCGGCAATGCGCTCTTCCAGCACCGCCACCGTGGGGTTGGAAATACGGCTGTAGATATGGCCGGCCCGCTCCAGATTGAACAGCGCGGCGGCCTGATCGGTGTCGCGGAAGACGTAAGAAGTCGTCTGGTAGATCGGCACCGCCCGGGCACCGGTCACCGGGTCTGGCTGCTGACCGGCATGGAGTGAAAGCGTATCGAATTTCAGGAACTTTGGGTCCGCCACGGCTGGCCTCCGTTGGTTTGCGCTGAAGCTTACACAAACAGACCGAAGCGACGCAGCCAGAATTCGCCGGGCACAGCAAAACGTCGCTGAAAGCGACGTTCAAAAACTGGTTTTGTGGAAGATTCGGCGGGGCGAAAACCAGGGCCCAAAATTGAAGGAGGGCCTTCGATCCAGACGGATCGTGGCCCCTCCCCTTGTTTATGTTCTACCCTGTCAACTTGCCGTCGCAAACACTACCAGGGTCCACCTGACGGTCAAGCGGAGAATCATTAACGCGTTGAAAGAAAGCCCTTTCGCCGATGCAAAGTCCCTCAAATCGTGACTTGCGCGATACTTCGGCTGTCCGCAATCGATGGTGCTTGTTTGCTGTCGAGACGGGCAGAATCCGACTTCAGGGAACCGGCTCATGCCAGCTACAATTAATGGAAGAAGATGGCGCTTGAATACAGCTTAAGCGTCGAAGCTTCAGAGAGTGGGCTGGGCCGCGCAACGCCACTTGATGCCGGCCAAAGCGGGCACAAAGAAAAACCGCCGGGGCGAACCCGGCGGCAAGTTTAACAGGGAGGCGTTACAAGGAACGGATAAACATCCGAAAGACGACCCAGGAGGACCCGGGGAGGGCTTGCCAGGCCGTCTGTGTCTAAAATTAGTCTCGAATTCCTAAAAAAGCGTTAACGATATCATTGCCGGTTGAACAATCGGCCTCAGAGAGACTTAAAGTGGCGGAAAATCAATCCTTTAGGCCGGATCGCCATCGCTCGGCAGAGAAAACGAATCGACCCAAGAGCGTTAATTTGCGCTGGTTCCGGGCCTGCGTGAGCCCTAACTGTTAACCAAAGACAGGCCATGGCGAAACCCGCCGCAGAGGCTCAACACCCGAACGGAGGCACGAACATGATGACGACGCGGCGGAAGTTTTTGAGCCACAGCAGCCTGGTCCTGGCTGCGGCTGCCTGGGGCAGCACCATCCTGGGCGCACCGGCAGCCCTCGCCCATCACGGCTGGCGCTGGACCGAGGGCGGAAACTTCGAACTGGTCGGCTACATAAAGACCGTACAGCTCGGCAACCCCCACGGCGTGCTGACCGTCGATGCGGAAGGCGAGATCTGGACGGTGGAGGTTGGCCAGCCCTGGCGCAACGAGCGTGCCGGTCTGAAGGACGAGATGCTGGCGGTCGGCACCGAGGTCACGATCTCCGGCGAGCGCGCCGCCGATCCGGCAGACAAGCGGGTGAAGGCCGAGCGCGTCATCATCGATGGCGAAACCTACGACCTCTACCCGGACCGCGACTGAGCCCGCGCCCGTTAAGGCCAGCTCCGGATGGAACTCGGGGGAACGCTCACGGAAGCGCTGACGGCGCTGCAGAACATGGCCTTGCCGACCGCGCTGCGGACCTCGCGCTGGGTCTATCCCCTGGTCAACGCCGGACATATCCTGGGCCTTGCGCTGCTGTTCGGCGCGATCCTGTCGTTTGACCTGCGCCTGCTCGGCTTGTGGCGGGACCAGCCGATCAGGCCGCTGGCCCGTATCCTGCTGCCGGTGGCGGTTTCGGGACTGGGTCTTTCCCTCTTCACCGGGCTGCTGCTATTCTCGGTCAGTGCCGCCAAGTATGCCGCCACGCCGCTGTTCCAGGTGAAGCTGCTGTTGATTCTGGCGGCTGTCGCCAACGCCCTGCTGCTGCGCCGCGCCGCCGACTGGACCCTGGCCCAGGTGCCGGAGATGGCCATGAACAGCGCGCGGCTGAGGCTCGCCGGCGGCCTCTCTCTGCTGCTTTGGCTGGCCGTCATCCTCTGCGGCCGTTTCCTCGCTTACATCTAGGCGCATTTTCGACTTACGTCGAAGCGGTTCCAGCCCGCTCGCCCTCCCGGCCACCCAACATCAGTATCCTATGGGTGGTCGGGAGGGGGAGCGGGCCGGTGACGTTAAACCGTGAAAGATATCAGACGGCTAAAAGATCTGCCTTCAGAACCGCCAACAGGATCGAGAGTGTCACCACCGCCAGGGCCGTGGAGATCAGCACGGCGGAGGCCGAACGGGCGAGATAGATGTTGTACTGCCGGGCCATGATGAAGACGTTGGCGCCGGAGGGAATGGCCGCGGTCAGGATGGCGACCGCAGCCGCCAGCGGCGTCAGGTCGAAGACGTAAAGGGCCATGACCGCCATGATCGCCGGATGGATGAAGAGCTTCATGAAGACGATAGCCAGGGTTTCCTTCAGGTCGCCTGCAATGGTAAAGGCGGTGAGCGTGGCCCCCAGGGCAAAGAGCGCGCAGGGTGCCGCCGCCGCGCCGAGCAGCACCGCGAAACGATCGACCGGCCCCGGCAGCGCGAGGCCGGAAGCGCCGTAGGCGATGCCCGCCACCAGCGCCAGGATGATGGGGTTCACCGC
This sequence comes from Pelagibius sp., assembly GCA_028280305.1. GTDB lineage: Bacteria > Pseudomonadota > Alphaproteobacteria > Kiloniellales > Kiloniellaceae > Pelagibius. Next base: position 17,619 of record JANQMC010000048.1, on the reverse strand, counting down.
CAGCGCCTTCACCGTGTTTATCGCTAGACTGCGCCAGCCCTGGCCGGCGCCGAGGCCCAGTTCGATCAGCACCGTGATGACCGGGAAAATGACGATGGAGTGAAAGGTGATGATCAGCATCAACTGCACCCCGCCGGCGTCGCCGAGAGCGGTGAAGATCAGCGGAATGCCGAGCAGCACGGTGTTCGAGAAGGTCGATCCCATGCCGAAAAGCGCCCGCTCCGCCAAGTTGGTGCGGAACAGCAGGCCGGAGACGAGAAGCGCCAGCACGAAGGTCACCAAAATCGCGCTCATGTAGGCGCCGACGATGGAAATCTCGATCAGGCCGGGGCCGCGCGCCATGGCCCGGAACAGCAGCGCCGGAATGGCCAGATAAAAAACGAAGGTGTTGAGGCCCTTGATCGCCTCCTCGCTCATCCAGCCCCGGCGGCCGACCACATAGCCGCAGAGGATCAGGCCGAAGATCGGCAATACCGTTTCGAGAATGCTTTGCATGACGGGAGGGTAACTATCCTTGCAGAAACGCCCGCGGTCCGGCCCGATCCGGCTGGAGCCGGGACCCGCGATGGGTCAAGATAGCAGTCATGGATCCAAAACTCACGGCCTGGCTTATTCTCGGTTTCGGCTATCTGCTGCCCCTCGCCCATGTGGTGCTGTCGCGCCGCGCCGGCAGCTGGCGCCCGCCACCGGGAAGCGGTTGCCCCCTCGGTCCGCGGGTCGGCTGGCTGGTCCTCGTCCTGCTGCTGGGCCCAATCGGCTGGCTGCTGTTCTGGCGCAGCCGCCGGCGCATCGGCGCCTGAGGCGGACCGGGGCCTGAGGTGAACCGGGCAGCGACACAAACCTTGCAGTGATTCCTTTTTTGGCGGAATCTTTCCCCGATGGTTCTGCCGATACGAGCGTAAGGCGGATGAAAAGGGAACACGGTGAGGCGTACCCATCAGGGACCAAGACCGTGGCTGCCCCCGCAACTGTGAGCGGCGAGCGAAACCCGGAATGCCACTGGCCATAGCGGCCGGGAAGGCGGGTGAAGCGATCAACCGCAAGCCAGGAGACCTGCCATCAAAATCCGGCGCTTCCGCGCCAAATCAAAACAAACCGCACGGTGGGTGCGGAAAGGAGCAATCATGCACATCGAACCCGGCGTCGTGGACGGCGCCAAGATCGTCCTCAGCTACGCAACCGCCGCGGCCTCCTTCGGGCTGGCCGCCAAGCTGGCCATGAATACCATCCGCCGCGACGGCGGCGTCGCCGCGCTGGCACTGCGTTCCGTCTTCACGACGGCCTTGGTCTTCTGTTTCTTCGAGCTGCTGCCGCATTATCCGGTCGGCGTGTCAGAGGTCCATTTCATTCTCGGTTCGACCCTCTATCTCATTTTCGGCGCCGGTCCCGCGGCGATCGGCCTGGCGGCGGGCCTGCTGCTTCAGGGCGTGCTTTTCGCCCCTGCGGATCTGCCGCAATACTTCGTCAACATCACCACGCTGATCGTCCCGCTCTGGGCAGTGAGCCTTCTGGCCAAGAAGATCATTCCGTCGCAGACGCCCTACGTCGAGGTGAAGTACTGGCAGGCGCTGGCGCTTTCCACCGCCTATCAGGGCGGCATCGTCGCCTGGGTCGCCTTCTGGGCCTTCTACGGCAGCGGTTTCGGCGCGGCGAACCTCACCGCGGTCGCCTCTTTCAGCGGCGCCTACATGCTGGTGGTCGTGCTGGAACCCTTGACCGATCTTGCCGTACTGGCCGCAGCCAAGACGCTGGCGCCTTTCAGCCAGAACCGTCTGCTCTACAACCGCCTGCACCACCCAGCCACCTGATCGGGGCGACCTGACGCCGACCATCGCGCCGCAGTCGGCGACGCCGGGCCCCAGCGCTGGGGCCCGGCAGCCGGCCAGAGCAGAGCGGTCGAACGGTCCTCCCGTCAATCCGGACCGCGAACGGGCAGCACAGCGCCCGGCGTCGGTTTGATGACCCGCTGAATGAACAGGGCCGCGGCGGCCAGGCCGACACCGATTATGTCGGACAGAATCCCGCCCTCGATCATGAAGAGCGCCGCAAGGAGCAGGGCGAGGCGCAGGAACCAGACGGCGCGCGCACCCAGAAACCACCCCTGTACTCCGGCCGACAGCAGGAATACGCCGAACACCGCCGTTATCAGTGCCCGCCCGATTTCAAAGGTGCCCCCCTCCATCAGGATCGCCGAGTTATAGAAGAACATGAAGGGCACAATGAATGCGGCAATGCCGATCTTAAACGAGGCGACCGAGGTCTCCATCGGGTTGGCGCCGGAGATACCGGCGGCGGCATAAGATGCCAGGGCGACCGGCGGCGTTATCGCGGAAACGACAGCGAAGTAGAAGACGAAGAAGTGGGCCGTCAGGGCCGGGATGCCCAGTTCGATCAGTCCGGGTGCCACAACCGATGCGGCCACCGCGTAAGCGGCGGTTGTCGGCATGCCCATGCCGAGCAGGATGGCGATGCACATGGCGAAGAACAACGCCAGGAGCTGGGATGCCTCGGCAAGCCCCAGCAGCAGGTTTGAGAAGCGCGCACCCACACCGGTCAGAGAGATAACCCCGACGATAATACCGGCGCAGGCGCAGACGGCGATGATCTGTACCGACATGATGCCGGCAATCTCGAACGCCTTGGCGATGGAACGCGGCCCCATGCGATAGGGGGTAAGCCAGCTCACCACTGCGGCGGCAGCCGTTGCCAGGGTGCCGGCGCGGATAACCGAATAGCCCATAAAGAGGGCGGCGATCAGGATGATAATCGGCAGGAAAAGGAAGACACGCCGCATCATCTCGCGCAGCTTCGGCAGCTCGTCGTCGCGCATCCCCCGCATACCGAGCTTCGCCGCCTCGAAATCAACCATGAAGTAGATCGACACGAAGTAGAGGATCGCCGGAATGATCGCCGCGACCGCGATGTCGGTGTAAGGAATACCGGTGATCTCCGCCATGATGAAGGCGCCGGCGCCCATGATGGGGGGCATGATCTGTCCGCCGGTGGAGGCCGCAGCCTCGATGGCGCCGGCGGTTTTGCGGTGATAACCGACCTTCTTCATCAGCGGGATGGTAAGGGAGCCGGTGGCGACCACGTTGCCGGCCGACGTGCCGTTGATCATACCCATCAGGCCGCTGGCAAAGATCGCCACCTTGGCCGGACCGCCACGCGCCCGGCCTGCCGCCGCAAAGGCAAAGTTGACGAAATAGGCGCCGACCTTGGAGGCCTGGAGAAATGCGGCGAAGATGATGAACAGAATGATGTAAGTCGAAGAGACGGCGGTCGTCGGTCCGAGAATGCCGGCGTCGGTGTAAACCTGGCTGAAGAACCGCTGCCAGGTGATCGCCGGCGCACTGAGAAAGCCGGGCAGGTACTGTCCGGTAAAGACGTAAACCAGAAAGATGCCGGCGATGATGACAAGCGCCAGTCCGGCGACACGGCGGGTCAGTTCCATGATCAGGATCGTGCCCGCAACCGCCGCAATAGAGATGCCGATGGGCGCAAAGGGCGTTCCCGTGGAATTGCGCATCAAGGTGCCGTAGATCGCAATCAGGTAGGTCGCCACGGCCACCCCGCAGACCGCCAGAACGATATCCGGAAAGGCAAAGTGGCTGCGCTCCCGCCGGTCGGCCCAGGAGAGCAGCACGGCCCCAACCGTCGACAGCATAAGCGGTAGGCCGAAGAGCCAGATCTCTTTGAACTTTATCCCTTCATCAATGCCGTTCCACATGACGCCGTCGGCGATATCGACAGCGAAGGACAGCGCCATGGCAAGCGCGAAGAGCGCCGGAAGAATCAGCACATAAGACAAGTAGTCCAGCAACCGGGTTTCGTTCGCAGGGCCGCTGGCGAAATTCCGCGACGAAAAGAGTATGAAACCAAGACCCAGCGCCCCGGCGATATGCACGATGCGGAAGTTCCAGGTCTCCATAGGGAAGACGGGAAGGAAGGGCAAATCCACCAAACCACCGGTCATGGCGCTGAGAGACAAACCGTTCAAAGCGGCCATGTGGAAGCCTGCATAAACGGCAGCCAAAGCAGCGACGATGAGATGTGCTCGCCCCTCAAACAGTCGCCGGTTACTCTCGACGGGCTCCTCGTCGACCCCTTGGACAGTGATTGGGCTCTCAGTTTCAGTTTGATTCGTCACGGCACCCTCCCCTTTTCTTATCGTTAGTCTGCCAGCACGATTCCAGCATACTAACGTTTATTGCCCGCATAAGGTCACGGCTAAAGAAGAGGGCCGCCTCGCAGAGCAAGGCGGCCCCTATTCCGCTGCCAGCCAGCAGGCTTATCCGCCGTGAACCATTTCACCGGCGATCGAGGCGCCATTCTCGTTGAACCACTTGGCCGCACCCGGGTGCCATTTCATGACCTCGTTCTTGTCCCAGTTCTCAGGCAGGGTGGAGCGGGCGGCACGGTGGATGGTGACCATCCTGTCGTTGTCGGACATCACCACATCGACCACAGCATAGACAAAGTCTTCCGGCAGGTCGCAGTTGGCAATCGCGAAGTTCCACATGGAGACCGACCGTGCGTCCTTGTTCAAGGTGGTGTAGGTGTCGGCCGCAATGTCAAAGGAGGACACGGGGAAGGTCTCAAGGATTTTTGACTGTTCCTCCGCCGTAAACTCGATGATGTTCACGTCGGTCTGCACTTCAAGCTGGCTGACCGCCGGTACCGGCACGCCGGCGGCAAAGGCAATCACATCAAGCAGGCCGTCCTGAAGCTGGCCGCCCAGATCCGACCAGCCGCCGTTGCGACGGTCGAAGTTGACGCCGAGGGTCTCCATCATACGCGGGAAGTAAGTGTCAGACGTCGAACCCGCGGGGCCGAAACCAATGCGCGCGCCGTCGGGAATGTCTTCGACGGAGGAGATGCCGGACGACGACAGAGCGGTGATCGAAAACGGTGTCTGATACATCGGGAACATGGCACAGGCGTTGGTCATCTGCAGGCCCGGGGCGATCGGGTTCGTACCCTGGATCGACTCCGCCGCAGGGCCCATTGTCGTCATGCCGAAGGCCGCGTCGCCGGTGTGAACCAACGCCATGTTCTGCATGGGGCCGCCCGTGACCTCGCCACCGCCGGAAATGCCCAGCTCTTCCGCGACGAGATTGGCCCAGCCCGAACCGTAGGCGAAGTACGTCCCGCCCTGCGAGGCCGTACCAACGGTAAAGCTCTCTGGCCAGCCTGCACGGTCCTGGGCAAAGGCCGTCGTTGCGGTGAGGGCCATGGCGACGGCAGCGCCGGTGATTACCGTGAATTTCATTTTCAACTCCCTGTACTGGTTTGCTCGGCCTGTAAGCTGAGCGTTCTGATTGATACAATCGGCTTATGTTTTAGGTTTCCGGCTTCAGAATTCAAGACGAACTGCGTTTGCAGCCGACGTTCTCCCCCAAGTGGAGAAGATGCCGGAACTCGGCAAGCCTCCGGAGACCTTTTCATTCAAGGTGTTTTGAAGAAGGCCGCACAGCCATCATCCCATGACAGTGTTCTGCCCGCGGCGGCGCAGTTGCCTCGCCTCTCTTCCCCGAACTTGCGATGATCGCCCTGCAAGGCTCATCTTTGCGCTCTAGGATGGGATCGGCCCGGCACACACGGTCAAGTGGGAAGCCACGGCGCCCGCCATGGCAATCAAACATGTCTTCACTGGTTTCCTCCCTTTTTTTATCGTGCGCACACCAGAATTCTGCGCTCCGGCATGGCTACGCTGCTGATCGTTCAGCAACGGCCATGCCAATTCTCCTGACTTTCGACCGTTGTAGACTAAGCTATTGATTAGACTGGCTCGGTAACGTGCCGAGGTCAATGCGAGACCTTGCCGCCTGTGTCGAGCGCTACCCAGTGCCAGGAAAACATGGGTAGAACCCTACACAGCAAGCGCGAGCCGTCCGGCAACGGTCCGGCGACGGGCCGCCACTGCATCGGCTAGATTCTCAAGAACCCTGACCGAGGTATCCCAGTCGATACAGCCGTCCGTAACCGATTGACCATAGGTCAGCGGCCTTGCATTCAGGTCCTGGCGCCCGGCGACCAGATTGCTTTCGATCAAAAGCCCGGTGATGCGCCCGTCGCCAGCGGCAATCTGGGCAGCGACATCGGCAGCCACCAGAGGCTGGTTTTCCGGCTTCTTGCCGCTGTTGGCGTGGCTGGTATCGATCATAACGTGGCCCCGCAGGCCGGAGGCTTCGGCCGCGCGGCAGGCGGCCTCGACGGAGGCGGCGTCGTAGTTCGGCCTGGCGCCGCCGCGCAGGATGATGTGGCAATCGGGGTTACCCTGCGTCGCCGCAATCGCCGCACGGCCGTTCTTGGTAACCGCCATGAAATGATGCGGATGAGCGGCTGAGTGGACGGCATCGATGGCGATCTGCACATCGCCCGAGGTGCTGTTCTTGAAACCGACCGGGCAGGAAAGGCCAGAGGCCAGTTCCCGGTGAACCTGGCTTTCCGTCGTGCGGGCGCCGATGGCGGCCCAGCCGACCAGATCGGCAATGTACTGCGGCACCGTGGCATCCAGGAACTCGCAACCGACCGGAACGCCCAGTTCGTTGATTTCCGCCAGCAGCTTTCGCGCCCGCCGCAGGCCGGTGTTGATGTCGAAAGAACCGTCGAGGTGCGGATCGTTGATCAGGCCCTTCCAGCCGACGGTGGTGCGCGGTTTGGCGAAGTAGACACGCATCACCACTTCCAGCCGGTCGGCCAGGGCATGGCGCAGTCCGGCCAGGCGGCGTGCGTAGTCCATTGCCGCCACCGGGTCATGAATCGAACAGGGGCCCACAACCACCAGCAGGCGGTCGTCATCGCCCTTAAGGATCCGGTGGATCGCGGCACGGGCGGAACGCGCCGTCCCGGCGGCAGCCGTGGTCAGGGGGGTTTCGCTCAGGAGGGTCTCTGGTGAAACCAGCTCGCGTATCTCGCGAATTCTAAGATCATCGGTCAGGTTTGGGGTCAGGTTTGGCATCGTCGGGTTCCTTTGTTTCGCCCCCGGCGGCCACAAAAAAACCGCCAGAGCGCTGGCGGTTGCTTCGGTTCTTGGTCGATCTGCTGAATTCAGACCATACGTTCCCCTCCGTCCGCCTGAAGGCCCGGATAGCTAAAAAAGTACCAAAACGTGGCGAACGGGTTAATCATGCCTTTTCGAATACACGGCCTCGCCTGCCCTGTCACCTGCTTTTTTTGCGGTGAAGAACATGGATTCCAGGTTGCGGCGGCTAAGCAAGGAGCCGTTTCGCTTAGCCCAGCGTGTTTTCAAGTTGGCGAGAAATCGGAGGTAAAATCCTGAAACTTGCCGCCGGGAGGCCGCGGGATCTCATCAACAACGCGTATTACCAATGACGGTGGATCGCTTGCAGCGGCGGCCCAAACGGCTTGAACACGCTCTGAGAAGGCGGCCGGGAAGGTACCGGCGATCACAATACGCAGTTCGTAGCTACCGTCCCGATACTGGTGTAACTGGTACTGGCGCAACGGTTTCGAGAGGTTCTCGGGCAGGTCTCCCAAGGCTGTCCTCAGCGCGTTCCAATATCTGAAGGTATCGGACGGCAGGTCTAGCAGGCGCCGATAGCGCCCGTGGATGTCACCAAAGGCAGGAAGACTGCGCCCGCAGGGACAGGGCCCGCCAACCGCTTCGGCCAAATCGCCGGAATCATAGCGGATCAGCGGCATCGCCGCGTTGACCAGGGTAGTCGTCACGACATGTCCTCGTTCACCCGGCGCGCAGGGATAACCGTCATCATCGACAATCTCGACCAGACAGTGTTCCGCATTCACATGGTAACGCCCGCCTTCCACGCAACGGGTCGCAACGATCCCAATCTCGTTGAAGCCATAATTCTCCTGCACATCAAGCGAGAAGGTCCTCTCGATCCGCTGCCGCATCTCCGGCGCAAGCTGCTGGGCGATAGCGAAGATTCCCCGAAGCCCCTCCGGAGGCTGACGGTCCTGAAAACCGAAAGCCAGGTGTTCCAGTTCCGCCGCATGTCCAAGAAGATAGTCGAGCCGCTGTTCTTCCACCCAGTCCACCTGCCGGTCGACGTCATTTCTGTTCGAAAAGCCGACCAGGCGCCCGGTCTGAAAGTACGGTCCAACCTGCACAGACCAGGTGTCGCGTTCACAGGTTTCACCTTCTTCGAGAAGACGTCCCTCAGGGCCCCTCGGCAGGTCCTTGGGCGGCCGGATCATGCCAATCCGCCCCATCGGGTCGATCCGCGCCCAACGCATTTGGCGCTGCTTCAGTATGGGAAACATCATCGCGCTGCGGGAGGAATGGTAGACCTCGACCGGTTGGCCGGTGCTGCCCGAAGTCTTCACCATTGAGGCAACGCGCTGCCCTTCTGGAAGGGTTCGCGCGCATAAAGATGCCTTGTGCTCTTGAACATCCGATCGAGTCAGAACCGGCAGCTTCAAGAGGTCCTCAGGCCGACGAATATCGTCGGCGCTTATCCCAAGCCGTTTGAACAAGTCCTGATAGTAGGGCACCTGCTCAGCAACAAACCTGGCGACTGCGTGTATGGCGTTGGCCTCTAGAGCTTCCTCTTGTTCCTGCGTGACAAACTCGCGCGTCACCAAGCCATCGTGCCATTTCACTGCTGACCACTCAGGCAGGGGTTTCCAGCGCCGCTGTTCTTCCTGTTCAATTTCTTTAGTCGTCGCCAAGACGCCGCCCCTCCCGGCCAAGAACAGAGTCCTTACTGCATAGGCCTTAGGAATACAAAGCCTCTTCGATCTTCCCCGCTACATAGTCCCCTCATTTCCGGCGTCGACATCGCAACTCGCCGTTGAGGCACTTGCTGTCCGCCAGGAAACCTCGACTGTCCTACTCCGCAGCGCTCGTCGCCGGGGCGGCCTCGCCCTCCTCCGGTGCGCGTTTCTTGATAGTCCAGCCCATGACGCCGAAGATGATTGTCACGATGGGCGACATCCAGCAGAAGAAGTTGAACGGCAGGTAGGCGATGGTGGCGACGCCCAGGGTGGCGGCCTGGAAGGCACCGCCGGAATTCCATGGCACCAGGTTGGCTGTCACCGTCGCCGAATCCTCCACTGCGCGGGACAGGTTCTCCGGGGCAAGGTCGCGCTCGCGATAAGCCGGGGCGTAGGTCCGCGCGCCCATGACGATGGCCATGTACTGATCGCAGAGGATCAGGTTGGCGGCGATGCAGGTCAACACCGTGGAGGTGATCAACGACCCCGTCGACTTAGCGTACTGCAGGATTGTGTCGGCGATCACCTTCAACTGGCTGGTGCGCTCCATCACCCCGCCGAACATCATCGCCACGATGATCAGGCTGATGGTGAAAAACATGGACGACAGTCCGCCGCGGCTGAGCAGGGAGTCGACATCCTCGATCCCGGTCTCGGAGGCGAAACCACCATAGGCGGCGTTCGCCAAAGCTTCATAGTCAGCGCCCTGCAGGCCGATGGCACAGACCGCACCGGCCAGCACACCAAGAGTAATGCCGGGAATGGCCGGCATTTTCTTATAGGAAACGAAGAGCACCACCAGCGGCGGCAACAGCAGCACAGGGTTGATGGTGAAGTTGGCATCGAGAGTGGCCAGCACGGTCTGAATGCGCGCCAAGTCACCGCCGCTGCCGCCATAATTCAGACCCAGCACAATCTCGATCACCAGCGTCAGCGCGAAGGTCACGCCGGTGGTGTAGGACATGTGCTTAATATGCGTGAACAGATCGGTGCCGGCCATGGCCGGGGCCAGATTGGTGGTGTCGGACAGCGGTGACATCTTGTCACCGAAGTAGGCGCCGGAAAGCACCGCACCTGCGACGATAGGCAGCGGGAAACCGAGGCCTGCACCAATCCCCATCAAAGCGACGCCGATGGTCCCCGCCGTGCCCCAGGAAGTGCCGGTGGCCAGGGAGGTGATGGCGCAGATCAGAAGCGTCGCCGGCAGGAAGATCGACGGCGACATGAACTGCAGGCCGTAGTAGATCAAGGTCGGCACCACGCCGGCCAGAATCCAAACGCCGATCAGAATACCGACCACCAGCAGGATGATCATCGCCGGCAGGGCATTTGTAATACCGCGGACCATACCGTTCTGGATGTTCTGCCAGGAAAAGCCGCAGCGCAGCGCCACAACGCTGGACACGATAACGCCGAGCAGCATTGGGATCTGCGGATCCAGACCGTAGACCACGATGGAAACGCTGATCCCGACGACCAGCGAGAAAAGCGAAATGGTCGCCTCCCAGAGGTGAGGCAGCCGTGCCCCCTGCGGAACATCCGTTTTCATAGTTTCCCCCTTTTTTGGAGTCATCTCTCGCTGCCGGCGAGTGTGACTCCTTTCTTTTATATTAGTGAAGTCTTTATTGCGTCTTCGACCGCAAGAGCATGCCGAAGAGATCGCGCGGGTCGTCGGGATCGGCGACCATGTCGAGATCCTGATAGAAATCGGTACCCTTGATCCGTCCCCAGACGTAGCGCAGGGCCGAGAAGTCCTCGATGGCAAAACCGACGCCGTCGAACAGCGTGATCTGGTTGTCGCTCACCCGGCCGGGCGCGGTGCCGTTGATCACCTGCCACATCTCGGTGACCGGGAAATCATCGGGCATCTGCTGAATCTCGCCTTCGATGCGGGTCTGCGGCGGGTATTCCACGAAGACCGTGGAGCGCGACAGGATGTCCCGATGCAGCTCGGTCTTGCCGGGACAATCGCCGCCGATGGCGTTGATGTGAACCCCGGCACCGACCATGTTGTCGGTCAGGATCGTCGCGTACTGTTTGTCGGCGGTGCAGGTGGTGATGATCTGCGCGCCCTCCATCGCCTCTTCCGGCGTCCTGCAGGCGGTCATGCCGATCCCAAACCCGTCAAGGTTCCGCATCGCCTTTTCCGTCGCCCGGCTGTCGATGTCGTAAAGCCGGACGTTGTCGATGCCGCAGATCGCCTTCATCGCCAGCGCCTGAAACTCCGACTGTGCACCGTTGCCGATCATCGCCATGCAGCGCGCGCCCTTGGGCGCCAGATGCCTGGCCACCATCGCCGAGGTCGCCGCGGTGCGCAGCGCGGTCAGTACCGTCATTTCACTGAGCAATACCGGATAACCGGTCCCGACCCTGGCAAGCAGTCCGAAAGCGGTGACCGTCTGCAGGCCGTCGTGGATGTTCTTCGGGTGCCCGTTGACGTACTTGAAGCCATAGACTTCACCATCCGAGGTCGGCATCAGTTCGATCACACCCTCATCAGAATGGCAGGCAACGCGCGGCGTCTTGTCGAAGAGTTCCCAGCGCCGGAAGTCTTCTTCGATGTAGTCGCCAAGATCGCGCAGCATTGACTCGACACCGATGTGATGGACCAACTTCATCATGTTCTCGACACTGACGAAGGGCACGAAGGCCAGGTGCGAAGGTTGGGGGGCGGTCATGGCTGGCCCTTCAGGAGAAATCGGGCGTGTGACGGTCGAACACCCGGCGCCCGAGCAGCGAGGCAGTCAGATCGACCATGAGAGAAGCGGTGCGGCCGCGCTCATCCAGAAAGGGATTCAACTCGGCAAGGTCCAGGGAGGCCGCAAGGTTGGACTCATAGACCATCTCCATCACATGATGAGCCTCGCGGAAGGTGGCGCCGCCGGGCACCGTGGTGCCCACCGCCGGCGCGATGGTCGGGTCGAGAAAATCGACGTCCAGGGAGACATGCAGCAGGCCGTTGGCCGCGGCGACCTTCTCCAGAAAAACCGAAAGCGGCTTGGCGATGCCGTGATCGTCGATCATGCGCATGTCGATGGCGGAAATCGCGCTGTCCCTCAGTGTCTCTTTCTCCACGGCATCGACGGAGCGCAGGCCGATCATGCAGATGTTTTCCTCCGGCACCGCCTTGGGCATCGGCGGAAAGGCATCGAAGCCGTTCAGGCCGGAGATATAGCCCATCGGCGTGCCGTGCAGGTTGCCGGAGTCCGTCGTCATCGGGGTGTGCAGGTCGGTATGAGCATCGAGCCAGAGGATGAACAGCGGGCGGTCCTGTTCCAGCGCATGGGCGGCGATGCCGTGGACCGTGCCCATGGAAAGCGCATGGTCGCCGCCGAGAAAAATCGGGAAACCTTTCGCCGCCGCCCGCTTTGCAACGCCGCTCACCGCCTTAGCCCAGGCAACCGTCTCCGACAAAGAATGGACGAGGTCGTTGGCACAGCCGTGGTCGCCTTCGTCCTGCGGCGTCACGTTGCCCCAGTCGTCGGCGGTGTGTCCCAGTTCCGCAACGGTCTCGGCCAGGCGCGCGGTGCGGTAGGCATCGGGGCCCATCAGGCAGCCCTTCCGCTTTTTCCCGCTATCGACTGGCACGCCGACCAGAATGCAGTTTCGCCTGTCCACGTCTGTGCTTTCCTCTCAAGTCATCTGGTCAAATCGTCTGGCCCGACAAGATCTGACCAAAAAGGGTAGGAAAACAGCCTATTTTTTGCATATAATGCAAAGCTTTCCTTCATAATGAAGTCTATTCTATACAATATGGATAGTCACGACACGAAGATTATCGCGGAGCTGCGCCGCGATGCCCGCATGTCGCTGTCGACCCTGGCTGCCGCCGTGGGGCTGTCGCGGGTGACCGTGCGGTCGCGGCTCAACCGCCTCGTCGCCGAGGGCACCATTGTCGGCTTTACCGCCATCCTGAATGACGATGTCCGGGACCATCCTGTGCGCGGCCTGATGATGCTGGGGATCGAGGGGCGCGGCACCGACCGCATACTGCGCAGCCTGAGCGGTATTTCGGCCGTGCAGGCGATCCACACCACCAACGGCAAGTGGGATCTGATCGTCGAACTGGGCACGGAAACACTGGAGGTGCTCGACGGCGTACTCGCCAAGATCCGCCGCCTGGAAGGGGTTGCGACAAGCGAGACCAACCTGCTGCTCGCCACCCGCATGACCACGCAACCGCCGCGGCAGTGAAGGCTCTCAGCCGGGCACGAAGTCCTCACGCTTGAGGCCGTGGCGCTGCAGCTTGTCATAGAGGGTTTTGCGCGAGAGGCCGAGGGCTTCGTAGGTGGCCTTCAGGCTGCCGCCCTGGCGCCGCAGTTCGGCTTCCAGGATCGCCTTCTCCACCGCTTCGAGACGGCCGGCCAAGGGCCCGTCTCCCGTTGACCCTTCCGCCGCCGGAGAAGCGGCATCTCCCGTCACGACGGCGCCGGGCACCACTGCCCCCAGCCCCAGAACGAAGCGGTCAGCGGCATTGCGCAGTTCGCGCACGTTGCCGGGCCAGTCGTAGCTCAGCAAATCGGAAAGGTGACGGTCGTCGGGATCGGGGATCTCGCGGCGGTAACGGGCGCGGGCCTCGCGGGCCAGATGATGGAACAGCAAAGGGATGTCTTCGCGGCGCTCACGCAGCGGCGGCACCTGCAGAGCAACGACGTTGAGGCGGTAATAGAGATCCTCGCGGAAACGGCCTTCGCGGCAGGCCGTCAGCAGGTCCTCCTTGCTTGCCGCGACGAAACGAAGGTCGAGCGCAACAGACTTGTTGGAACCGAGACGTTCGATGCTGCGCTGTTCGATGGCGCGCAGCAGCTTCACCTGCAGGTCCAGCGGCATGGATTCGATTTCGTCCAGCAGCACGGTACCGCCGTTGGCGAACTCCAGCTTGCCGATACGTTGTTTCTGGGCCGAGGTGAAAGCGCCGGCTTCGTGACCGAAGAGTTCGCTTTCGATCATCTCGGCGGGCAGCGCGCCGCAGTTGATGGCGACGAAGGGCCCCTTGGCGCGTGGGCCGAAGTCGTGCAGGGCGCGGGCCACGACCTCCTTGCCGCTGCCGGTTTCACCGGTGACCAACACATCCGCATCGGTCTCCGCCAGGGCCTGCAGTTGCACGCGCAGATGCTCCATGGCCGGGGTGCGGCCGACGAGACGGGCATCCAGGCCGCCGCCGGTTTCCAGCTCCTCGCGCAAGGCGCGGTTCTCCAGCACCAGACGCCGTTTGTCCAGCGCCCGCGCCACCACACTGGCGAGGTGCGAAGTGTCGAAAGGCTTTTCAATGAAGTCGTAAGCCCCGGCCCGCATCGCCTCGACCGCCAGAGGCACGTCGCCGTGGCCGGTGACCAGCACCACCGGCAGGGCCGGGTCGATTTCCAGGGCGCGGCGCAGCAGCGCCAGACCGTCCATGTCCGGCATGGTGATATCGGTGACCAGCACGCCGTAGAGGTTCCGGTTGAGCTGCGCTTCGGCCTGGCGCGCGGCGGCAAAGCAGGTCACCGGATGACCGCAGAGCTCAAGCCCCTGCTTCACCGCATGGCGCAGCGGTTCTTCATCGTCGACGAAAAAGACCTGTCCCTCGGTCATGCCGGCTCAAGCACCGCTTCGGGCTGCGCCAGCAGGGGAAGTTCGACGATGAAAACAGCACCGCCGCCGGGATGGTTCTCCACCCGGATCGATCCCTCGAAGTCCTTCACGATGTTGTAGGAGATCGACAGACCCAGACCGAGCCCCTTGCCGACATCCTTGGTGGTGAAGAAGGGGTCGAAGATGCTGCCGATCTGCGCCGCCTCGATTCCCGGGCCGTGATCGCGCACCGAAACGACGACCCGCCCCGCGGTTTCACGGACAGCGACTTCGATCTTCGGCTCCTCGGCACCCTCCATGGCATCCAGGGCGTTGGACACGAGATTCAGGATGACATGCTGCAGCCGCACCCGGCCGGCCCGCACCCGCAGGCTGCGGTCGGGCTGCTCCAGGGAGACGGTTGCCCCCGCACGCTCAAGGCGGATACGCAGAAAATCCAGCGTGTCGTCCAGCACCTCCGCCAGCACGAGAGGGCGCAGCTCGCGGCGCGGTTTGCGGGCAAAGGTCATCAGGTGTTTGCTGATCTCGGCCATGCGGGCCGTCAGGTCGCGAATGCGCTGCAGGTTCTCGCCGGCCTCGCGGTCGCGGTTGCGCTCGATCAACAGCCGGGCGTTGTCGGCATAGGAACGGATCGCCGCCAGGGGCTGGTTAAATTCGTGGCTGAGGGCCGCCGACATCTGCCCCAGGGCCGCCAGCTTGCCGGCCTGGATCAGGTCGTCCTGGGCTTGGCGGAGTTCGGCCTCCGCTGCCTCGCGCTCGCCGATCTCGCGCTCCAACTGGGCATTGGCGCTGGTCAGGTCCGCCGTGCGCTCTTCCACCCTTTGCTCCAGTTCTTCCGAGGCACGGCGCTGATAGTCGATGCGCTCGACGAGACGGCTGCGGCGCTGCCAGACCAGGGTGGCGATCAGAAAGGTGATGAGACAGGCCAGCGCCGCCACCAGCGTCGCCGTGATGCTCTGGGAGCGGGCCAGATGGGTCGAAGCAAGCACGGAAACCGTCCATCCGGCCTCCGGCATCGCCCGCGATACCATCAGGTATTCGGCTTTCTGGGCGCCCGGCTCATCTGCAATCCGTATCAGCCGCGGCCCTTCGCCGATCGATTGTTGCTCGACCACCTCCAGAGGACGCAGGTCGACGGATTGATAGCGGCGGTTCTCGGCAATCTCCTGCAGGGCCTCATCGCTCAAGGGGGCCAGACTGCGGAAGCGCCAAGCGGCATGACTGGAAACGAAGATGACGCCGTGCGGGTCGGTGACGATGACCTTTTCTTCATCGGCGGTCCAGGCGGCCTCGATATCGGTGAGACTGACCTTGACCACCACGGCGCCCAGGATCTCGTTGTTCTGGAACACCGGCGACGCGAAGTAGTATCCGCGCCGGCCCGAGGTGGTGCCCAGGGCGAAAAAGCGCCCAAGCTGGCCCTGCATGGCCTCCTGGAAGTAAGGTCTGTAGCTGAAGTTATGGCCGACAAAGGGCCGCTCGCTGTCCCAGTTGCTGGCGGCGAAGGTCAGGCCCTCGGCATCCATGAAGTAAGTGTCTTCGGCACCAGTCAGCGAATTGACCGTCTCGGTCAGCGCGTTGGCACGCTGCAGCGTCTCTGCATCGAGCGGCGCCTGAAAGAACGCGGCCACGCCTTCGTGCAACGCCAGCAACTTTGGCACCGACTGGTACTTGCCAAGGGCGCCGTCCAGATTGCTGTTGTAGAGGTCGAGCTTGGCCATGGCACCGGCACGGGTCTGGTCCAGGAAGAGGCCTGATGACCAATACCAGGTCAGCGCCAGCACCAGAGCACTGGCAGCCAGCGCCGCAACAATACCCAGTACCGCAGCGCGCCGGCGCGGGCGGCTCAGCCTATGGCCGGAAGGATTGTTCACCGAAGACGACGTCAGCTTTTGAAGAAGGAGTCGGCGCCGGACAGATAGCTCTTCTTGGCGGCGATCTTCTCTTCCACCCGCGCCGCCTCTGCCTGCAGCTCGGCCAGGTATTCTTCGAGCTGATCGATGCCGAGGCTGTCCAGATCCCGGGGCTTGGGTTTCTTGTTCCGCGGTTCCAGATCTTCGATATCCATGGCCCTCATACTCCCCTGCCGCTCTTTCGCGGCTTTCTCTGCGGTTCGGCTGCGGCGGCCTGCCTTCGGCAGCCCCCGCAGAGACCACCGGGCGATCGCTTGATTTTTGCCCGCTCATTATACTAACTCCCCCCGGCGAATGCGATTCCCCGCAAAGCCCCTGCGCCAAAACCCCGATAAGCCAATGGAGCCCTCAAGATGAGCCAGACCCTGCCCGAAAGCATGACCGCCATCGAAATCAGCGAACCCGGCGGCCCGGAGGTTCTGGTGCCGGGGACCCGCCCTGTCCCGCAGCCCGCGGCGGGCGAGGTTTTGGTTAAGGTGGCCGCCGCCGGGGTCAACCGGCCGGACGTACTGCAACGCCTCGGCGGCTATCCGCCGCCGCCCGGTGCCTCCGACATCCCCGGGCTGGAAATCGCCGGCGAAGTGGTGGCCCTGGGCGAAGGGGCCGCCAGCCTTTCCCCGGGCCTTTCCCCCGGCCTTTCCCTGGGCGACCAGGTGACGGCCCTGGTGACCGGCGGCGGCTATGCCCAGTACTGCGCCGC
This sequence comes from Pelagibius sp., assembly GCA_028280305.1. Classification (GTDB taxonomy): domain Bacteria; phylum Pseudomonadota; class Alphaproteobacteria; order Kiloniellales; family Kiloniellaceae; genus Pelagibius. The sequence goes on along the minus strand of JANQMC010000048.1, from coordinate 729 downwards.
CCCGGCGGTCCAGTGCCTGCCGATCCCCAAAGGGTTCGACCTGGCCCAGGCGGCGGCCCTGCCGGAGACCTTTTTCACCGTCTGGGTGAATGTCTTCCAGCGCTCGGCCCTGCAGCCCGGCGAGAGTTTCCTGGTCCACGGCGGCACCTCCGGCATTGGCACCACGGCGATACAGCTCGCCAAGGCTCTGGGCAGCCGGGTTTTCGCCACCGCCGGCTCGCCGGAGAAAGTGAAGGCCTGCGAGGACCTGGGGGCCGAGCGGGGCATCAACTACCGCGATGAGGATTTCGTCGCCGTGGTGAAAGAGGCAACCGGCGGCAAGGGCGTCAATGTGGTCCTGGATATGGTCGGCGGCGACTACATCCAGCGCAACATCAAGGCCATGGCCCCGGAGGGTCGGCTCAGCTTCATCGCCTTTCTCGGCGGCGCCAAGGCCGAGGTCGATTTCATCTCGGTCATGCTGAAGCGCCTAACCATCACCGGGTCAACGCTCCGCGCCCGTTCCGTCGACTTCAAGGCCCAGGTGGCCGCCGAACTGCGGGAAAAGGCCTGGCCCCTGTTGGACTCCGGCCGGATCGCCCCGGTCATGGCCGCCAGCTTCCCCCTGGAAGAAGCGGCAAAGGCCCATGCCCTGATGGAATCCAGCAGCCATATCGGCAAAATCGTGCTGAAGACTTGAGCAGTCTGTTCGACTGACGTCGAAGCGGTTCCGGCCCGCTCCCCCTCCCG
>JANQMC010000167.1 GCA_028280305.1 Pelagibius sp. | reverse complement strand
CGTGCCAGGGCGTCCCGCCAGCGCCCCTGGAGGCGGCTGCGCGTATCGTCCGAAAGCGATGGGTCGATCCGCGTTCGGGCCTTCGGCAGGGCCTCCAGTTCTTCCAGGCTATCCCAGAATCCCACCGTCAGTCCCGCCAGATAGGCAGCGCCCTGGGCCGAGACCTCCGGCGCGTCGCAGGGCTGCATCGGATGATCCAGCAGGTCGGCAACCATGCCCATCAGGAAGCCGTTGCGGCTGGGTCCGCCGTCGACAAAGAGGCGGCCGAGCGGCGTGGGTGATTGGTCCGCCACCGCCCGGAACACGTCTGCGACCTGAAAGGCCATGGATTCCGCCGCCGCCCTGGCAACGTGGCGCCGATCGGCCGCAAAGCTGATTCCGCTGATCAGTCCCCGCGCCGCCGGCGCCCAATGGGGCGCACCGAGGCCGACCAGCGCCGGGACAAAGGCGACCTCTTCGGTATCGGGTACCGATTCTGCGAGGGCCATCAGCGCATCCACATCGCCGTCAAGGCCCAGCAGCTCCGCGGTCCAGGGCAGGATCGAGGCGCTGACCAGGATGTTGCCTTCGAAGGCGAAGGTCGAGTTGCCTGCCAAAGACCAGGCGATGGTCGTGGTAAGGCCTGCCTCGGGCTTCAGGAAGCTCGGCACCGTGGCCATGACAGAGGCCCCGGTCCCGAAAGTGGCCTTGGCATCGCCGGGGCGAAAGGCGCAGTGGCCGAAGAGCGCGGCATGGCTGTCGCCGATGGCGCTGCCGACAGCGATACCGTCCGGCAGGACGGCGAGGCCCTTGGTCGTACCGAAATTGTACTGCGAGTCGTGAACCTTCGGCAGGATCTTGCGTGGGACGTCGAAAAGCGCGCAGAGATCGTCGTCCCAGTCTGCGGCGGCCAGATTGAAGAGCTGCGTTCTTGCCGCGTTTGAACGGTCGGTCGCATGGACTGCGCCGTCGGTCAGCCGCCAGATAAGCCAGGAGTCGACGGTGCCGGCGCAGAGGCTCTCCGTTGCGACGCCGTCGTCACGCTGCCGCGCCGTTTCCAGCAGCCAGTTGAGTTTCAAGGCGGGGAACAGCGGGTCGAGCGGTAGGCCGGTGCGGGCGAGGACGTCGGCTTCCGTGTTTCGCGCTTTCAGGGCTTCGCAGGCCGCGGTGGTACGCCGGCACTGCCAGGTCACGACGGGGCCGAGCGGCGCACCACTGCGCCGGTCCCAGATCATCACGGACTCGCGCTGGTTCGAGATGCCGAGGCCGACAGGCCCGGCGTCCGGATTATCGGCGAGGCAGGCGGTGATGGCGGTCAGGACGCTTTGCCAGATCGCCTCCGCATCCTGTTGCACCCAGCCGGGCTGCGGGTGTTCGATGGGCACCGGCGCAGCGCCGCGGGCAAGGATGGCGCCGTCGGCGGCGACAAGAACCGCTTTGGTGTTCGTCGTTCCCTGATCGATGGCCAGGATCGCCCTGTCCGGCATTGCGGTCAGCCCTTTCGCGCCACAAGCGTTTTGGCGGCCTCGGCGATGCCGTCCGGCGCCATACCGAACTCATCCAGCAGGAAATTCGCCGAGCCGGTCGGGGCGAAGATGCCCGGCACGCCGAGGATCTTCATCGGGACGGGGCAGCTTTCCACGACGACCTCCGCCACCGCCGAGCCCAGGCCGCCGTGAATCGAATGTTCCTCACAGGTCAGGATCGCGCCGCTATCCCTGGCCGCCGCGACAATGGCTTCGCGGTCGATGGGCCTGACGCTCGCCATGTTGAGAACACGGGCGTCGATCCCCTGCGCGGCCAAGAGATCGGCTGCGGCCAGCGTACGATGCGACAACACACCATTGGCAATCAACGTCACGTCGACGCCATCGCGCAGCAGGTTGGCTTTGCCGAGTTCGAAACTGTGGTCTTCCGGCAGGATGTCGGGCACGCCGACGCGGCTGAGGCGCAGGAACACGGCCCCCTGGTGTGTGGTGGCAAAGCGCACTGCCGCGGCGGTTTCGATACGGTCGGCCGGGGCAATGGTGGCGATGTTGGGCAGTACCCGCATCCAGGCGAAATCCTCGATGGAGTGATGGGTGGCGCCCAGTTCACCGTAGGCCATGCCGGAACTAATGCCGCAGAGCTTCACGTTCTTCTCGGAGTAGGCGACGTCGGCCTTGATCTGCTCCAGAGCGCGGCCGGTGAGGAAGGGCGAGGCGGCGCAGACGAAGGGGATCTTGCCGCCGTTGGCAAGGCCGGCGCCGACACCGACCATGTTCTGTTCGGCAATGCCGACATTGACGAGCCGCTCCGGCCAGCGGTCGCGAAACCTGCCGAGCTTGCTGGAGCCAACGGAATCGTTACAGACGGCAACGATGTCTCTGTTCTCGGCGGCCAAGGCCTCCAGTGTTTCGACAAAGGCGTCCCGGCAATCATGAAGCGCGCGACCGCTGTCCATCACGCAGCGCCCTCCAGTTCGGCGAGCGCCTGTTCAAACTGTTCGCGGCTCGGCACCTTGTGATGCCATTCGACGCGGTCCTGCATGAAGGAGATGCCCTGGCCCTTGTTGGTGTGGGCGATGACGCAACTTGGTTTGCCGCTCTCAATGCCGCTGCTGTCCAGCACGTCGGCCAGAGCGGCGATGTCATGGCCGTCGACTTCCCGCACGGTCCAGCCGAAGGCTTCGAACTTGTCGGCCAGCGGGGCGAGGTTGTTGGTTTCGGCCAGCCTTGCGCCCTGCTGCAGGCGGTTGTGATCGACGATCACCGTCAGGTTGTCGAGGCCGAACTGCGCGGCGGCCATGGCGGCCTCCCAATTACTGCCCTCCTGCAGCTCGCCGTCGCCGGTCAGCACGTAGGTGCGCCAGGATGCGCCATCCAACTGTGCCGCCTTGGCCATGCCGACGGCCACCGGCAGGCCATGGCCGAGCGGGCCGGTGTTCGTCTCCACACCCGGCACCTTGGTGCAGTTCGGATGGCCGTTCAGCCGGGAATGCGGCGCCAGAAAAGTCTCTAGCTCGGCTGGATCGATGAAGCCCTTCTCCGCCAGGGTGACGTAGAGCGCGCAGGCCGTATGGCCCTTTGACAGGACAAAGCGGTCGCGTTCCGGATGGTCCGGCGCATCCGGGTAGACCCGGAGCACGTGAAAATAGAGCGTGGTCAGGATGTCGATGGCCGACATCTCACCGCCGATATGGCCGGCGCCGGCGCCGAATACCGTTTTCAGGTCCTGCACACGGATGCGCCGCGCCGTCTCCTTGAGGGCGTTGATGTTCAGGGAATCGAGATTCATAACTGACGGTATTGAATATTTATTCGGTATTCAATTTTCATTCATATCGAAGATCGTGTCAAGCGGGCTCGGCTGAGAGAGTTCTTAAGTCACCAAAGAAAGTCGATTTCCAGTGATTGAGTTAGCCGTTGACTCCACAGAGTCGCTTAGCAAAAATATTAGAGAATGAATAATTATACAAACTCTCTGGATTCTGAGAGGGTTTGCGATGGTGGGAAGCGATTGCCAGGAGCCTTTTATCGATGTCCGAGATGACCCTGAATGCCCCGAAGCTGTTCGATCTGAGCGGCCAGACCGCCTTTGTAACCGGGGCGGGCAGCGGCATCGGCCAGCGTATCGCCCTGGGTCTGGCCCAGGTCGGCGCTGATGTTGCCTGCCTCGACCGGCGCGAAGACGACGGCCTGGCGGACACGGCGGCGATGATCGCCGCTGCCGGACAGCGCGCCTTCACCATCACTGCGGATGTCACGGAAAAGGACAGTCTGCCCGCGGCCGTCGCCCGGGCGCAGGCGGAACTGGGGCCGCTTTCGGTTGCCGTGAACGCGGCCGGGATTGCCAATGCCAATCCGGCGGAGGCGATGGCCCTGGATCAGTGGCAGAACATGATCGACATCAACCTGACCGGCCTGTTTCTTTCCTGCCAGGCCGAGGCCCAGGCGATGCTGGCCCAGGGCGGGGGTTCGATCATCAACATCGCCTCGATGTCCGGCGTCATCGTCAACCGCGGTCTGCAGCAGGTTCACTACAACACCTCGAAAGCCGGGGTCATTCACCTCACCAAGAGCATGGCCATGGAGTGGGTGGACCGTGGCATTCGGGTAAACTCCATCAGCCCTGGCTACACGGCGACACCGATGAACACCCGTCCGGAGATGGTGCACCAGACCAAGCTTTTCGAGGAACAAACCCCGATGGGCCGCATGGCCGATGTCGATGAGATGGTCGGGCCGGCAATCTTTCTGGCCAGCAAGGCGTCGTCTTACTGCACCGGCGTGGATCTTCTCGTCGACGGCGGTTTCTGCTGCTGGTGACCGCCTCGACCCGATAGTCCCCGACACTTTCAAGCCGGTTCGATTTTCTCGGCGCGCTTTCATTTGACATAATGGTATAATGATATGCCATTATGAGAAATTGGATGACAGGGTGCTTGGGATATGGGCGAAAGCAACGGCAAAGTCGGCAGGGGCACGAATGGCGGAACGGTGCGCTCCACCCGCCCTCTGGATGCCGAGTCCCGTGTCCCGCTCTACCATCAGATTTTCGTCATTCTCAGAAACCGCATCTACGGCGGCGAGATCGCGCCGGGGGATCTGGTGCCCGGAGAGCAGGATCTCTGCCGTGAGTTCGGCGTCTCGCGGATCACCGCCAAGCGGGCCCTCAATGAAATGGCCGATGCCGGTCTGGTGGTGCGCGAAAGAGGGCGCGGCACCCGGGTGATCAAACGGCCCCCGGCCCCTGCCGTGACGGCCTCCATCGAAGGCTGGCTTGAAAACATCTCGCTGATGGGCCTGGCAACCGAAGCGCAGGTGCTTGATTTCGGCTACCTCGCGGCCAACGAGGACATCGCCGCCGCCTTGGAACTGGACCGTGGTGCGGAAGTACAGCGTGCCGTGCGCGTGCGTAGTCTCGACGGTCAGCCGATGTCGTTCCTGGTTACCTATGTGCCGGCCGATGTGGGCCGGCACTATGACCGCGATGACCTGAACACCAAACCTTTGCTGCATCTTCTGGAGCGCGCCGGCGTAGATGTCACCTCGGCGCGGCAGACCATTTCCGCCACGGTGGCCGATGCGGAGGTGGCGGGCGCCCTCTCGGTGCATGCCGGTGCGCCGTTGATCGAGGTCCGCCGCGTGGTCCGCGACGCCGCGGAACGGCCGGTCGAGTACATCAGGGTCCTCTACCGCCCCGACCTCTATCGCTTCGAGATGTCGATGCAGCGGGTGCGCGAGGACGAAGGGATGCGCTGGGCGACTCTCGAATCGCCGCCGACGGGCGCGGGCGGGCCCAAGGCTTTGGCCGGGAAAACGGATGGCGAAGCGGTGATGGAGGGCTGCCTGCATGACTGATCAGGATTCCGCGGCCCGGCTGGCCTCAGTGTCGCCGATCATCGATACGGCTTACCTTGATGTCCTGACCGAGTTTCTGGCGCATCTTCAGTTCGAGCATCTTCCCGGCGAAGTGGTCGAGCGCGCTTCCTGGGTCTATGCCGACTGCCTCGGCGCCATTGCCGCGGGCGCCCAGGAAGCGGAGATGGCCGCGCTGAGTCGCCGCCTGGCCGGGGAAGCCGGTCGCGGCCCCGCCAGCATCCTGGGGGCCGGTCTGACGGCCCCGGCCCTGACCGCGGCTTTCCTCAACGGTACCGCCGGTACCTTTCTGGAGTTGGATGAGGGCAACCAATTCGCGCGTGGGCATCCGGGCATGCATGTGGTTCCGGCCCTGCTCGCCCTGTCGCAACAGATCCGGGTGACGGGTCGCGATCTGCTGACAGCGCTGGTCGCCGGCTATGAAGTGGCGGCGCGGATCGGTATCGCTTCGAAGCTGCGCATGTCCATGCATCCCCACGGTACCTGGGGCACCGTGGGGGCCGCGGTCGCCGTCGGCAAAATCATGGCTTACAGGCCTGACCAGTTGCGGGAAATCATCTCGCTCTCCACCAGCCTCGGCCTCAGCACCAGCCGCAAGACGATGCTGGAGGGCGGTACGGTGAGGAACACCTTTGCCGGAGTCTCGAACCACATGGGCCTGCTCGCCCATCATCTGATTCAGGCCGGCTTCAGCGGCGAAGCCGATGGCCTTGCAACGGTCTACGGTTCGGTGATTGCCGAGGACTATCAGCCCGGGGAAATGGTGGCCGATCTCGGCATCCGCTACGAAATCACCCGCAACTATTTCAAGCGCCATGCCTGCTGCCGCTACACCCACGGAACCCTGGACGCGCTGGAACAGATTGTCCGGGAACTTGGGCGCCCGCTGGTGCCGGATGAGATCGACAGGGTGGATGTGCGCAGCTATTCGCTGGCCGCGCAGCTGGCGGACCGGGAACCCAAGAACACCCTGGCCGGCAAGTTCTCCATTCCCTTCGCCGTGGCGACGACGATTGCCAGCGGGTCGTCCGGCGTGGCGAGTTTTCGCAGCGACAAGATCAACGACCCCGCCATCCGGGCCTTGGCCCGGCGCGTGACGATCTGTGAGGACGAGGCCCTGACCGCTCTGATGCCGGCCTTCCGCCCGGCGCGGGTGAAGGTTCATCTTCGCGACGGCACGGTGTTGGAGGGCAGCACCAACGTTAACCGCGGGGACACGGAAGATCCCTACGGGCCCGGCGATCTGGCCGAGAAGTTCCGGGAAATGGTGCAGCCGCTTCTGGGCGAGACCGCGACGGATGCCCTGCTGCTGAGCTGCCTGAAACTGGCGGAGACCGAAAACGCAGGTGAGTTGCTGGCCCCCTTCGGAGCCGTGCAGCCCTTTACATCGAACGACTAGACAAAAAGGAACAGGGGGATCAACAGATGAAAAAACCAACCCGTTCGGGAAACACAAGGATCTCACGCCGTAGCCTGGTCAAAGGCTCGGCATCGCTCGCAGCCTTGACCGCACTTGGCGGCTTTCCGCAGGTCCTGCGGGCCCAGGGCGCCGCTGTCAAGGTCGGCGTGCTGCACCCGGTGACCGGTGCGATCGCCTTTGCCGGCACGCAGGCGCGCATCGGCGCGGAGATGGCCATCGAGGAGATCAACAAGGCCGGCGGTATCAAGTCGCTGGGCGGCGCGATGATCGAACCGGTGTTCGGCGATACCCAGGGTAAGCCCGAGATCGCGGCAACGGAAGTCGACCGCATGGCGAACGAAGGCATCGTTGCGCTGATCGGCTCCTTCGCCAGTTCGAACACCCTGGCGACGACCCAGGCTGCCGCCAAACACGGCATCCCCTGCATTGTCGATGTGGCGGTGTCGGACAAAATCGTCGGGCGCGGTCTCGACAATGTATTCCGTTTCAGCCCCGGCTTCGGCAAGTGTTCGGAAGATGCGCTGAACAACCTGGTGAAGATCAACACCGCCGCCGGCGGCATCGCCAAGACGGTGACCATCATTCACGAGGACTCGCTGTTCGGCTCCGGTCTGGCCGGTCTGCTCAACAAGCGGCTACCGGATTTCGGTTTCGAAGTGATCGAGACCATCGCCCATGCCACGCCGACCCGCGACTTCGGCAATGTCGTGACCAAACTGCGGGCGGCGAAGCCGGACCTCATCGTTCCCGCCAACTACTACAATGAGTATGTGCTGCTGGCGCGCACCATGCTGCAGCAGAGGGTCGAGGCTAAGGCGGTCTATTCCGTGCTCGGCGGCGCCGCGTCGAACTATCGCTTCGTCAAGGAGCACCCCAAGGCCGCGCAGTACATCATGGACTGCAACCACTGGGCCGATCCGCGCAAGGACGGCACCAAGGCGCTGCGGGCGAAGGTCGAGGCCACCGGCAAGTTCTTCACCTACGAGATACCGATGAATTATGACTGCCTGCATCTCTGCGCCGATGCCTTGGAGCGCGCGGCTTCGGCGGATCGCGCGGCGGTCAAATCGGCGCTGGCCGCGACGAACTGGAAGGGCATGATCATGCCGTATCAAGCGGTCGAGTTCGATGAGACCGGGCAGAACATCCATGCGCTGCCGGTGAACACCCAGATCATCGGTGACGATATCGAGATTATCTTTCCCGAAGACTTGGCCACCGCCGAGGCAGTCTACCCGATGCCCGCGCGTGGCTGACGCCTGCATGCTGTGGGCCGGCCGAAGGTTCTCTCGGCCGGCCCGTCCTTCTCTGGGATTGATGCCGTGCTAGACCCCATTCTGCTCTGGTCGGGCCTGATCAACGGGCTGCTGCAAGGGTCGATCTATGCCCTGGTGGCCCTGGGGTTGACCCTGATCTACGGCGTTCTGCACATCATCAACTTTGCCCACGGCAGTCTTCTGATGCTGGCGATGTACGGCGTCTTTCTGCTGTTCACCAATTTCGGGATCGACCCCTATGCCGCCCTGCCGATCCTGGTGATCGGCATGTTCGCCCTTGGCTACGGCCTGCAGCGGGTATTGATCGGGCGGGCCAGCCACGGGCGCGACGAGAACATCCTGCTGGTGACCCTCGGAATCTCGATCGTGATCGAAAATCTGGCGCTGTTCTTTTTCCAGGGAGACACGCGAACCATCGACGTCCCCTATGCATTCGACTCGATAGAAATCGCCGGTGTCTTCGTTGCCATTCCCCGCCTGATCGCTTTTGGTGCAGCCCTCCTGATCGCTGCCCTCTTGTGGCTGATGATCCAGCGCAGCGACGTCGGCCGGGCGATCCGTGCGGTGGCCAAGGAAAAACAGGGTGCGCGGCTGGTCGGCATCAACGTCGATCACATCTATGCCGTCAGCTACGGCATCGGCATTGCCTGTCTCGGGGCAGCGGCCTGCCTCCTGATGCCCACCTACCTCGTCTACCCGACGGTCGGCCATGCCTTCGTGCTGATCGCCTTTACCGTTGTGGTCCTCGGCGGCATGGGCAGTTTTCCCGGTGCCCTGCTGGGTGGACTCCTGATCGGTCTTTGTGAATCCTTCGGCGGCCTGTTCCTCGGTGAAAGCTTCGGTCAGATCGGTATCTTCCTGGTCTTCATCGCGGTTCTGCTGTTCCGCCCCAGCGGTCTTTTGGGGAGTCGCGTCTGATGCGGACCCTCGCAATCATCGTCCTATTCGGTTTGGTTATGGCGGTGCTGCCGGTCTTCGGCCCGACCGACTTCACCCTGTCGTTCCTAACCCTGATGCTGCTCTTCGCCTACCTCGGTCAGGGTTGGAACATCCTGGGTGGTTACGGGGGACAGTTCTCTTTCGGCAACACGGTGTTTTTCGGCGCTGGACTCTATGCGACGGTGATCGTGCAGGTGCAGTTCGGCCTTGGCCCCTGGCTCGGCCTGGCGGCGGCGATCCTGGCCGGCGCCCTGGTCGGTCTCTTCATCGGTTGGGTCAGTTTCCGTTATGGCCTGAGAGGGTCCTACTTCGCCCTGGTCACCCTGGCTTTTGCCGAAGTCTTCCGCATCGTCGCCAACTCCGTCGCCATAACCGGCGCCGGTGCGGGGCTGCAGGTGCCGCTCGATCCCGCGCCGGCGAACCTGCAGTTCGTCGGGCGGGAGAGTTTTTACTGGATCATTCTGGCCCTGACTGTCGCCTCGCTTCTGCTGGTCTGGCAGATGGAGCGGTCGCGTTTCGGCGCCTACTTGATTGCCATCCGCGATGACGAGGATGCCGCCCGTGCCCTCGGTGTCGATATCTTCCGCACCAAGTTAAAGGCGATCGTCCTGGTCGGCGCGCTTACCGGCCTTGGCGGCGCCTTCTACGCGCAGATGTTCCTCTACGTCGATCCGCACATCGCTTTCGGTGTCGCCGTCTCCGTAGAGGTTCTCCTGGTCTCCATCGTCGGCGGCATGGGGACGATCTTCGGCCCGCTGCTGGGGGCCGCGGCGCTGCATCTGATCAGCGAGGTGGCGCGCGAGACCATGGGGAACACGCCGGGCCTCAATCTAGCGCTTTACGGTGCGCTGCTGGTGGTCATGGTGACCTTTCTTCCCAAAGGTCTCTTCGGGCTGGCCACGGTCTCCGCCGGGCGGCTGTTCAAGTTTCGGCGGTCGTGATGTTGGAACTGAAGGCGGTCTCAAAGAGTTTCGGCGGGTTGCGCGCAACCGACGCGGTCAGCCTCGTGGTGCCCGAGGGTCACATCGTTTCGCTGATTGGCCCCAACGGTGCCGGGAAGACGACACTCTTCGCCATCGCCTCCGGCTTCCTGAAGCCGGATTCCGGGTTTATCCGCTTTCTCGGCCAGGACGTCACCGGCCTGCCGCCGCATGAGGTTTGCCGGCTGGGTCTGGTGCGCACTTTTCAGGTCGTGAAACCCTTTGCCGAGCAGAGCGTACGCGAGAACATCTTGGTCGGCGCCTATCTGCGCTGCGGCAGCCGCAGGGAGGCCGCAGAGAAGGTCGAGGCGGTGGCCGAACTGGTGGGCATGAGCGATCGCCTCGACGCCGCGGCTGCCAGTCTGACGGTCGCCGGACGCAAGCGCCTCGAACTGGCGAAGGCCCTGGCGACGGAGCCCAAGCTGTTGCTGCTGGACGAGGTCATGGCCGGCCTCAATCCGACGGAGATCGAGGAGATTATCCCGGTCATCCGGCGTATCCGTGAGGCCGGTGTCACCATCATGCTGATCGAGCATGTGATGCAGGCGGTCATGAAACTGTCCGAGCACACCTGGGTGTTGAATCAGGGCCGGCTGATCGCCGAGGGAGCGCCCGAGGAAATCGTCCGCAATCCGGATGTCATCGAGGCCTACCTCGGGCATGGCCTGGCGGCGCGCATGGAGAAGCTCGAGGATGCTTGAGATTAGCGCATTGCGGGCCGGCTACGGCGCCCTGGAGGTGCTGCGGGGTATCGACCTGAGCATCTCCAAGGAGGAGATCGTGGCGGTGCTGGGCTCGAACGGCGCTGGCAAGACAACCTTGAACGTGAACATCAGCGGCCTCTATCCCGTGTTCGGTGGTTCGATCGTTTTTGACGGTGTCGAGATCTCCAAGCTGACACCGGAGCAGATCGTCGCTGCGGGTATCATCCATGTTCCTGAAGGACGCCGCGTGTTTCCGAACCTCACGGTGCGGGAGAACCTGGAACTGGGCGCCTACAGGCGGGCGCGGGAGCGCCGGGCGCAGAACCTGGAGCATGTAGTGGCCGTGTTCCCGCGGCTGGCGGAGCGTTTCGATCAAAAGGCGGGTACACTATCTGGCGGCGAACAGCAGATGCTCGCTATCGGCCGCGGTCTGATGGCCGAGCCCCGCCTGCTCATTCTCGACGAACCCTCACTCGGTCTCTCTCCGCTTCTGGTGGAGGAGATGTTCGAACTGATCCGCCGTCTGCACGAGGACGGGCTTTCGGTCCTGCTGGTCGAACAGAATGTCGTTCAGTCACTGGAGATTGCCGACCGCGCCTACGTTCTGGAAAACGGCACGATCGCGATGCAGGGCGCCGCCTCGGCTCTGATGGAAGACGAAGGCCTGCGCCGTTCCTACCTGGGGCTGGCATGATGGCTGACTCGCTGGCCCAGAAGATCATTGCCCGGGCGGCGGGACGCAGCTCGGTCATGCCGGGCGAGGTGGTCACCGCCGCGGTGGATTTGGCGATGATCCACGATTCCGGTGGTCCGCGCCGGGTTGAACCGATCCTTCGGGATCTCGGAGTCGGCCTCTTCGATCCCTCGAAGGTGGTTCTGATTTCCGATCATTTCGTTCCCGGCGATACGCCCGAAAGCGCCGATATTCTCGAATTCACCCGCAACTGGGCAGGCCAGCATCGGGTAACCTTCCACGACGGTCAGGGAATCTGCCATGTGGTGCTGCCCGAACGCGGTCATCTGAGGCCCGGAATGTTCGTGGTGGGCGGCGACAGCCACTCGCCGACCGGGGGCGCCTTTGGCACCTATATGTTCGGCATCGGTGCGACGGAGATGGCGGGCGTGCTGGCGACCGGGGAAATCTGGTTGAAGGTACCGCAAACCATTCTGATCGAGTGGCGCAACCGCCTCTCCGAGGGCGTCACCGCCAAGGATATGATGTTGGCTCTCTGCGCCCGGATCGGCATGGGCGGCGGCCGGTACCAGGCCATTGAGTTCGCCGGTTCGACGATATCGTCCCTCTCGATGCAGGAACGGATGACGCTTTCCAACATGGCCGCGGAACTCGGCGCCCAGGCTGGTTTGATCGCGCCGGACGAAACCACCGTCGCCTACCTCCGGAAAGCCGGCGCCGATGTCGACGCTTGGCAGGACTTGAAGACCGACATCGGGGCGCCGTTGCTCGATCACCTCCTTTTCGATGGCGCGGCCCTGGAACCGCAGGTGGCGGCCCCCCATTCGCCGGCCAACGCCACGGCCATCGGCGATGCGCCGCAAACATCCATCGACGTGGCCTATATCGGTGCCTGTACCGGCGCGAAGTACGAAGACCTGAAGGGTGCGGCGGGCATTCTTCGGGGCCGTGGCGTTGCCGCTGGCGTTGAACTCCTGATCGCACCGGCCTCAAAGCGCGACCAGGAGCGGGCGGCGGACGAGGGAATCATGAAGGTTTTCGAGGATGCCGGTGCCCGCATTCTGGCCAATGCCTGCGGTATCTGTGCCGGCTACGGCGCCGACCGCCTGGGCGCCGGGGTGACCTGTATCTCTTCGACCGCACGGAACTTCAAGGGCCGCATGGGCGCGCCGTCGTCGCGGGTCTGGCTCGGCTCGCCGCTGACGGTCGCGGCCTCGGCAGTCGCCGGGCGCATCGCCGACCCCCGTAATTTCCTGACCTTGGAGATCAGCGCGATATGAGCGGCAGGGCGTTCCTTTTCGGCGATGATGTCGATACCGATCAATTGGCGCCGGGCGCCTTTATGAGTGGCGGTATTGAGGCTCTGGCGGCTCATTGCCTGGAAGGGCTGCGGCCCGACTTTGCGGAACAGGTCAAAGCCGGTGATGTCCTGGTGGCGGGCTGGAACTTCGGCATGGGCTCGTCGCGCGAGCAGGCGGCCGAGGCGCTGAAACATCTCGGCCTCGCCGGCGTTGTCGCCTTGTCATTTGCAGGTATCTTTTATCGCAATGCCATCAACCTTGGTCTTCCCGTTTTGGTCGCTGATGATCTGGCGGATGTTGCTGACGGTGATGCCGTGGAACTGGATGTCGAGGCGGGTCTGCTCAGGCTAACGCAGAAAGACAAAACGCTGTCGTTGGAACCGCTGCCGGATAACCTCAAGCAGCTTCTGGCCGATGGCGGTTTGGTACCGCACTTGAAGAAACGCTTCGCTGCAGCGCGTCGGGAAGGGACCGCCTCATGAGCCTGAAGAAGAGACTGGCCGAAGACCGGATCCTGCTCGCGCCGGGGGTCTACGACGCCTTGACCGGACTGCTGGCCGAACAGGCCGGCGCCGAGGCGGTCTATCTGTCCGGCGCATCGATTGCCTATACCCGTTTTGGGCGCCCCGATCTTGGGCTCGTTTCAATGACCGAGGTGGCGGATACCATAGCGGTGCTGCGGGACCGCGTTGCCGTGCCCATCGTTGCCGATGCCGATAACGGCTTCGGCAACGCTCTCAACGTCCAGCGGACCGTTCGGATGTTTGAGCGCATGGGCGCGAACGCCCTGCAACTGGAGGACCAGACGCTACCGAAGCGCTGCGGGCATCTTGACGGCAAGACACTGGTCAGCCCGGCGGAGATGGTCGGTAAGATCCGGGCGGCTTGCGATGCGCGGCGTTCAGATGAGACTCTGATCATCGGACGCACCGATGCCATTGCGGTGGAAGGCCTCGAAGCAGCGCTCGACCGCGGGGAGGCTTACCTGGAGGCTGGTGTTGATATGCTGTTCGTTGAAGCGCCGCAGTCGCTGGCGGAGATCGAAACGATTGTGCAGCGCTTCGCGGGGCGGGCTCCCCTGATGGCCAATATGATTGAAGGCGGCAGGACGCCGGCTGTCGACGCTGCGGGTCTCGAGGGGCTTGGTTTCCGCTTCGTTATCTTCCCTGGCGGCGTGGTCCGCGCCCTGGCGGCGACGGCGCGGGACTATTACGGCAACCTGGTTGCTGCCGGTTCGAACGAGGCTTTTCGGGATCGGATGTTCGATTTCGATGGCTTGAACCGAGTCATCGGTACAGCCGATATGCTCGCCAGGGGCAGGCGCTACGACGAAGGGGCCGGCTGATGGCCGTCGATGCCGTCACCCTGGCCATTATGAAGGGCCGTCTGGAACAGATTGCCGACGAGATGGACGCGACACTGTTCCGCTCGGCCTTCAACCCCATTATCGCCGAGGCCCACGACGCCTCCCACGGCATCTACGACGCGGTGACGGGGGATACCCTGGTGCAGGGCAAGTCCGGTCTGCCGGTCTTCGTCGGTGTCATGGCTTTCGCGGTGAAGGCGGTCATCGACAAGGCGGCTGAGCGCGACGGGGTTCACGAGGGGGACGTCTGGATTTTCAACGATCCCTATGACGGCGGCACACATCTTTCCGATTTCAGGCTGGTGAAACCGGTCTTCCGCGACGGCAAGCTGTTCTGCTATCTGGCCTCTGTCGGGCACTGGCACGACGTCGGCGGCAACGTGCCGGGCAACTACAACCCGGCGGCTACAGAGTGTTTCCAGGAGGGTATGCTGATCCCGCCGGTAAAGCTTTTCGACCGCGGTCAGTTCCGCCAGGACATCGTCGACATTCTATCGGCCAACTCCCGCCTGCCGAATTCGCTTTACGGCGACCTCAATGGGCAACTGAATGCCCTGGAGTTGGGCGAAAAGCGCATGGCTTCGCTGCTTGACGACTACGGCGACGGTGTTGTCGCGGATTGTCTGGCCGAGCTGAAACGGCGGGCGGCGCAGATGATGCGCTCGCAGATCGCGGGGCTGCCCTCCGGGACCGTGTCGGCTGAGGACTACCTCGACAACGACGGTATCGTCGACGCGCCGCTGAAGATCGCCCTGGATCTCACCATCGACGGCGACCGCATGGTGATGGACTTCTCGCGCTCCTCGCCGGCTTGCGCCGGGCCGGTCAACATCTCCCGCTCCACCACAGTCGCCGCCTGCTACGTGGCGTTGAAGCATATCTTCGGTGACGTGCCTGCCAATGCCGGGGTGCTGGAGCCCGTGGAGTTCCGCATCGACGATGCTTCGCTGTTGGCGGTGAAGGCACCCAAACCGGTCGGCGGCTATACCGAAACCATCTTGCGACTGATCGACGTGGTTTTTCAGGCCGTCGCGCAGATCGCGCCGGCGGCGGCCATGGCCCCGGCCTATGGCACCATCAATGCGCTCTCTCTTGCCGGGCATCGCGGTGACGGGCGGCGCTGGGTCATGTTCTCTTTCTTCGGCGGCGGCCATGGCGCCCATGCATCCGGCGATGGCCTCAACCACGGCAACGCCCCGATTTCGACGGCGACCATCCCGCCGCTAGAAATTCTCGAGGCGGCTTATCCCGTACGCTTCACCGAATGGGCCCTGCGCCCGGATTCCGGCGGCCCCGGCGAATACCGCGGCGGCCTCGGCGCCGTCTACGAGATCGCGTTGCTTGAGGAGCAGGCCGATGTCTTCCTCTTCGGCGAGCGCGGAAAGTACCCGCCGCCCGGCATCGTCGGGGGCGGTGCGGCGGCCCCCAACCGGTTCCACTTTGAACAGCGCGACGGCCTGCACGAGCCGCCGATGCTGTCGAAGATGGTCGGCATCCAAATCGACAAGGGCCAGAAGCTGCGCCTCGAAACCCCCGGCGGTGGCGGATACGGCGACCCCTTGTCCCGTACGGCCGAAAGCGTGCTGCGTGATTGCCGATTGGGATATGTGAGCCGGCAGCAGGCCGAGGCTGCCTTTGGCGTCGTCATTGCCGAGGACGGCAGCCTGGATGAGACAGCGACCGTCAGCCTGCGCAGGCGGGAGGCGGCGCAATGACCGGCCCGGCCTATGTGATCGGTGTCGACGTCGGCGGTACCTTTACCGACGTCTTTATCCTTGACGAGGCGAGCGGCAGGGTGGAGACCGCAAAGGTGCCCTCGACGCGCGGCGATCAATCGCGCGGTTTCGTCGAGGGAATCGGCCGCCAGGTCGAAGACTTCGGGCGGATCAAGACCGTGGTGCACGGTACCACGGTCGGTACCAACGCGCTGCTGGAGCGCAAGGGCGCGCGCACCGGGATCATTACCACCGAGGGGTTCCGCGATGTGCTGGAGATGCGCCGCCGCGACCGGCCGACGACCTGGGGCCTGAAAGGCAGCTTCGCGCCGGTTGTCGCGCGGACCGACCGGGTCGAGGTGGTCGAGCGGATTTTGGCCGACGGATCGGTGCTGCAGCCGGTCGCGGAGAAGGACGTACGCGATAGGGCGGTTGCCCTGGCGGAGAGCGGCTGCGAGGCGGTCTGCGTTTTCTTCATCAACGGCTATGCCAACAATCAGAACGAGATGAGCGCGGTGGAGGCGGTCCGCTCGGTCTGGCCGAATGCCTATGTGACGGCGGCCACGGAAATCCTGCCGGAGATCCGCGAGTTCGAACGGCTGTCGACGGCGACCCTGAACGCCTATCTCCAGCCCGTCGTTTCCTCCTATCTCGACCGGCTCGAAACCGGACTGCACAGCAAAGGCTTTCAAGGTGACATCCTGATCGTGCAGTCGAACGGCGGGGTCATGTCGGTGGACACCGCCAAATGCTATCCGGTGCGCACGGCGCTGTCGGGGCCCGCGGCCGGGGTTATCGCCGCTACCGCCATTGCCAAGGCCGCCGGTTTCGACAACATCATCACCTGCGACATGGGCGGCACCTCCTTCGACGTCTCCCTGGTTGCCGGTGGAGAGGCGGCGCTTGCCGCGCAGACTGCCATCGACTTCGGCATGGTGGTGCGCACGCCGATGATCGAGATCACCACCATCGGCGCCGGCGGCGGTTCCATCGCCTCGGTTGACAAAAGCGGCCTGCTGCAGGTCGGGCCGGAGTCCGCCGGCTCCGACCCCGGCCCGGTCTGCTATGGGCTTGGCAGCGAACGGCCGACGGTAACCGATGCCAACCTGGTACTGGGCCGCATCAATCCGGACCGCCCGATCGGCGGCAAGCTCGACCGGCTTGACGTTGAGGCCGCACGGCAGGCGATTGAAAAGCACATCGCGAGGCCGTTGAACCTGACCGTCGAGGAGGCGGCGGAGGCGGTGCTGCGTCTCGCCAACGCCAAGATGGCCGGTGCGATTCGCCTTGTCTCCATCGAGAAAGGTCACGATCCGGCCACCTTTGCCGCCATGCCTTTCGGCGGCGGCGGGGCGCTTCACACCGGCGCGCTGATCAAGGAAGTCGGCCTCGGTTCGGCCCTCGTGCCGCGTTTCCCCGGCGTCACCTCGGCGCTCGGCTGCGTCGTTGCCGACATGCGCCATGACCGGGTGCAGACGGTGAACCGCCTGCTCGACGAGGTCGATGCTCCCGCGCTTGGCCGGGAGATGACTGCGGTCGCCGATCAGACGGAGGCCCTGCTTGCCGGCGCCGGCGTCGAC
The DNA here is from genome assembly GCA_028280305.1 of Pelagibius sp. Taxonomy (GTDB): domain Bacteria; phylum Pseudomonadota; class Alphaproteobacteria; order Kiloniellales; family Kiloniellaceae; genus Pelagibius. The sequence continues at coordinate 63,360 of JANQMC010000167.1, read as the reverse complement.
TTTGCCGGCGTGGACCGTGTTTTCGAACTGGACATGCTCTATCTCGGGCAAACCCACACCGTCAGTGTCGCCATCGAGATTCCTGCCGGCGGTTTGACGGCGGACGTGATCCGTGCGGCTTTCGAAGAAGCCTACAGAGAGGCCTATGGGCGTTTGTTGGAGGGCATTGCGATGCGGATCATGAACTATCGCATCGCGGTGGTGGGGCGGCGACCCAGGCTCGATATGGCGGTCTTCGCGCCATCAGGCGGCAAGGCGGCTGAGGCCTGCCGGACAGGAACCCGAAAGGTTTATGCGGCGGGCAGGTATCATGAAGCCGGCGTCTTCGAACGTCTCGATCTTGGCGTCGGCGCCGTGCTGGCGGGGCCGGCTCTGCTCGAGCAGCCGGATACGACCATTTTCGTCGATCCCGGCTTGCAGGCCGAGGTGGATGCCTTCGGCAATCTCGTGATTACGGCATCGGGAAACTGATCGTGGATATCGGAATAATCGACCCTGCGAAAACAGCGCTTCTGATCGTCGATCTGCAGAACGACTTCCTGCATGCCGAAGGCGCCTATGCCCGGGGCGGTCAGAAAAGCGCTGACATCGCCGCTCTGCCGGTCCGTGTTTTACCGCTTGCCGAGGCTCTGCGCGGCAAGGGCGGCTGGGTTGTCTCGGCGCAGTTCACCCTGGTGCCCGGCAAGGCGGGCGAACCTTTCATCTCCCCGCATCTGAAGAAGCTGCGGCCCTTTCTCGGCAAAGGCGATTTCGCGCCGGGTAGTTGGGGCCACAGTCTGGTCGATGAACTGCAGCCGGCCGACATCACGGTGGAGAAGGTGGCCTATTCGGCCTTTTATATGACCCGTATGGAGTGGGTCCTGAGAAAGGCCGGCATCGAGACGCTTCTGGTTTGCGGCATCGTGACCAACGGCGGCGTTGCCTCGACCGTGCGCGATGCGCACCTGCGCGATCTCCAGACGATTGTGCTCTCGGATGGTTGCGCGGCTTTCTCGCCGGCGGTTCATGAACGGGCGATCGGCGATCTCTCCACCGTTGCCGCGATGATGACTTGTGCCGAGGCCACGGCGCTGATATCGGGGCTTTGAGCGACCGTGACCGCTGAGATAGTCCGCCGGACTGGAGTCCCGACCGATGCGGTTGCCGATGTTGTCGTTGTCGGGGCGGGCGCCTGCGGCCTGGTCGCCGCCTTGCGTGCCAAGGCCGCGGGTGCGGAGGTCATTGTGCTGGAGCGCGATGCCTCGCCCTCCGGCTCGACCGCCATGTCCTCGGGTTTCGTTCCGGCGCCGGCGACACGGTTCCAACGTGCAACCGGTATCGATGACGACAGCCCGCAACGCCTCCAGGACGACATCCTGGCGAAGTCGGAGGGAAATTCGGACCCGGATCTCACACGGCTTGCCTGCAACACCATCGGTCCGGCGATGGAGTGGTTGAGCGATGCCTTTGGAATCGATTGGGTCGTACTCGACGATTTTCTCTATCCCGGCCATTCCCGCCATCGCATGCACGCCGTGCCGGAAAAGACCGGCGAAGCGCTGCTCGCCCGTTTGCTCGGAGCGGCGGAAGTGGCGGAAATTCCGATCGTTACTTCAGCTTGCGTTACCCGGCTTTTCGAAGGTGAGGGCCGCCGCATCGAGGCGGTGGAGGTCGAACGGCCCGGTGGCGCGCATGAGGTTATCGGCTGTGGCGCCTTGGTGCTCGCCTGCAACGGCTACGGCGGCAATCCGGATCTCGTGCGCCGATACATTCCCGAGATCGCCGGCGGACCTTACTTCGGTCATGCCGGCAACCGGGGCGACGCCGTGCTTTGGGGCGAGGCACTGGGCGCCCGCTTGGAGCATCTGTCGGGGTATCAGGGGCACGGCTCGCTCGCCCATCCTCAGGGTATCCTCATCTCCTGGGCGCTGATGATGGAAGGAGGCATCCAGGTCAATACCGAGGGACAGCGCTTTTCCAACGAGAACGGCGGCTACTCGGAACAGGCGGTCGAGATTCTGGCCCAGCCTGGCGCTGTCGCCTGGAACCTCTACGACCGGCGTATCCACGACTTTGCACTCGCCTTCCCGGATTACAGGCAAGCGATGGAGGTCGGGGCGATCCGCGAGGCGGTCGATGTCGCTGCGCTTGCCGCCGTGACCGGCTTGCCGGAAGGCGCGCTTGGCAAGACGTTAAGGGAGGTTGCCGACCTGCAGGCGGGCCGGGCTGTCGACCGCTTCGGACGGGACTTCACGACCAAGCCCGCGTTGCAGCAGCCGTTCCATGCGGTGAAGGTCACCGGCGCGCTGTTTCATACCCAGGGCGGCCTGATGATCGATGACCAGGCAAGAGTCGTCGACGACGCGGGCAAGTCTTTCCCCAATCTCTTTGCCGGCGGCGGCGCAGCCTGCGGCGTTTCCGGCCCTTCGGTCTCGGGATACCTGTCAGGCAACGGGCTGCTGACGGCCATCGCCTTCGGCTTCATCGCCGGGACTTCTGCAGGCGTCAGCGCAAGGCCTTAACGCTTCCCCGGATTGCTATGTTCGCTTGCCGGTGGCGATGCCTGCCCGTGTGGGCATTTCGCTGACGGGCTTGGCCTCCGCACTGGCATCCGTCTTCTGCATGGCGGTGGCATAGTGCTGCGCGCCGGGGGCGGCGGTCAACCCGTGCAGGACGATACTGGCAATCACAGTTGTGACGGTCACGGTCAGAATCGTGCCCTGGGCCGCGGGTGCTGCTTCTTCCAGAACGAGGAGAGCGAAGAGGAATGAAGCCAGGCCGCGCGGTCCGAACCATCCGAGGAACAGCACGGTCGGAGCTTTCACGCCGCTGCCGAACAACGAAACGGTCACTGGCAGCATCCGGATCACGGTCAAGCTGAGGATGGCATAGAAGGCTATCCACCAGTTCATGGCAGCGAAGGCATCAGGCAGGATGGCTGCGCCGAAAACCATGAAGGTCAACAAGGTTAGAAGCTGGCCTTCGGATTCGGCGAACTCGAACAGGAAGCCGCAGCGCCCGCGGACCTGATTGCCGAAAACAATCCCCGCGGTAAAGGCGGCGATGAAACCGTTGCCTTCGATCAGTTCGGTGCCGGCAAAGGCGAGCAGGGCGACGCCGAGGATCGCAGGACCTTCGAAGACTTCGCTCATCCATCCCGACGAGACAGCACGATCAATCATCCAGGCACCGAGGCCACCGACGATCAAACCCGCCAGGGGGCCGAGCAAGATCTGCTTGGCGCCGAACAGGATCCAGTTCTGCTCGTTGCCGCCGGCTTGAAATTCAATCGCCAGACAGGCGAACAGCAATACCAAGGGCAGGGCTATGCCATCATTGAGACCGCTTTCGATGTTAAGCGCCTGGCGGATCCGGACGGGAACCCGCGCATTTGAAACGACTGCCTGGCCGAGTGCCGCATCCGTCGGCGCCAAAATCGCCGCCAGCAAAGCGGCTTCCCAAAATGCAAGGCCGAGGGGCAGCATTAGAGCGACGACAGTGCCCAGGACGATGGTCAGCGGCATGCCGATCAGCAGCAGGCGCAGTGGCAGGTCGTGGTCCCGCCGTACTTGCCGTAGATCGATCCGTGTTGCGTCGGTGAACAGAACCAAAATCAGCGTGATTTCCGCCAGGCCGTGGATGAAGCCGTGGCCGAAGTGGAGGTCGACCAGGTTGAGGCCGCCGGTCCCGATCAGCAGGCCGAAACCGGCAAAGACCATCGGCCCGGTGATGATGGAAGCCTGTAGGCGTCGTGATACCAGACTGAACAGGATGACGCCGGCGGCGATCACTGCAAATCCAAATGTGTCCATCCCTGTCCCTTTCGCTTGCCGATACCCGGGTTCAGGCCACAGAAACCTTTCTCTGCGGCTGGACCGGGTGACCCGAAAAGCCCGTTGGCACCTACGATGATATCCTGGGTGCAAGGGTTACAGAGCCGTTCTTCACCAAAACGGCGTTCTTGCGCACATTTCGGGCCTTGAAACCCTATCTCAGCGTTCCAGCTCGAAGATCAAGGTCGATAGGGGGGGCAGGGTGATCTCGATGGAATTCGGCCTGTCGTTCGCAGTCACGGGCTGACTTTCGACGCCGCCCAGGTTGCCGCGGCCCTGGCCGCCATAGACCGTGGCATCGGTATTGATGCGTTCGATCCAGCGCCCGGCGGCGGGCACGCCGAGGCGCCGGGCGCTGCGCTCGACCGGTGTGAGGTTGCAGACAACGATTGCCGGCGTTGTGTCGCCCCGGCCACGGCGTACCCAGGCATAGAGGGATTCCTCGGCGGCATTGGCCTCGATCCATTCGAAGCCCTCGCCCTCGCAGTCCAACTGATGCAGCGCCGGGGTCGCGCGGTAGACGGCATTGAGATCGCGGATCAGCCTTTGAACACCGGCGTGGCGCGGCTCCGACAGCAGGTGCCAGTCAAGGGACCGGTTGTGGTCCCACTCGCCGGGCTGGGCGAAGTCCTGGCCCATGAACAGCAGCTTCTTGCCGGGATGGCCCCACATGAAGCCGTAATAGGCGCGCAGGTTGGCAAAGCGCTGTTCTTCGTCGCCGGGCATCTTGGTCAGCAGGGAGCCCTTGCCGTGCACCACCTCGTCATGGCTGAGCGGCAGCACGAAGTTTTCCGAGAAGGCGTAGTGCAGGCCGAAGGTCATCTGATCGTGGTGATGGCGGCGGTGAACCGGATCGCGCTTCATGTAGTCCAGCGTGTCGTTCATCCAGCCCATGTTCCACTTGTAACCGAAGCCCAGGCCGCCGGCGTCGCTGGGCCGGGAGACACCGGGAAATGACGTGGACTCTTCTGCCAGGGTCATCACCCCCGGGCACTCCCCGTAGACCACCTCGTTCATGCGCTTCAGAAAGGCGATCGCCTCCAGGTTCTCACGGCCGCCTTCCACGTTCGCCACCCACTCGCCGGCTTTGCGGGAATAGTCGCGATAGAGCATGGAGGCGACGGCATCGACGCGCAGGCCGTCCAGGTGGTGTTCCTGCAGCCAGTAGAGCGCATTGGCGACGAGATAGTTCTGCACTTCCCGTCTGCCATAGTTGTAGATCAGGGTGTTCCAGTCCTGATGAAAGCCTTCGCGCGGGTCGGCGTATTCATAGAGCGCCGTGCCGTCGAAGCGGCCGAGACCGTGGGTGTCGGTGGGAAAGTGGCCGGGCACCCAGTCCAGGATCAGGCCGAGACCGGCGCCGTGGCAGGCCTCGACGAAGTCGCGGAACTCGTCCGGCGTGCCGTGGCGGATCGTCGGCGCATAGAGGCCGATGGGTTGATAGCCCCAGGACCCGTCGAAGGGATACTCGGTGATCGGCAACATCTCGATATGGGTGAACCCCATGTCGCTGACGTAGGACACCAGGTCCTCGGCCAGTTCGTGATAGCTGAGCAGGCGGCCGCCGCCGTCGGCCCGCTTCCAGGAGCCGAGATGGACTTCGTAGATCGAGATCGGCTGGTCGCGGCGGCCGGCGGCCCCGCGCCGCGCCAGCCAGTCCTGGTCGCGCCAGCCCCGGCCACGCAGATCGCGCACCACCGAGGCCGTTGCCGGCGGATGTTCCGCCCCAAAGCCAAGCGGGTCGGCTTTCTGTGGCAGCAGAGCGCCGCTGCCGTCCTTGATTTCATACTTATAGGCTGCGCCCTCGTGGACATCCGGCAGGAAGGTTTCCCAGACGCCGGTGGCGCCGCGCTTGCGCAGGGGATGGCGCCGCCCGTCCCAGTGATTGAACGCGCCGACGACGGAGACGCGTCGCGCATTGGGCGCCCAGACGGCAAAGTGAACGCCGGCGACGCCCTCGTGCTCCATCGGGTGCGCACCCAGCACCTGCCAGAGGTTCAGATGCGAGCCTTCGCTGAGGAAATGTTCGTCCATCTCGCCGATAACCGGGCCGAAACGGAAGGGGTCTTCCTCTTCCCATTCATTGCCCGTGGCAGCGAAGCGCAGGCGATAGGCGCCGGGATCGCTTTCCAGCGCGGCGGCGAAAAGACCGTCGGTTCCGACCGGCTGGAGCTTGACCGGTTTGCGGCCTTTCTGCCCGGGCAGCAAGGAGGCTGTCTCCGCGCCCGGACGGAAGACCCGCAGGACCCAGTGCTTCCCGCCCCCCGGGTGCAGGCCAAGATATGAAAAAGCGTCCCCGTGATCGCCGGCGGCGAGGGCGGCATTCTGGGCCGGGTCGGTGAGGGGCCTTGCCATGATCGCTCAGAAAGCGGGCTCGGCGTTCCAGATATCGCGGGCATAGCCGCGAATGGTCCGGTCGGACGAGAACCAGCCCATCTGTGCCGTGTTGATGACCGCGCTGCGCAGCCAGGCGTCACGATCGTGCCAGGCCGCGTCGACCTTCGTCTGAACGTCCCAGTAGCTGGCGAAGTCCGCTGCCACCATGAACCAATCGTGGTGGCGCAGATTGGCGACAAGGTCGGCATAGCGGTTCGGGTCATCGGGGGAGAAGACGCCGGAGGCGATCTGGTCGAGCACTTCGCTCAAGCGCGGATCGGCGGCAATGTGGCTGGCCGGGTCGTAGCCGTTTGCCCTTGTGGCGGAAACCTCTTCCGCTGTCAGGCCGAAGATAAAGATGTTATCCGCGCCGACGGCGTCGCCGATCTCGACATTGGCGCCGTCCAGGGTGCCGACGGTAAGGGCACCGTTCATCGAGAGTTTCATGTTGCCGGTGCCGGAGGCTTCCATGCCGGCGGTGGAAATCTGTTCGGAAAGGTCGGCAGCGGGGATCAGCAGTTCGGCCATGGAGACGTTGTAGTTCGGCGGATAGACGATCTGCAAAAGGCCGTCCATGGCGGGATCGGCATTGATGGTCTTGCCGATGTCATTGATCAGCTTGATCACCTGTTTGGCCATGGCATAGCCGGGTGCCGCCTTGCCGCCGAAGATCTTCACCCGCGGCGCCCAGGCGTCTTCCGGGTTCCGGCGGATGGCGTTCCACAGGGCCGCCGCCTGCAGGATGTTCAAAAGCTGACGCTTGTATTCGTGGATCCGCTTGATCTGGATGTCGAACATCGCCGTCGGGTCGACCGTCACATCGAGACTGCGCTTCAGATAGGCCGCGAGGTGGCGTTTGTTGGTATCCTTGGCTTCGGCAAAGCGGGCGCGAAAGGCCGGGTCATCGGCCTGTGGTGCGAGCTTCCGCAAAGCATCCAGATCGGTGACCCAGGATTCACCGATACTGTCGTTCAGTAGCTGGCGCAGAGCGGGGTTGCAGTTGTGGAGCCAACGCCGCGGCGTTACCCCGTTGGTCTGATTGACCACGCGCTCGGGGTGGAGTTCGTGAAGGTCCTTGAAGACCGTCTGCTTCATCAGTTCGGTATGCAGGGCCGAGACGCCGTTCACCCGGCGCGCGCCGATGAAGGCGAGATCGCCCATGCGCACTTCGCCGTTGTCGAGAATTTTCACCGTTTCCGGCCGCTTCGTCGTCTTGGCGTGATGGGCATCGATGCGTTCTATCAGTTCCATATGGCGCGGCAGGACGCGTCCCATCAAATCGCTCGGCCAGCGTTCCAGCGCTTCCGGCATCAGGGTGTGGTTGGTGTAGTGCAGGCAGCCGCGGGCGATCTCGAAAGCGGTTTCGAAGTCCTGGCCATGATGGTCGACCAGCAGGCGCAGCAGCTCCGGACAGGCAATGGCCGGATGGGTGTCGTTCAACTGTATGGCAATCGCCTGGGGCAACTTGGCGATGTCGCCTTGGTGCGCCAGAAACCGTCTGAGGATGTCGGCGAGGGAAGCGGCGGTGAAGAAGTACTCCTGCTTCAGCCGCAGTTCCTTGCCTTGCGCCGTGGTGTCGTCGGGATAGAGCACCCGGCTGATGGTTTCGGCCAGGACCGAGGGTGCGGCCGCCGCCATGTAGTCACCCCTGTTGAAGGGCTCCAGATCGAACTCCCGCTCCGGCTTTGCAGACCAGAGGCGCAGGGTGTTGGACCAGCGGCCGCGCCAGCCCGGCACCGGCGTGTCGTAGCCAACGGCCAGGACGGTTTCCGCCGGAGTCCAGCTTGTCCGCGCGCCCTCGTTCGAGACCGTCCCGCCGAAACCGATAGGGTAGCTGGATTCCGGGCGCTCGAATTCCCAGGGATGCACCTGGCGCAGCCAGTCTTCGGCTTCCTCCGCCTGCCAGCCGTCCTCGAAGGACTGGCGGAACAGGCCGTGGTTGTAGCGGATGCCGTAGCCGTAGGCTGCCAAACCCACGGTGGACATCGAGTCCATAAAACAGGCCGCGAGCCGCCCCAGGCCGCCGTTGCCCAAAGCGGCGTCCGGTTCATCGGTGAGCATCGCGCCATAGTCGACGTCGAAAGCACTGACAATGTCGCGCAGCATCTCGTCGAGGCCGAGATTCAGGATCGCGTCTTCGAGCAACCGCCCGATAAGGAACTCCATGGAGAGGTAGTAGACCCTCTTGTGTCCTTCTGAGTAGACCCGCTGGGTGGTTTCAAACCAGGGCGCGATTACCAGATCGCGAATGGCACGCGAAACGGCAAGGCGCCAGTCCGTCAATGTGGCGGCTGCAGGGTCTTTGCCGATGGAGTAGCGCAGATGGTACTCGATCGACCGGCGCAAGGCTGCCGCATCGGTTTCCGGAGAAAAATCCTGGGTCTTCAATTCACTCAACATTCAACCCTCTTGGGGGGGGGGAGCACATGCCGCATCCCGTCAGGGATGAGGCAGAGTTTCTTTCGCGATCACTGGCGGTCAAGCTGCGGCGACCGCTTTCTTCACCAGCAGTTCCTGGTCGGGCGAGAACTGGCGGATCAACGGCAGAATCGCCGCGCCGGAAACGCGGGCCTTCGGGCCGATGCTTCCATGGCGCAGCACCATGGGGCTTGTGCCCGTCATGTCAATCTTTAGAAGCGCGGCGCGTACATCCTGAACGAAAGCCTCGACGTCAGCAGGGTGGAGCATGGCGTCGATGACGACGCCTTCGAAATCGATCACGCTGAGGGCGGCGGCGATGGCCTGGGCGACCGGTCCGGCGGCGGACTGCCGCCAGGCGTCGAAGTGTTTCCTGGCGCGGGGGTCCTGCACCAGGTCGGCAATTGTCGCCGGCTCCTGAATGCCGGCTTCCCGGATCGTATTCTCCAATTGGAAAAGAGAGCTCTGACGGATCAACTGCTGCTGTTCGCCGCCCGGTGTCGCCACCGGCATGGAGCCGACGGCGCCGGCGTTGCTCTGCGATCCCTCGAACAACTGTCCGTTGATGACCACGCCGCCGCCGATGAAAGTGCCAACGTAGAGGTAGAGCGCGTTGGAGAATGTCAGAGCCCCGCCCAGCACCATCTCTGCGGCACAGGCGGCGGTGGCGTCGTTGTGGATCTCTACCGGCAGCCCGGTCTCCCGGGCAATGAACTCGACGATGTCGACCTTGTCCCAATCGACCAGTTCGCTGGGGTCGAGACCCATCACATCGGTCCAGCCTGAAAGCTGGCCCGGCATGGCGACGCCCACACCGATGATGCGCTCGCGCAGAGCCGACTCGACACCACCCAACAGGTCCGCCAGTTCGCGCCGCAGCAGGGTGGCCACGTCGCGCTGCCTTGGGGCGGCATAGGGAAACTGTTTGTATGCGATGGATTCACCGTGAAAGTTCACCAACATCAACTCGAGGCTGCGGCGGCCGATTTTCACACCGACGGAAAGCACGCCGTTGGCGTTCAGCGCGATCGGTGTGTGCGGCTGTCCGACCTTGCCGCGCACCTTCTTTTCCTTGCGGACGAGTTTCTCTTTCAGCAGGGCGTTGACGATCACCGAGACGGCCTGGGCCGAAAGCCCGGTCAGGCGGGCGATTTCAGCCTTCGGCAGCGCGCCGGTCTGGCGGATGAGGTTCAGGATCATCCGCTTGTTGTAGGCCCGCAGGCCCAGTTGATCCCCGCCACGGATCTGATTGTCACCTTGCATGGTCGCCAGTGCCGTTGTTGCCTGCCTTGACTGCAGCAGCCTGGGCGGCTTGTCTGCGGGGCCCAGCATGCTGTTTTCTCCCATTTCAAGCAAATAATTCTTGGTGATTTATTATTTCGCGGCAGGTCAAGTGCGCACGTCCGGGGCGTCGCGCCCGATCCTTGTGCGGAGTCCGGTGATTTCCTCCACGGCGGCGATGACGGGGGCAAGGGCTTCCTGGGGATCGAGGGCCATTTGGGCTGGATCGTCTTCGAAACGCTCGAGGTAGACCCGCAGGGTGGCGCCGACGGTCCCGGTGCCGGAAAGGCGCAGGACGGTCCTTGCGTTCTCCGCAAAGACAAGGCGCAGGCCCTGACCCCGCGATATGGAACCGTCGACCGGGTCCTCGTAGGCGAAGTCGTCTGCCGCGGCGACGGTGAGTCCGGCGAAGCGCTGGCCGGGCAGCTCCGGCAGGCGTCGGCGCAGTTCGCCGGTCACCGCCTCGGCGGCCTCCTTGTCGATCCCCTCATAGTCGTGGCGCGAGTAGTAGTCGCGGCCGTATTCCCGCCAGTGGGCTTTCATGATGTCCGCCACCGACTCGCGCCGCACGGCGATGATGTTGAGCCAGAGGAGAACCGCCCAGAGGCCGTCCTTTTCCCGGACGTGGTCCGATCCGGTGCCGGCGCTCTCCTCGCCGCAGAGGGTGGCCTTGCCGGCGTCCAGCAGGTTGCCGAAGAACTTCCAGCCCGTCGGGGTCTCGAAAGCGGCGATGCCGAGCTTGGCGGCCACCCGGTCGGCGGCGCGGCTGGTCGGCATCGAACGGGCGACGCCGCTCAGCCCGCCCTTGTAACCCGGTGCGAGGTGGGCGTTGGCCGCCAGCACCGCCAAGCTGTCCGATGGCGTAACATAGGTGCCGCGGCCGACGATCATGTTGCGGTCGCCGTCGCCGTCGGAGGCGGCGCCGAAGTCCGGTGCCTCGGCGCTCATCATCAGATCGACCAGTTCCTTGGCGTAGACCGGGTTGGGGTCGGGATGTCCGCCGCCGAAGTCCGGCAGCGGCGTGCCGTTCATCACGCTGCCGACAGGCGCGCCCAGCTCCCCCTCCAGGATGGCGGTGGCATAGGGGCCGGTGACCGCGTGCATGGCATCGAAACGCAGAGCAAATCCGGAAGCAATGAGCGCGCAGATGGCATCGAAGTCGAAGAGCCCGCGCATAACTTCGGCATAGATCGCCACTGGATCGATCACCTCAACGGTCATGCGGTCCATCTGCTGCTCGCCGCAGAGGGAGAGATCCACGTCGTCGGTCTCGATGATCCGGTATTCGGTGAGTTCCAGACTGCGCCGATGGATTGCCTCGGTCACGGACTCCGGAGCCGGGCCGCCGGCGGGAATGTTGTACTTGAGGCCGAAGTCGCCGTCCGCGCCACCGGGATTGTGGCTGGCCGAGAGAATCAGGCCGCCGTCGGTCTTGCGTGCGCGGATCACAGCGGAGGCGGCGGGGGTCGAAAGAATACCGTTCTGCCCGACCAGCACGCGGACGGCGCCGTTGGCTGCGGCCATCTTCAGGATGGTCTGGATCGCCCGCTTGTTGAAGTAGCGCCCGTCGCCGCCCAGGGTGAGGGTTTTGTCCTGCAGGCCGCCGACCGCATCGAAGATCGACTGGACGAAGTTTTCAAGGAAGCCCGGCTCCATGAAGACGCGGGTCTGCTTGCGCAGGCCGGAGGTGCCGGGTTTCTGTCCTTCGATGGGGGAAGTTGCGACGGAGATTACATCCACGGCTGTTTCTCCTTTTCGGCCGCCGTATCCGTTGCATCGGCGGAGGCTGCGGCGTTGAAGATTTCGGCGATGGCGGCGAACCCCGGTTCCTGGCCGAGATTCTCGACCTTGATCCGATAGCGGCGTCGCCAATTGGGATATTCGCTGACAGTACCGGGCAGGTTCTGTTGCTCCAGGTTGCCCAGAGCGTCATCCAGCTGTACGGCGACGAGGTCGGAGCCTGCTCCGGCCAGCAGGCGGTGCAGGGCGGTGACCGGTGCCTCCTCAAGGGCACCGCCCTCTGCGAGCAAGCCTTTGTCCTCAAGAAGTCGAAGCAGGGCGGCGCGCTCGCCGCTGCGTTCTTGCTGCGCACGCGCCTGTGCTTCATCGCTGATCTGGCCGGTGTCGCGGCGGAGATTGGTGTCACTGCCGCGCCACCAGCCACGCATGGTCGGCATGTCATGGGTGCCGAAGCTGGCGAGGGTTGAAGGCGCATAGGCGCAGGGATCGCGAAAGCGGTCGCCCTCTTTTTCGAACTGCAGGACAGCGCAGCCCAGCAGACCGGCTTTGGCCAGCCAGCCGCGCAGGCCCTCGGGGACCGATCCCAGGTCCTCGCCGACCACGATACAACCGGCCCGGGCCGCCTCCAGTTTCACAAGGGCGAGCAGGCTTTCCATCGGATAGGTGACATAGCCGCCCGGGGCTCCATTCTCCGGTACCCAAAAGCCGCGGTTGATACCCAGAATATGGTCGATGCGGATGATGCCGGCATGGCGCATCACGCCGCGCAGCGTCTCGATGAAAGGCCGGTAACCGGCTTTTCGCAGGGCCGGAGTGTTGAAGGGCGAGAGATTCCAGACCTGGCCTTGGGGATTGAAACCATCGGGCGGTGCGCCCAGGGACACGCCCTTTGCAAAACAATCCGGGTCGGCCCAGGTGTCCGCACTGCCCGGCCGCACGCCGACGGCGAGGTCGAGGTAGAGGCCGAGCCCCATCCCGGCTTGCCGCGCGGCGGTCTGTGCGTTACCGACTTGGTTCTCCGCCAGCCATTGCAGCCAGGCGTGATAGCGGATCTCCGCCGCATGTTCCCCGGCGAAGTTCTCAACGGCGGCACTGCCGACCGCCTGCAGGTCTTGTGGCCAGCGCCGCCAATCGGCGCCGTGACACTGCGAGATGGCCTCGAAGCGGGCGAAACGTTCCAGCGCGGGGCCGCGGGCCTGCCGCCAGGCGTCGAAGTCGGCGGTCCGCCCGGTGTCATTGAAAGTCTTGAACAGCGCCCGCAGGATTTGCGGCTGTATCCTTTCCTGGATCGCATAGGCAACCTCATCGCCCTTCCCGGCGGCGACAACGTCGGCGGCATTGTCGTGGAGCAGTCGCTGCGCTTCTTTGCAGTCGGCAAAACCCGGAACGCAGTCAACGGCGATATGGCGTGGTTCCAAAGCGGTGCGGCAGGTGGGCGCATAGGGACTGACATCGTCGTTCATCACGCCGCTGGCGTGAATCGGATTGATGCCGAAAAACTGGGCGCCGCAGGTGCCGAGCCCCCTGCAGGCGTCGCCGAGATCCCGATAGTCACCGACGCCCAGGTTTCGGTCGGAGCGCAAGCCGTAAAGGGCCCCGGTGACACCCCAGGGGCGCGGTCCTTCGTCTGTAGTCGAAAGCAAGTCGCTGACCGCGGGCGCGTGTTTGGGGGCGGCGATGACCAGACAACTCTGATCCCCAGCGACGAGGCGGTGCAGGCCGGCGGGCGGGGCGATGGTTGCGGTTTCTGCCGCGGTGCCAGAGAGCGTTCCGCCTTGCTCCAGCTCCAAGCGCCAGTCGGTGACGTCTGTCAGCGGAAAGGCCGTCTCGGCATCGGCTTCGACAACGATTTCCCGGGGTATCCGCCGCGCGGCGGTTTCGGCTGCCAGGGCCTGCAGGGTCTCCGCCGCCTCGGTGTCGCTTGCCGCAGCGAAACCCATGGCGGCGAGGAGGGCGCGTTGGGTCTCCGGTCCCGTGGTCTGTTCTGCGCCGGAAAGATGGTGCCAACGGGGCAGAATGCCGATGGCTTCGGCCAGGCGTTGCAGGCTGTCTTCGGTTGCACCTCCTCGGGTCACAGGACGGTTCCGGTTTCGAATGCGACCACAGCCTGGGCCGGGATCGTCTGGGTCCTGCCGCTGCAAACGGCCCGGCTCGATTCCGGCTGCGCCGTATCGAGGGCGCGCACCCAGACCCTGTCGCCGGACAGCGGCGGTAGTTGCGCTGTCACCGGCTTGAAGCAGCCGTTGAAGACCAAAAACACCACGTCGCCGTCGGTCGCATAGGCCGGTGCTTCCGCTGACTCCCGCAGCAAGAGGCAAAAGCCTTCGAGGCCCGGGTCGCTCCAGTTGACCGGGTTGCCGTCAAAGCCCAGCCAGGCCACATCCGGTTCGCCGTCCTGCCGGCGCTTTCCCCCGTGCAGGAACCAACTCTGCCTGAGACAAGGATGAGTCTTGCGAAAGGCGATCAGCCGCCGGGTGAAGCCGAGCAGGGCATTGTCGGCCGATGACCAGTCGATCCAGCTGATTTCGTTGTCCTGGCAGTAAGCGTTGTTGTTGCCTTGCTGGCTGGCGCCGATTTCATCGCCGGCCAGCAGCATCGGCGTACCCTGGGCGAGGAAAACCGTCGACAGCAGGTTGCGCTGGCGCTGGGCGCGGCGCAGGCGGATTTCCGGGTCGTCGGTCTCTCCCTCGACGCCGCAGTTGTCGCTGTAGTTTTCGTGGTGGCCGTCGCGATTGTCCTCGCCGTTGGCCTCATTGTGCTTTTCCGCATAAGCCGCGACATCGGCGAGACTGAAACCGTCGTGACAGGCGGCGAAGTTTATCGAGGCCCAACTGCGCCGGCCGTCGCGGTCGAAGGTGCTTGCCGAGCCCAGCAATCGCTCGGCTATTTCCTGGGCGCTGTGTGCATCGCCGCGCCAGAACTTGCGCAGGCCGTCGCGGAAGGCATCGTTCCATTCGGCAAACTCCGGCGGGAATGCGCCGAGGCGATAGCCGCCGGGTCCGAGATCCCAGGGTTCGGCGATCAGCTTGACCCCGGCCAGCACCGGGTCCTGACGCAGGGCATCGAAAAAGCCGCCGGCGGCGTCGAAACCTTGGGCTTCCCGTCCCAGGGTGGTGGCGAGGTCGAAGCGAAAGCCGTCTATGCCCATCGCTTCGACCCACCAGCGCAGGCTGTCGATCACCAGCCGCAACACGAAGGGGTGGGCGACGTTCAGAGTGTTGCCGCAGCCGGTTTCGTTCACGTAGTAGCGCGCATGATCCTGCTGCAGGCGATAGTAGCTCGCGTTGTCGAGGCCGCGGAATGACAGGGTGGGGCCGGTCTGATCGCCTTCTGCAGTGTGGTTGTAGACGACATCCAGAATGACCTCGATCCCGGCGCCATGGAGCCGGCGCATTGTTTCGCGGAAGCCGGCGATGCCGCCCGGGCCGAAGTAGCGTGGCTCGGGTGTGAAGAAGCTGATGGAATTGTAACCCCAGTAATTCACCAGACCTTTTTTCACCAGCCAACGGTCATCGACGAAGGCCTGGACCGGCATCAGTTCGATCGCCGTGACGCCGAGGGCGGTGAGGTGCTCCAGCACCGGGTCGGCGCCGAGACCCTCGTAGCTGCCGCGCAGAGCCGGTGGCACCCGCTCCCAGAGTTGGGTCAGGCCCTTGGGGTGCGCTTCATAGATCACCGTGTCGGCCGAGGCGGTGTTGGGCCGCTCGTCGGGAGAGACCGCCGCCGGGGTCTCGGTGACCACACACTTGGGCATCTCCGCGGCACTGTTTTTGGTCGAAAAGGACAGATCCTCCTCGGCCGCCGCAGGGTCGTAGCCAAGAGTGGTATCGCCGGCCACCACCCTGCCGCTCAGCGCACGGGCGTAGGGGTCGAGCAACAGTTTGTTGGGATTGAAGCGATGACCCTGCTCCGGGGCGAAAGGGCCGTGGGCACGCAGCCCATAGAGGCTGCCCGGCAGCAGGCCCGGCAGGTAACCGTGCCAGACCGGACCGGTTTTCTCCGGCAAAGCCAGCCGCGCCGTTTCCTTCTCTCCGTCGTCGGAGAACAGGCAAAGCTCGATCTTCGTGGCATGTTCGGAAAAGACGGCGATGTTGGCGCCTTCGCCGTCCCACTGCAGTCCCAGGGGATGGGGCTGCCCGGCGCGGAGGATGGACTCGTTTGTCCCCTTCATCGCTGCGCCACCTTCATCATTGGGCCGTCTTCATCTTTGGACCGCCTTCATCGTTGGGCCTCGATCATCTCCCGATAGACCTTCGCATAGGCGGCGGCGGAGGTTTCCCAGCCGACCGGATGCTTCATCGCGCGCCGCACCATGGCGCCCCAGGCCTTGGAGTCGGCAAAAGCATCGCAGCAGCGGTCGATGGCATCGGCCAGCGGCGCGGTGGCGACGGGGGCGAACTGAAACCCTGTGGCAACGCCGGCCTGAAGCGCGGCCTCGTTGGCGTCGATCACGGTGTCGGCCAGACCGCCGGTGCGCGCGACCAGCGGCAGGGTGCCGTAACGCAAACCATAGAGCTGGGTCAGGCCGCAGGGCTCGAAGCGCGATGGCACCAGGATCGAGTCCGCCCCCGCCTGCATCAGGTGAGACAGGGCCTCGTCATAGCCGATCACCACGCCCAGCCGGCCCGGGTTTTCGCGCGCGGCGGCCGTATAGGCAGCTTCCAGATCGGCGTCGCCGGAGCCGAGCACCGCCAGGCTCGCGCCCCGCCCGATGAGACGCGGCAAGGCTTCGAGCAACAGGTCGAGGCCCTTTTGCCGAGTCAGGCGGCTGACGACGCAGAACAGCGGCGCGCGGCTGTCCGGGTCCAGCTTGAAGCGTTCTGCCAGGGCCTTCCGGTTGGCGGCTTTTCCGGCCGGGGCTTTGGCGGAGTAGGTTTTGGCGATTTCCGGATCGGCTGCGGGGTTCCAGATATCAAGGTCGATGCCATTGAGGATTCCGCTGACCTGGGTCCGCCGGGCGGCGATGACTCCTTCCAGGCCCATACCGAACTCGGCGCTGGTTAGCTCCCGGGCGTAGGTCGGGCTGACGGTGGTGATCCGCTCCGCATAGACAAGGCCCGCTTTCAGAAAGCCGAGCTTGCCGAAGTATTCGAAGCCCTCTGGATGAAAGCCCTTTTCCGGCAGACCGAGCGTCTCCACGGTCTTCTCCGGGAAGAGCCCTTGGAAGGCGATGTTGTGGATCGTGGTGACGCAGGGCGGCGCGGCGCGGCGACCGAGTTTCAGATAGGCCGCGGTCAATCCGGCCTGCCAGTCGTGGAGATGCACCACATCCGGCTGCCAGCCGTCACAGCCTTCCACCGCAATGCGGGCGGCGACGCGGCAGAGGGCGCCGTAGCGCAGGTGATTGTCCGGCCAGTCCTTGCCGTTCGCAGCGAGGTAGGGATTGCCGGGGCGGTCGTAGAGATGCGGGGCCTCCAGGGCAATGACATCCAGGCCCGCCGCCTTGCCGGCGATCAACTGCCCACGCCCGCCGAAAGAACGCGGAAACTGTCTCAAGACTTTTGCTTTGGGCAAGGCGGCTTTCACCGCGGGATAGGCGGGCAGCAGCACCCGGGCCTCGACCCCCTCAGAGGCCAGCGCCGCGGGCAGGGCACCCACGACGTCGGCGAGGCCGCCGGTCTTGATGAAGGGGACGCATTCCGATGCGACGAACAGAACCTTCATGCAGCAAGAATTCCAGGAGGGGTCAGAGTAAGAGAGTTGAAAAGCTTTTGGGGCAAGGCGCCTTGTTTGGTACTGGGCCGTTCAGCGGTTCATGCTGTCAATCATGTTTTGCGTGACAAGGGTCACGCCGTTTGCCGTGACCCGAAAATGCCGTGCGTCTTCTTCGGGATCGTCACCCACCACCAGCCCTTCGGGTACGGAAACACCGCGATCGAGCACGACGTTGGTCAGCCGGGCATTGCGGTTGATGGTGCAGTAGGGCAGGGCGACCACCTTGTCCAGGTGACTGTAGGAATGGCAGTGCACGCCGGTGAAGAGCAGGCTTTCGGAGACGTTGGACCCGGAAATGATGCAGCCGCCGGAGACCATGGAGGAGACCGCGGAACCGCGCCGGTCGTCCTCGTCATGGATGAATTTGGCCGGTGGCGTCACCTCGCTGTAAGTCCAGATTGGCCAGTCCTGCGAGTAGATATCGAGCTCCGGTTCGAAGTTCGTCAGGTCGATGTTGGCCTGCCAGAAGGAATCGACGGTGCCGACATCGCGCCAGTAGGGCTGTTTCTCTGTGCCTGTGATGACGCAGGAATCGGAGAACCTGTGGGCGACGGCCTTGCCGTTTTTCACCAGGCTGGGAATGAGGTTCTTGCCGAAGTCGTGGTCTGAGTCCGGGTCGGCGGCATCCTTGTGCAGCAGGTCGATCAGAAAGGCCGTCTCGAAGACATAGATGCCCATGGATGCCAGAGCCTGGTCGGGTTTGCCGGGGATCGCCGGCGGATCGGCCGGTTTCTCGACGAAGTCGATGATGCGCGAGGTTTCGTCGACATGCATGACGCCGAAGCCCGTCGCCTCCATGCGCGGCACCTCTATGCAGCCGACGGTCACGTCGGCGCCGGAATCGACGTGCTGGGCGAGCATGACCCCGTAATCCATCTTGTAGATGTGGTCGCCGGCCAGCACGACGAGGTACTTCACGCCGTAGCTTTCAATGATGTCGATGTTCTGGGTCACGGCATCGGCGGTGCCCAGGTACCAATGCCCTTCGTCGACACGCTGGGAGGCGGGGAGGATATCGAGCATTTCATTCCGCTCTGCCCGGAAAAAGTTCCAACCGCGCTGCAAATGACGGATCAGACTGTGGGCCTTGTATTGGGTCGCCACACCGATCCGGCGAATGCCGGAATTCACCGCATTGGAGAGGGCGAAGTCGATGATCCGGCTCTTGCCGCCGAAATAGACCGCCGGCTTGGCGCGGCGGTCCGTCAATTCCTCGAGCCGGCTGCCGCGGCCGCCGGCCAGGACAAAGGCCATCGATTGCCGGGTCAGGGTCCCGGTGCCGCCTTGGATTGTCTTCATCGATTTTCTCCCTTGGTGACCCCGCCGGCCCGTTTTCGGGTCTGTGCCGCTCAATATAGAGCGCCGCGGCCTTCGGCGGTGCTGTTTATTCGCGGTCATCATGGTTCATTTCCGTGCTGTTGCCAATAAGAAACTCAATTTGATTTATTTATTGACAAGGCACACGGCCAGCGTTTAAATCGGAACATAGGGAGTGGTTGGCCCGGGGATCGGGTCGGCAGGTAAAACTCCGAAAAAACGAAACGGAAAACACGTCACGCCCCAAGGGAGGACTACCGCTATGAAAACCGCCAAGAAAGCCGGGCTTTTTGGAACCCTGACCGCTGCAGGCCTGCTCGCGATGAGCGGCTTCGCAATGCCGGTTCTGGCCGAGGATGTCATCGTCGGCCTGATCACCAAGACCAACACCAATCCCTTCTTCGTGAAAATGCGCCAGGGTGCCGAGGCCAAGGCCAAGGAGATGGGTGTCGAGCTGCGCACCTTCGCCGGCAAATACGATGGCGACAACGAGGCCCAGATCGAGGCCATCGAGAGTCTGGTCGCCGCCGGGGCCAAGGGCATCCTGATCACCCCCTCCGACCCGGCCGGTCTTGCCGACACGGTGAAGCGGGCGCGCGAAGCCGGGCTTCTGGTTATTGCCCTGGACACGCCCTTCGATCCCGCGGACTCCGCGGACGCCACCTTCGCAACCGATAACTTCAGGGCCGGCGAGCTGATCGGTCAATGGGCCGCCGCCAAGATGGGCGACACGACAAAGGCGAAGATTGCCACGCTCGACCTCTCCGAGGCGCAGATCACCGTGGATGTCCTGCGCAACCAGGGCTTCCTTAAAGGCTTCGGCGTCGATGTGAAGAACATCGACAGGATGTACGATGAAGACGATCCGCGGATCGTCGGCGGCGATTCGACGCTGGGCTCGGAAGAGGGCGGGCGCACCGCCATCGAGAACCTGTTGCAGAAGGATCCGGGCATCAACGTGATCCACACCATCAACGAGCCGGCGGCGGCGGGTGCCTATGAGGGCCTGAAGTCTTTCGGGCTGGCCGATCAGGTGCTGATCGTCTCGGTCGACGGCGGTTGCCCCGGCGTCCAGAACGTGAAGGACGGGGTTATCGGGGCGACCTCCATGCAATTCCCTCTGCTGATGGCCTCGCTGGGCGTGGAAGCGGTGGCTGAATACGCCAAGACGGGCGTGAAGCCGGCGAATTCCGAAGGGTTGAGCTTCTACAATACGGGTGTCGAGCTGGTCACCGACGAACCGGTCGACGGCATTCCTTCGATCACCTCCGAAGAGGCCCTGAAGAAGTGCTGGGGCTGATGACCCGCCTCACCGGGTAAGCTACCGGTACTCGAGAAAGCATGGGGAGGCGTTCGCCGCGCCTCCCCCAATAACCAAAAGTCTTGGGAGGAATCGCTATGGCCGACGACCGGGCAGTGCCGCCGCGCGGACCTCAGGATTTCGAGAAAGTCCTCGATCAGAGTTCAACCGAGGCCGCGTCTTTCGAGATGCGGGACACCTCACCGCTGGCGAAATTCCATCACTTCCTGCACGCCAATCCGACTGCTGCGCCGGTGGTGGTTCTGATTCTCTCTTGCCTTGTCTTCGGGGTCATCGCCAACAACTTCTTCTCGGCGTTCAATCTCTCGCTCATCATCCAGCAGGTCACGATCATCGGCATTCTGGGCGCCGCCCAGACGCTCGTCATTCTGACCGCCGGCATCGACCTCAGCGTCGCCGCGATCATGGTGCTGAGCTACATGGTGATGGGCCGCCTCGCGGTTCAGGGCGATGTGCCCGCGATTCTGGCCGTTGTCATCGGCCTCGGCGTCGGGCTTGCCTGTGGCCTCTTCAACGGCAGCTTGGCAACGCGGGCGCGCCTGGTGCCCATTGCCGTCGCGGTGCTTTCCTGGGTTTTCCTGCTGGGCCTCGATCTGCCGCTCATCTATGTCGTGCCGATCGGCATGATCGCCGGCCTTGCCATCGGATGGCTGAATTTCGGGCCGGCGCTGGAACTGCGGCTGCCGCCCTTCATCGTTACCCTGGGGGCCTGGTCGATCTTCTTCGCCCTCAATCTCTGGTATTCGGAGTCCGAAACGGTTCGCAGCCAGGATATCGATGCGACGGCGCCGCTGTTGAAGATCTTCGGCCTCAGGGTCGAGTTGCTGGGCGCGCAGTTCACTCTGGGCTCTTTCCTGATGGTCGGCATCTTCATCGTTCTCTGGTACGCCTTGAACTGGACGGCCTGGGGAAGGGCGGTCTACGCCGTGGGCGATGACCGGGAGGCGGCGGAGCTTTCCGGCATCCGCACCGACCGGGTGCTGCTGTCGGTTTACGGGGCCGCCGGCTTCCTCTGTGCGCTTGGCGGCTGGGCGGCCATCGGCCGCGTCGGTTCCGCCTCCCCGCAATCGTTCTACGAAGGCAATCTCGATGCAATTACGGCGGTCGTGATCGGCGGCACCTCCCTGTTCGGCGGCCGCGGGGCGATCTTCGGCACCCTTTTCGGCGCCTTGATTGTCGGCGTGTTCCGCTCCGGCCTCAAGCTCGGGGGCGTCGACGTCCTATGGCAGACCTTTGCCGTCGGCCTTCTCATCATTGTCGCTGTAGCCATGGACCAGTGGATCCGGAGGGTAAGCGCATGAGCCTGAAACCTGTTATGACCGGCCGCGGCCTCACAAAGCGCTACGGCCGTGTGACGGCCATGGATAGCGCCGACTTCGACCTCTTTCCCGGTGAGGTGCTGGCGATCATCGGCGACAACGGTGCCGGCAAGTCAACCCTGGTGAAGGCGCTTTGCGGCGCCGTTCAGATCGATGAAGGCGAGATCCGTTTGGACGGTGAAGAGATCCGCTTTGCCTCGCCGATGGAAGCGCGGGACGCGGGTATCGAAACCGTTTATCAGAACCTCGCCCTGTCGCCGGCTCTGTCGATCGCCGACAACATGTTTCTCGGCCGCGAGATTCACAAGGAAGGTATTGCCGGCTCCGTCTTCAAGATGCTCGACAAGAAGAAAATGCGCGACTTTGCGCGCGACAAGCTGACCGAACTCGGCTTGATGACCGTTCAGTCCATTACCCAGGCCGTCGAGACTCTGTCGGGCGGACAGCGCCAGGGCGTGGCGGTGGCGCGCGCCGCTGCCTTTGCCACCAAGTTCGTCATCATGGACGAACCCACGGCGGCGCTGGGCGTGAAGGAGAGCCGCCGGGTGTTGGAGCTGATCCAGGACGTGAAGGCGCGCGGCATGCCCATTGTCTTGATCTCCCACAACATGCCGCATGTCTTCGAGGTTGCCGACCGCATCCATATTCACCGGCTGAGCAGGCGACACGCGGTCATCCGCCCCCAGGACTTCTCCATGTCCGATGCCGTGGCCATCATGACCGGCGCGATGGATCCGCCGGCGGAGATGGCACTGCCGGAAGGGGCGGTTTTGAATTAGGACCAACGGACTCTCCCTGCGGCGGTTCGGCCATGGCGGACCGCCGACTTGCCTGGGGCGCGATATAGATCTCTGACTTCGCGCCCCACTTTTTTCAGCTAGGAATTGTACGGCATGTTTTTGATTTGCGGCGAGGCTCTCTACGACGTTTTCCCCGCCGAAGAGACGGCTACCGGCTTCACCCTGGATGCGCGCATCGGCGGCTCGCCTTTCAATGTCACGATCGGTCTTTCGCGCCTGGGGCGTGAGGCGGCGCTCTTCGGCGGGATATCCGAAGATCCGCTGGGCCGGCGGCTGGAGCGGGTGTTGCGCGAGGAAGGGGTCGATACCCGTCACGTCATCGGCAAAGCCAATCCCACCACCTTGGCGCTGGTCGGGCTCGATCCCGCCGGCGTTCCGCACTACAGCTTTTACGGCCATGAGGCGGCGGACCGGGTGTTGAACCTGGTTGATCTCCCGAACCTTGCCGAAGATATCACCGGGCTGCACTTCGGTTCCTATTCCCTGGTTGTCGAGCCGACCGGTTCCACCTTCCTGACGCTTGCGCAACAGCAGAGCGGCCAGCGCTTGATCTCGCTCGATCCCAATGTGCGTCTGAATGTCGAGCCGGATGCCCTGTGTTGGCGTGAACGGGTCGAGGCTTTCGCCGAGACCGCCGATCTCGTCAAGGTCAGTGACGAAGATCTGGAGACGCTCTTTCCCAAGGCTGGAGCTGGCGACGTTGCGACAGCCTGGCATCGGCAGGGCGTCCAACTCGTGGTCATAACCAAGGGCTCCGAGGGGGCCCTGGTCTCTCTGCGGGGCGAGGTTTTCGAGGCACCCGGCCGAAAGGTCGAGACCGTGGATACCGTGGGGGCCGGAGACACCTTCCAGGCGGCGTTGCTTTGCGGCCTGCAGGAATTGGACAGGGCGACACGCGCAGGGCTGCGCGCGCTGTCACTTGAAGACTGCCGCCGTGTCGTCGCTTTCGCGATCGATGCGGCGGGCATCACTTGTGCGCGGCGCGGTGCCGACCTGCCGCGCCGCGACGAACTGCCGGATCTCTGAGATCCGTTGCCTGCGGCGACTTTGACCGGGACAGCTGTACCATTAAATTCCTCGGCTTTCGGCGGTGAATGGGACAGCTGCCCGATTTCCCCCGGATGAGACATCGGCGATACCTGACGCCGCCGCTCAGCCGCGGGAATGAGCCTTTACCATGCCCCGATTTTGCGACGTTCGTTTTCTCCCCGCCGTTGCCGTCATAACACTGTTGCTCCTGGCGCCCGCCTTAAGCCTGGCGGATCCCGCGGCCGGTATCGCGCCGGTCGCCGATGAGGATTTCTACGATAACGGGCGCCCGCCCGAGGCGAAGGTCCATCTGGGCCGGCTGTTGTTTTTCGACAAGATCCTGAGCGGCAATCGCAACATTGCCTGCGCGACCTGCCATCATCCGACAACGGGCACATCAGATGCGGTTTCTCTTTCCCTTGGCGAAGGCGCCAGTGGTCTCGGCAAGGATCGCCGCAGCAACGCCTCTTCGCCGTTGCTTGGCCGGGTACCGCGTAACGCCCCGGCGCTCTACTTTCTCGGTGCAAGGGCGTTCGAGCGCCTGAACCACGACGGGCGGGTAGAAGTCGATCACCGGCACACCTGGCCCAGCGGCTTTTGGACGCCGGCGCGCGAGAAACTGCCGCAGGGCCTGGACAGCGTGCTGGCTGCCCAGGCCTTGTTTCCGGTGCTGTCGCCGGTTGAGATGGCCGGGCACAAAGGCGAAAACCCGATTGCCACGGCCGTGGCCCTGGATCATCTCGAGGGGCCGACGGGGGCTTGGGGGCTTCTGGCGGCGCGCCTTCAGGCGATTCCCGAATATGTAACGCTCTTCAAGTCGGCCTTCCCGGAAATCACCGCTGCCGAAGATATCCGCTTTGTCCATGCCGCCAACGCCATTGCGGCCTTCGAAGCCACCGCGTTTCGGCCCGACGACAGCCCTTTTGACCGCTATCTCCGTGACCGTGACCCCGCCCACCTGACAGCGGCGGTCCGCCGCGGCATGGACTTGTTTTATGGCGCTGCTGGATGCAGCGGCTGCCATAGCGGCAAGTTCCAGACCGATCAGCGGTTTCATGCCATCGCCATGCCGCAGATCGGACCGGGCAAGAACGATGGATGGGAGCAGTCTTATTGGCAGAGCACCGGGTTTGCCGGGCGGCTCGAGGACTTCGGGCGCTATCGTGTGACGTTCAAGAACGCCGACAAGTACCGCTTTCGGACGCCGTCCCTGCGCAATGTTGAACTGACCGGCCCCTGGGGACATGCGGGCAGCTTCAACCGTCTGGAAGACGTCGTTCGGCATCATCTTGATCCCACGTCGTCCCTTGAGAGTTTCCGCCAGGACGCGGCGGATCTACCGGCGCTCGGCATCGTTGTCGAGCCGACGGCGGAGGGGTCGCAATTGACCTACGAAGCGGTCAACCCCAAGCGCATGGCCGACTATCTGCGCCGCGATACCTGGGTGCAAGAGACCCCGGCACTTCGCCAGCCAATCGCGCAAGCCAACGAACTGCCGGCGGTTCCTCTGGATGACGACGAGGTTGAGGATCTTCTGGCTTTTCTCAGCTCGCTGACCGATCCGCGCAGCCGCGACCAGAGCGACCTGGTTCCAGAGACGGTGCCCAGCGGCCTGCCGGTGCCGGACTGAATACCAAGCGATTTGACCCTGACTGCCGGCCCCTTCGCCCTGCAGTCAAAAACCGGATAAGTCGCCGCATCTTTGCAAAGGATCTTTAGATGATTTCCAGAAATTTATTGATGACGACCTCGGCCCTGTTTGCCCTAGGCGCGGGAATTGCTTTTGGGGGCGGCGTTGTTCGGGCGGGAGAGGCTACCACGCCTGCGGCCGAGGCCGCCTATGACGCGCCGGTCAGCCTCACTTTCCGGTTCAAGCGTCATATTGACGATGATCTGGCCGAACAGGATGTCCTGATCGAACGCGAGCCGGGGTCTGGAGAGGTCTTTCGTCCGACCAAGGGCGACCGGGATCTGAGCCTGCCCCTCTACGCAGCGGCAGAACCTCTTGCGCACGAACCCTTCGACGAAACAGCGAACGGGCCCTGGCCAAAGGGCCAGCCGCTTGGCCTCACCCTGGGTGAATGGCTCGACGCGAAAGGTGAGGCCCAATACAGCTGCGCCGATGGCGCCGGGCATCTGTCCGTCGACTTCACCGGCCTGGTGCCTGACGGCGTTTACACCATGTGGCACTTCTTCATGGCGTCACCGCCGACCACGCCTTTCATCGGAACCTACGACCTGCCGGTCGGCAAGCGCGACGGCACGCAGTCGGTTTTCACAGCCGATGATGACGGAAACGCGACCTTCAACGCGGCATTCAAGCCTTGCCTGCAGTTGACCGGGGAGCATCTTTTCGCCGGATTGGCCATTGCCTGGCACAGTGACGGCAAGACCTATGGTGCCCTTCCCGGCGATTTTGCCGAGGTTGCTCATGTTCACCTCTATGCCGCCCTGCCAAAGCGCAGCGGCATCTGAAGAAAAGAGGTACTGAAAGAGCTGTGCACGGCTGGCGGATGCGCGTCAGCCCTGCGCGGTCTCCTTGCGGCCAAGCAGGCTAGTTGAAGGTTTCCCAGATCGCGCCGGCGATTTCCCCTTCCAGAGGAAACGACAACATGCCCATGACCGAATAGCCGAGAAGCCAGGGCATCAGGTAAAAGCGGATCATGAAAAAGAACCAGGCGACGTAAAGCGGCACCAGGGGGTCGAGCAGAAAACTCGGCGTGATCGGCCGAAAGGCGCGGATGATCGGGTTAGTCCCCTTCACGAAGACCTTCATGAAGAAGAAGTTCGAATCTTCCGGCAGGAAGAGGTTCATGGCGACGCGGCCGATCAGCGTCCACATGATCACACCCAGGACGTAGTCGAGGGCCAGGACCCAGAGCGGCAGGAAGGCAATCGAGTCGCTCATCCGGACTTATCCAAGTGCTCTCATCGAAGGGATCGAGTGTAACTACATCAGGGCCAAAAAGATCGGGGGACGGAAATCTCCGCCCCCCGAGGTTCACTCATTTCAGTCTTTGACGCTAGTGTTTTGCGTCGAGGATCGTTCCGCCGGAGGGGATACGAACCTCGTCCACCATCGCCTGGGTCTCGGCATCGGGTGCCGGGGTCATCAGGCTGACCACCACCATGGCGATCAGGCTGACCGGCATGCCGATGAGGGCAAACCGCAGGCCGTCGATCGCATAGATCGGCTCAATGATGCCGTTGTGGATCAGGTAGAGATAGGCCGAACCCGCAACGAAACCGCAGATCATACCGGCGATTGCCCCTTGGGTATTGGCCCGCTTCCACCAGACCCCCAGAACCAAGGGGAAGAACAAGCCTGATGCCGCGAAACAGAACGCCCAGGCCACCGCACCCAGGATACCGGTGAGCTGAAGGCTCGCCACCAGGGCGGCCGCACAGCCGATACCCACCAACAGGATGCGGGCAACGACGAGACGATGCTTCGTGTCCGCCTTCGGGTCGATGATCTTGTAGTAGAGATCATGGCTGAGGGCGTTGGCGATGGCCAGCAGCAGGCCGTCGGCGGTCGACATGGCGGCCGCCAAGCCACCAGCGGCGACCAGACCGGAGATCACGTAAGGCAGTCCGGCGATTTCCGGCGTTGCCAGCACGACGATATCGGGCCGCATGAAGAACTCGTTCAGCTGCAGGATGCCGTCGCCGTTGCTGTCTGACAGCCACAGCATGTTCACGCTCTCCCAGTTCTGCACCCAGGCCAGGCTTTTCACGGCTTCAAAGGACTGTCCGATGATTGCCGTCGGCAGGGTTGGATCCAGAAGCTGCAGCTTCGTCAGCGTGGCCAGGGCCGGCGCTGTGAAGTACAGCAGGAAGATGAAGAACAGCGAATAAGCGACCGACTTGCGCGCTGCACGAACCGACGGCGTCGTGAAGTAACGCATCAGAATGTGCGGCAGAGAAGCCGTGCCTGCCATCATGCAGAAGGCCAGGGAGACGAACTTCCAGGAGTCCATGCCGCCCTGCGGGTCGTTGTGCGGCGTGGTCAGAATCCTGACACCGCCAAAGGGCGCACTTTCCGTTGCCGCAACCCCAAGACTGACGAGGGGTTCCAGCTCCTGGATCCGGGCGACCGCATCCCCGTAGGAGAAATGCGGGATCATCCCGAAGCCCTGTTTGTTCGACATCCAGAAAACCGGCACCAGATAGGCGATAATCAGCACGATGTACTGGGCCACCTGGGTCCAGGTCACCGCCCGCATACCGCCGAGCATCGAACACAGCAGGATACCGAGCAGGCCAATCCAGACGCCGAACTCAAACGGGATGTGCAGGGCGCGCGCGGCGATGGTGCCCGAGGCGTTGATCTGTGCCGTCACATAAGTGAACGAGGCGACCACCAGGATAACAACGGCGCAGAAGCGGGCGACATTGCCGCCGTAACGCGTACCGATGAAATCCGGCACCGTGTAGCAGCCGAACTTGCGCAGGTATGGCGCCATCAGCGAGTTCACCAGCACGTAGCCGCCGGTCCAGCCCACGATGAAGCCCAGATAGCCGTAGCCGCCGAAGTAGATGCCGCCGGCCAGGGCGACGAAGGACGCGCCGGACATCCAGTCCGCCGCCGTCGCCATGCCATTGTAGACGGCGGGCACTTCGCGCCCGGCGACGTAATAGGCATCGACCTGCATGGTGCGCGACAGCCAGCCGATCAAGGCGTAGATGACGACTGTGAAGGCAACGAAGAGAATGCCGATCGTGTCGGCACCGACACCCATCTGTTCAAGGATGGCCATCAACGCGACGAAGACGAGAAAACCGCCGGTGTACATCGCATACACCCGGCCGAGGTTTTCGATAAAGCTCCCTTTAATCATGGCGATCTAGCCCCCCTTATTCTTCGCCGACGCCGGCTTCATCGTCGATCGCATCCTGGCGCCAATTCTGGAAGAAAATCAGCAGGACGAAAACGATCAGCGATCCCTGGACAATCAGGTAGTACCCAAGAGGAAAGCCAAGGAAGGAAATTTCATTCAATGCCTTTGCATTCCAAGGCAGGATGAAGGCGAAGATCGCCCAGATCACTAGAACCAAAATCGTCAGGCCACGGGTCCTGGACCAGTGGCGCGCTTTGGCTTCACTGCTTATGTCGGACATGTTTACTCCCCCTAGTGCCGTCTTTCGATGGCTTAAATCATTAGGACTTCGCAAGTGCTTGCTCGAATCTATCCCAATACTCGAACGCTCAACGCAAAGCAGTGGGAGTAGATCATGATTGTACGAAAATGAAAACCTTAGTAGTACCGACTACGATGATCCTATGGTTGAACTTGATCGCTGCGGCGAAACAACACGCTGAACCCCGCCGGAAAAGGGACTTTGCGGCGTGAACCCGTTACTGAAGAAAGTGGTTGCTTTTCTCCCGGAGCTTGTCGCCCGCTTGACCATCCGGCGCGACTCGGGGCCCATCGACAGCGTCGATGGCGTGTGTTCCTTCGTTTCCACGCGGGCGGCTTTCATCGCTCAAAAGTCCCTCTACGGCTATCTTAAGGCGCGGATGGGTACGCGCTATCCGAGTATGTTCGAAGATGACGTTCTGATTGCCTCCATCGATATCGCCAAAATCAACATCTATGTGGCCTGTCTTTCAGACCTCTCGGTCTATGCAGCAATCCGATCCCTGCAGGCCGAGGCGGTGGACGATAAGGTCTACTGTGACCTGGCGCTTCGCTGTCTGAAGCGCGGACTGGCGGATAACGCGGAACAGGCCCGCAACATCGAAGCTTTCTCGGTATCCGACTCCCTGGCTGATTTCGAAAAGCGTCTGGCCTTTGTGGATTGGTACAGCGATCTGCCGGTGCGGCATCTCTTCACCGCAAGCCCCGCCGCGCTCTACAAATGGGCGCCGATTGCGCCGAACCTGAAGCGTGAAGACAAGGAAATCGTCGAAAACTCCATCAAGTTCGCCTGGCGGGACGTGCGCGCCCAGTTTGAAAAACGTATCGACAGTTCACGTGTTGCGGGGGATCTAAGCAGCTTTCGGCCATCGGGCAATTGATCCGGATCAAATCCTGAAACAGGCCGTTTGGCCCTATAGTAAGCGGCGCGTTGCGCGGCGGGGGAAGCGCCAATGAGTTCTGGCCAATGAGCTTTGTAAGCACACAGACGAGTATTTCGGCCTTGCCGCTGGCTGCCCTGCCGGCGGTGGTCCTGGACACGGAGACTACCGGCCTGAATGTGACACAGGACCGGGTTATCGAATTCGGTGCCGTGCGCCTGAGTGGCAGCTGGATAGAGGAGGTCGAAACCTACTCGGCGCTGGTCAATCCCGGGATCGCAATCCCGCCGGGCTCCTCGGAAATCCATCACATCGGCGATGCCGATGTGGCCGCGGCCCCCGGGTTTGCCGAAGCCATGGGGGATTTCGTGAAATGGAGCGGACCGGCGGTGGTCATCGGGTTTTCCATCGGCTTCGACCTGGCGATCCTCAAGGCCGAGCATGAAAGGAATGCCATGCCCTGGCAGGCGCCGCGCAGCCTTTGCGTGCGGCACCTGGTCCAGTTGCTGGGTCCCAACCTGCCCGATCCCTCTCTTGAAACCATCGCTGCCTGGCTCGGGCTGAAGGTCAGGGACCGTCACCGCGCCCTCGGCGATGCCGTGCTGACGGCGCAGATTTTCCTGTCTTTGATCCCCCTGCTGCGCAAGCGGGGCATTTCCACCCTTGCCGAGGCGGAACGCGGCTGCCGCTCTCTCACCGCCCGCCTGGAGGAAGAGGCCAAGGCCGGCTGGCAGGGCGTCGGGGGCGATGATGAGCCCGGCCGGTCGCGTGTTGCGGAATTCGCGCAGGTCGACAGTTTCCCCTATCGCCACCGCGTTGCGGACATCATGGCCGCGCCGCCGCTGGTCGTGGCGGCTGATGCCAGCCTGCGGGAAACGCTGTCGATGATGGCGGGGAAGAAGGTCAGCTCGCTCTTCATTGCGCCCACTGCTGCAGATGCCGGGTCGAAAGACGAGAATTACGGCATCGTCACAGAGCGGGACGTGTTGCGGGCTCTTGATGCCAGGGGTGCCGCGGCGCTTGAGCAGCCGGTGTCGGCTTTCGGCCAATTTCCCCTGGTCACCATCGGCAGCGACGAATTCGTCTACCGGGCGCTTTCGCGCATGTCCACCAAGGGTTTTCGCCATCTCGGTGTCGCCGATCCGTCGGGAGAGCTGGTCGGTGCGCTCTCCGCCCGCGACCTGCTGCGCCAGCGCGCTGAAGATGCGGTGTCTCTCGGCGATTCGATCGAGGCGGCGGATAGCTCGGCCGAACTCGGGCGCATCTGGTCGGATCTGACCACCATTGCCCGGGTGCTGGTGCACGAGGATGTCGATGCCCGCGACGTTGCGGCCATCATCTCGCGGGAGTTGCGGGCTTTGACGCGGCGGGCCTGTGAACTGGCGGAGCGTGATATGGCCGGCGACGGCAAGGGCGGGCCGCCTGTGCCTTACGCCATGCTTGTGCTCGGCTCCGGCGGACGGGGTGAAAGCCTGCTGGCCATGGATCAGGACAATGCCATCGTTTTCAGCGAAGGGGCTGCCGGTGGTAGCGCCGATCAATGGTTCGAGGAACTGGGGCAGCGCGTCGCCGACATCCTGAACGATGCCGGGGTGGTCTACTGCAAGGGCGGCGTGATGGCCTCAAAGGCCAATTGGCGCAAGGATCTTGAGGGTTGGCGCGAGGCTGTCCGCTCGTGGATCTCCCGCTCCCGGCCCGAGGATATCTTGAACTGCGACATTTTTTTCGATGCGGTCCCGGTGCACGGTGATGTCGCACTGGCCGACAGCTTGCGCCGGGAAGCCCTGGAAATCGCCGGAAAGTCGCGGACCTTCCTGAACCTGCTGGCGCTGAATGCCAGCCGGTTCGATTTGCCGGTTGGCTGGTTCGGCCGCCTGCAGACCCGCGACGGCCGCGTCGACCTGAAGCTCGGTGGCATCATGCCGCTGTTTTCCGCCGCCCGGGTGCTTGCCTTGCGGCATAGCCTGACAGTCCGTTCGACGCCGGAGCGCTTCAAGGCCTTTCGGGCGCTGAGCCTTGCTTCCGAGGAGACCATCGACAATCTGCTGGAAGCCCATCGCATCTTGTTGGACCTGATTCTGGATCAGCAGCTTCGCGATATCGAAAGCGGCATTCCCTTGTCCAACAAAGTCGTCCCCGGGGACCTGTCTGCCTTTGAAAGGCAGCAGATGAAATGGGCCCTGGATCAGGTGCCGTCGGTTCCTGGCCTCTTGGGAACGCCGGATCTCGGTTGAAGGTTTGCGATTTCGCCGCTTGCGCCTATTTTAGAGGTTGCGCCCCCGGTCGCGGGGCAAGACGACAGACGCGCGGCGATACCATCCCAGTGCTTTGACAAGGCACAGTGCTCCGATAAGGTCCCGGTGGCGCCGCAACCGATTGAAAGGGAGAGCTCTTGCGCTATCTGCACACCATGGTTCGGGTGAAAGACCTGGACGCTTCTTTGAATTTCTACTGCAACCTCCTCGGGCTCAAGGAAGTCCGCCGTATGGACAGCGAGAAAGGCCGCTTCACCCTGATCTTTCTGGCGGCGCCGGAGGATGAGGACCGGGCCCGGGAGGAAAAGGCGCCCCTGGTCGAACTGACCTACAATTGGGATCCCGAAGACTATGACGGCGGCCGCAACTTCGGGCATCTGGCCTACG
Source organism: Pelagibius sp. (assembly GCA_028280305.1). Lineage (GTDB taxonomy): Bacteria > Pseudomonadota > Alphaproteobacteria > Kiloniellales > Kiloniellaceae > Pelagibius. Next base: position 31,568 of record JANQMC010000167.1, on the reverse strand, counting down.
TCGTCGATGACATCTACGGGCTCTGCCAGAAACTGCAGGACGGCGGCGTGGTGATCAATCGCCCGCCGCGTGACGGCCACATGGCCTTTGTGCGCTCGCCCGACGGCATTTCGGTGGAACTGCTCCAGAAAGGCGACAACCTGGCACCGGCCGAGCCCTGGTCTTCGATGGAGAACACGGGAAGCTGGTAGATTCCATGGCGGCTTTCGCCATAAGCTCAAGAGCTGTTGCGGCCCGGCGGCTCCTATCCTTTGCCGTTGTCGTTCTGGCGCTGCTCGGCGCAACACCGGCCGCTGCGCAGCTTGCCGCCTGCGATCAGCCGGAAGCTGTCTGCGACTCGCGCAGCGCCGTCTTTGCGATCTCCGCTTTCGATCCGGTTGGCTCAGCCGTGCGGATCGGGCCGCACCGCCTCGTGACGGCCCGCCATGTGGTGGCGGACGAAAAGGATGTGACGCTTTTTCTGGCCGACGGCACGCCGATAACGGCGCAGGTGGTCCCCAGTGGCTACCGCGCCGATCTGGTTTTCCTGGAGGCGGGGGGTCTGCCGCCCGGACCCAGTCTCGCGGTGGCCGAGGCGCAGCCCGACAGCGCGCTCTTTACCGTTGGCGCCGATGTCGGGCGGCAGCAGATCCGTGCCTATGACGCGGGTGCGGTGACGGCTTTGCCGGCGCAGGACCATTCCCTGGCCCGTCTGCACCACACCGCCTACAGCCAGCCGGGCAACAGCGGCGGTGCGCTGGTGAACGCCGAGGGCTACCTTGTGGGTATCGTCGCTTCCGGTGGCGAGGGCCGCTTCGAGGCCGTCCCGGCGACGGCACTGGCTGCGCTGGAAGAGAAAAGCGGTCCCGACTTTGCCGAAGAAAGTGCCGAGATCGGTGCGGCGATCCGTATCTGCACCACGCTGATCGAGAATAATCAGGCAACCCGTGACCGGCTCGATGCGCAGCAGGCCAAGGCCATCGCCACCGCCTGCGGACGCAGCGGGAATCGCCAGCTTTTCGATCTTGCCGGGCAGACCTTGGGCCGTGGCGGTGCCGGCGAAGCGGCGGTGGCGCTTTTCGAGCGGGGCCTTGCTGAAGACCCCAATGCGATCAACACACGCCTGGGTCTGGTGATCACCCATCATCTGCTGCGCGACTATGAGGCCGAACTGCCCCATCTGTACTGGTTGATGGAACGGGCGGGTGATGATCTGCAGGTGCTGCGCTTCGCCATTCAGGCCGGCACCTGGGCGGGGGATACCGCCTTGGCCCAACGGGCCTTCGAGCGGCTGAAGGTGGTCAATCCGCAGACCGCCCCGGCTGCCGAGCGTTTCCTGAACCAGCCGCCGCCCAGACCGCCGAAGCTGGCCAACTGAAACTAGTCGTCTTCGGCTGGATTGGGAATCCATCCGGCCGCAACCTTCGCCGCGCCGCGCTGCAAGGGAGTCACGGCGCGTGCCAGTATGGCTCGCTTCAACTCCGCCGCCTGCCAATCCGGATGGGCGGCCGACAGGCGGGCCGCCAGGGCCGCCACCCGCGGGACGGCATAGCTGGAGCCGGAGGCGCGGCCCCGGGCGCCGCGATAGTCGATGACCTCGAGCTGTTCGGCCGGCACCATCAGATCGACCGATGTCGCGCCCCAGTTGGAGCCGGCGGCCAGGCGCCCGAAGGCATCGGCGGAGGTGACGACGATCATGTTCTCCAAGGCAAGGCTGGCCGGGTAGAGCGGATTGGCGTCGATGTCGCGCCCGTCGTTACCGGCCGAGACGATGAAAAGCAAATCGCTGTGACGCTCCGCGGCGGCGGCGAAGCTCTCCCAGTCTTCGCGTTGCCGGCTGCCCATGGGCAGCGCAACGACGCGCGCCTTCGCGGCAGCGGCGGCCGAGACGATCTCACCCATGCGGGTCATGTCCGGGCGCGGGTAGCGGTAGGGAAGGAGGCGGATATCGGGCGCCTCGTCCACCAGCAGGCTCGCGACCGGCGTTCCGTGACGGATCGGAAAAAAGGGGGAGCGTCCGGTGTCGCCGTCGAAAGGCCTGTCGTCGCGGTCCCAGAAGTCGCGGCCGAGGGCCCTTCCTTTTTCATCGCGGGCCAGTCGTGCCGTTATCTCCGGCAGCAGGTAGTTCACGCCGCTGTCGATATGGGCGACGGTGACGCCGCCGGGGTCCTTGCCCGCCGGAACCGGCGGGTTCAGCGCTTCGGTGGATTCGATCTGCGTCAGGTCCGCTGTGAGGTGGAGCAGGGTGTCGGCACTGCTCCCATCGTCATACTGCAAGGCACGGCCGTGATGGATGCTGCAGTTTCCATCGGCCAAGGCGGTCATCAGCGGGCGCTCGCCGGTTTGGCCGAGCACGGTGAAGGAGAGCCGGCGGAGCGTGCCACCCGCGCGCGTCGCTTCGAGGGTGAGTGTCAGATCGTTGCCGGGTTTCTCCAACAGCACTTCCCGCCTGACCCAGGCTGCCGCCGGACCGCGGTCGTTGACGGAGCCCACCCCATAGCCCTGCAGCGGGCCCGCAGCCTCGACCGCAAGGTTCTGCGGATCTGTGAAGACTGCCGGGCACAACTCGGCGGCCGTGGCGCGCAGCAGGGCGCCAGCCTGCCGAAGGGTATCATCGGTGACAGGCTCCGAGGCCGCAGCCGACATGGGCATCAGAAACACGGGCAGCAGGACAGCGAGGCTGCCCCTGCTTTGCCGCCAGAAGGATCGCCAGGGGTTCATTCCGGCTGACGAAGGTCTGTTGCCGCCTATCAAGCGTTTGCCCGCCTTTGTGTGAACAGTCCACAGAATCGGGTCAGCCTACCTCACGAGCCGCCATCGCGTCAGCCCGGCAAGGAAAACCCCGGACCTTTCGATCCGGGGTCTGTTTTTCCACTTGGGAGGCGCTTTGCCTACTTGCTCGCCTGCCGTTCGTTGGCGGTGCCGAGGCGAAGGAAAAGGCTCTCGCCGGGAGAGTCATCGACGCCGTCGTTGTCGGTGACCGCATAGAGTTGGCCGTCGGCGGCGAGGGTCAGGCCTTCCACCTTGTCCGCAGTCCAGCCGTTGGCGGCCTGCAGCTTCGGCAGCAGGTCGATGGCGAGGGACTTGGTCAGCACCGGCGGGGTCTGGCCAAGCGGTGCCGCCGTGACGCCGTCGAGGTCGATTTCATAGACCCGCTTGATGGCGGCCTCGGTGCCGGCCTGGTTGTCGCGCTCCAGAATGGCGAAGCGGCCATTGCCCAGGGCGGCGATTTCGCTGAGGCCGACCCATCCGCCGGCGGCGCTTTCGGGCTTGTCGAGCGGATAGTGCATGACACCCCAGGTGTCGCTGCCCAGATCCAGGCTCAGGATCTTGGTCATGCCCTTGGGGTCGTCGTTCCATTCCCGCTGGACCGCGACATAGAGCCTGTTGTCTGCGAGCGCGATGCCTTCCAGGCCGAAGCGTTTCTTCTCGGCTTCCAGCGAATCCGGCAGCGTGATCTCCCGCGCCACTTCGCCGTCGGGCAGGACATGAAGGATCAGGCTGGGCCGATCCTTCTTGGGATGACCTTCGGAGGCGACATAGAAGCTGCCGTCGGGCGCCGCAGCGATGCCTTCGAGATCGAGATTTTCGACCGGCGCACCGTTCCTGGTGATGGTTTGCGCTGCGATGATGCGGGTGGGCTCGGCGGAAACGTCCAGGGTGTAGATATTGCCGACGCTGTAGAAGCTGTCGTTCACCGCATAGAGGATCGAGGGATCGCTCGGATTGGCGGCGAGACCGGAGAGCGCGCCCCAGCCGATGGGGGCGCCGTCTGGTCCGTCGGCGGAGACGATCTGCGGCAGTACCGGACCCTCACCGCCTTGCTGGTAGATCGCAATGGTCGAGCGCAGCTTGTCTTCGGCGCTGTCCTTCTCATTGGAGATGACGATCAGGCCGCGTGATGCAACTGTCGTGATCCCCTCGGGACCGACACCGCCGGAGGGCAGGGCCTGCAGCAGTTCCATGCCGCCGTCGCCGGCGTCGCGGAAAAGAACGACGAGGTTGGCGCGCTCAAGGCCGACCATGACGAGGCGCTCGCCGGCAAAAGTTCCGACCGCCACGCCTTCGGGCTCGCTGCCCTTCTTGCCCGAGCGTTTTTCCGGGTAGTGGCCCAGGGAAGCGGCGAGGCGTTCGGTCAGCGTACCGGAATCATACAGAAGGCTGCCATCGGCGGAGAAAACGCTGAAGCCGCGGGAACCGCCTTCGTAGTCCCCCTCGTTGGCGGTGACGAAACGATTGTCGTCCAGCCAGGCCACCGCATCGGGTTCGCGCCGTAGGCCGGTCTTGCTTTCGGTGAGGCTGATGATGCCGTCGCGGGTGGCATCGATGCCGTCGAGATCGACGGCGCCGGCGGAGAAGTGAGACATCACCTTGTTGGCGGTCAGATCGACCACGGCGATGTGGTTGTTTTCCTGCAGGGTGACCACGGCCTGATTGCGGCCGTTGATCGCGACGAACTCCGGTTCCGGGTCGGTCGGCGCGATCTCGGCCAGACCGGTCAGGTCGGTCACTGTCACCGCCGTACAGTTGGCCAGCATGCCCGAGTCGTCGATCCGGAAGCTGGCGAGATGCCCGGCGGGCAACTGCGGGATTACGCCGTCGTTCAGGTCTTCGTCGCGCTCGTTTTCGATCGCAATGGCGAGATAGCTGCCGTCGGGGCTGATCGCCACGCTGTCGGGCTGGCCTTGCACATCGCAGGTGGCTGCGATCTTGCCGCTTTCAATCTCGATCACCGCGACGTGGCCGGAGGGCTCCTCATAGCTTTCTGAGGTATTCACGCCGACGTAGGCGTGCTTGCCCAGAACCGCGACCGAGGTGGGCTCGCCGCCGAGCATGATGACGCCGGCGGCCTCGGGATTGGCGGCATCGCTGATATCGACCTTGCCGATGGCTTCCAGTTCGGAGTCGGTATAGACCAGCAGCTTGCCGTCCATCGCCGAGGTAACGATCTCAGCGACCGTTTCTGTCGTCGGATCCGTCCCTTCGGGCAGGTTCTGAAAGATTGGGAAAGAGGCAATGCGGGTAAAGGGCTCGGTCGCCTTGGCGGGCGCCAGGGCCGCCGGGGCGAGCAAGGCAGCACCGGCCGTCAGGCCGACGGCGAGAAGAGGGCGGAACATCGGATTCTCCGTAAAGCGGGTAAAAATCCAACTTGGCGTAAGCATGCGTCCTGCCGATGAAGGATTTGCGTCAGATTTGTTGCTGCCCGTTCAGGGTGTGTCTGCTTTCAGATGCTCGGCCGTCTGATTGAACAGCAGGCTGTTGTTCTCAGCCGTGTGTTTGCCGCGGTTCTGTTTGTCCTTGTGCAGATCGATGGCGCGGCGTACCGCCGGACGCTCTTTGATGCGCCCGCGCCAGTCCGCGACGCGGGGGAAATCGTCGAGCTTGGAGCCCAAAGGCTTGGCGATGAAGACCCAGGGAAAGGCGATCATGTCGGCGATGGAGTAGTCGCCCAGAATGTAATCGCGATCCGCCAGTCGCCGTTCCAGAACCGCGAGACTGCGTTCGTATTCGCCGAGATAGCGCTTGAAGCCATAGTCCTCTCCCTCGGGCGCGTAGTTCTTGAAGTGGCTGAGTTGGCCGGCCATGGGCCCCTGGTTGCCGACCTGCCAGAACAGCCATTCCAGTGTCTCTTTGCGGCCCAGCGGGCTGTCGGGCATGAAACGCCCGGTTTTTTCCGCAAGGTAGAACAGGATGGCGCCGCTTTCGAAGACGCTGACCGTGTCGCCTCCCGTATCGTTGTCGACGATAGCCGGCATCTTGGCGTTGGGGCTGATCGCCAGATAGTCGGGTTTGAACTGATCGCCCTCGGAAAGCTTCATCAGGTGGGTGCGGTAGGGCAGGCCGCATTCCTCCAGCATGATGGCGACCTTCCAACCGTTCGGCGTCGGGGCGAAGTAGAAGTCGATCATGCGGCGTCCTCGTTCCTGGGATTGCTTTCGGCGGCGCTGCCGTTTTCGATCATCGCTTCGATCTCTGCTTCCGCGTAACCGGCCGCTGCCAATATCTCCCGCGTGTGGCCGCCCAGAGCCGGGGCGCCGAAACGATGCTCCGGCGAGGTCGCAGAGAAGACGGCAGGCGGGCGTGCCTGACGCAGGCGGCCCGCCACCGGATGGTCGTTTTCCATAACGATGCCGTTGGCGGCGGCCTGGGGATGGCGGATCGCTTCGCGCCGGGTCAGCACCGGGGCGCAGGGCACGCCCTCCGCTTCCAGGCGTTCGATCCAGTCTTCGGCTGTGCGTTTCCTCAGCGCCTCCTGGGTCAGTTCCAGGCGGGCGTGTTTGTGCCGGTCCAGGCCTTCAGAGTCCTGGAAACGCGGATCATCGAGCCACTCGGGCCGCCCGACGGCACGGGCGAGGCCGCACCACTCCTTGTGGCGCATGACGGCAACGGAGATGAAACCATCCTTGGTCTCATAGATCAGGTCGATGAAGCTCTGGGCGGTTTCCTTCTCCATCTCGTCGCCGACGAAGGTATGACCGCCCATGTCGGAACCCCAGAGAAACGACAAGACCGCGTCGAGCATCGACAGGCGGATGTGCTGCCCCTCGCCCGTGCGGCTGCGCGCCAGCAGCGCGGCGCAGACCGCCTGCGCCATGGCAAAGCCGGTCAGCTTGTCCGGCAGGATGGTGCGCACCAGGCGCGGGCGCTCTTCATCGGCGCCGGCCTGCACGGTGGTGAGCCCCGATAGGCACTGGATGAGTGGATCGAAAACCGGCTTCTGGGCAAAGGGCCCTTCGAAACCGAAACCGCTGATGGAGGCATAGACGAGCTTGGGGTTGAGGTCGCGCAGGACTTCGTAGCCCAGACCCAGACGCTCGATCACCCCGGGCCGGAAGTTCTGGATGAAAACGTCGGCGTCGCGCACCAGTCGCTTTACGGCTTCCAGGCCCTCCGGCGTCTTCAGGTTGAGGGCGATGGAGCGCTTGTTGCGGTTGTTGTTGAGAAACGAGGCGGAGAAGCCGTTGCGCCGAGTTGCCACCTGCCGCGTGTGGTCGCCTCCGTTGGGGGTTTCCACCTTGATCACATCGGCGCCCTGGTCGGCCAGGATCATGGTTCCCAGGGGGCCGGAGACCATGGTTGTCAGATCGATTACCTTGAAGCCGTCAAGCGGTCCGGGCATTTCCTCACGCTCCCATCCTGCGTTCTCCCAATTCTGGGTTCTCCCAATTCTGGGTTCTCCCAATTCTGGGTTCTCTGGCGCATTCTGGCAGCAATCCGCCGCCGTTGCAGCATGCAGATCCGACCGTCTGCTAGCGGCCTTTCCAGACCGGATCGCGCTTTTCCGCGAAGGCGCGGAAGCCCTCCAGGCCGTCCTCGCTGCCGTAGAGTTTATCGACGGTGGCGAACTGGCGCTTGGTGATCCGGTTCATGGCGTCCTGAAAACTGAGCGCTTCGGCTTCCCGCGCAACCTCCTTGATGGCAGCGAAGACCAGCGGCGGGCCGGATTCCAGAAGGCGGGCCAATTCCCAGACCCGCTCCATCAGTTTTTCCTTCGGCAGCACCTCGTTCACCAGGCCCCAGTGCTTGGCCTCCGCTGCATCCATCCAGCGGCCGGTGAGCAGCAGATCCATGGCGACGTGGTAGGGCATCCGCTTGGGCAGTTTCACCGTGGCCGCATCGGCGAGGGTGCCCGCGCGTATCTCCGGCAGAGCGAAAGTTGCGTCTTCCGAGGCCAGGATCAGATCGCAGGACAGCGCCAGTTCGAAGCCGCCGCCCACCGCCATGCCGTTCACTGCGGCGATGACCGGCTTGTTGAGACCGCGCAGTTCCTGCAGCCCGCCGAAGCCGCCGACGCCGTAGTCTCCGTCGACCGCATCGCCCGCCGCGGCTGCCTTCAGGTCCCAGCCGGCGGAGAAGAAGCGGTCGCCGGCTGTGCTTAGGATCGCAACCCGCAACTCCGGGTCGTCACGGAATGCTTTGAACGTCTCGCCCATCGTTCGGCTGGTTGCGAGATCGATGGCGTTGGCCTTGGGCCGGTCCAGAGTGACCGACAGAACACCGCCTTCCCTTTGTGTCGAGATGACGTCATGCTTTGAATGAGCCATGGGGTCTTTCCTCTTCTACGATCAAAGCGTCGGCGGCAAAGGCGCCCTCGCCTTCGGCACAGACGATAACCGGGTTGATGTCCAGTTCCAGGAGCGATGTTTCCTTCGCCAGGGCGAAGTCCTGCACCGCCATAATGAGATCCAGCAGCGCGGCTTTGTCTGCGGCCGCCCGGCCACGGTAGCCGTTCAGCAGCGGCGCCGCGCGCAGGCTGTCCAGGGACGCTGCCACCTCGGCGCGGCTGCTCGGCAGCAGCAGGCATCGCGTGTCGTCCAGGATCTCCACCAGGACGCCACCCATCCCGAGGGTCAGCACAAGGCCGAACTGCGGATCGTGGGTCAGGCCGACGATAACCTCGCAAACCGGCGCCGCAACCATGGCTTCCAGGTAGAGACCCTGTCCGCCTCCGCGCAGATCTTCGACGGCCTGCGCAAGCGCCGCCTGATTGTTCAGATTGAGGCGCAGGCTGCCGGTATCGCTCTTGTGGGCGAGGCCGAGGACCTTCAGGGCGAGCGGGAAACCGATGCGCTCGGCGGCCTCTGCAGCGGAAGACAGATCATCGATCCGGCAGCCTTGCGGAACAGCAATCCCATGCAGGTTGAGCCGCGCCTTGGCCGTGGCCTCATCAATCGCGTGCGGTTTCTCGCATGAGGCAACTCTCCTTCGATGAAGCGGCATCGGTGCCGGCTGCGCCCAGGCCTCTCCGATCGTCGCGGCGGCCTCGGCGGCGTCGAGCGCCTCTGTCACGCCGCAGAGCGGCACCAGGCCGCGCTGCATCAGGGTTTTGGCCTGATCTTCGGTCATGTTCTCCGGCAGGCTGGCGAGGATGGCGGTTCTGGCATTGCAGGTCGCCGCGGCCTCGGCTGCCGCTTCGACGGTCGGCCACCACAGCCCGGTGTCGCAGCGGTCGTCGCGGGGAAAATCCAAGACCACGAGATTGAGGTCGAAGCCATCGGAGAACATCGCCTGAAAGGCCGCGGTCATGGCGGGCTGATCCGCCCAGATATAGGTGTGATAGTCGAGAGGTTGGGCGATTGTGACTTTGGGGCCGAGGACCTGCTGCAGTTCCTGCCGTGCCCTGGCCCCGATGTCGCCGAAGGCCACCCGGCGGTCTGAGATGGCGTCGGCCATCAGGCAGGCTTCGCCGCCGGAACAGCTCATGGATGACAACCGCCTGCCTGGCAGCGGTCCGATCATATGCAGCAGCTTCAGGGTCTCCAGAAAGCTCGGCAGGCTGTCGACGCGGGCGATGCCGAGACGCTGGAAGAAAGCATCGGCGGCGCGGTCGTTGCCGGCGAGGGAGGCGGAGTGTGAAAGGCCGACGGCCCGCGCTTCTGCGCTGCGCCCCATCTTCATGGCGACGATGGGCTTTTTGAGGTCTCGGGCCTTTGCCGCGACGGCTTCCATGGCGGTGCTGGAATCGATGCCTTCGATATGCAGGCCGAGGGCCGTTACGGCCGGATCGTCCAGTACCGCCAATGCAAGGTCGGAGAGGCCGGTCTGGGCCTGATTGCCGGCGGTCAGCATATAGGCGAGCGGCAGGCCGCGGCGCTGCATGGTGAGGTTGATGGCGATATTGGACGACTGCATGATAATGGCGACGCCCCGTTCGCCCGCGGCGAGGCGCTGCCCGCCCTGTTGATCCGGCCAGAGGGCCGCGCCTGCTGCGTAGTTGATCAGCCCATAGCAGTTCGGACCGATCACCGGCATCCGGTCTGCTGCCTCGACAAGGGCGGATTGCAGCCGGGCACCTTCGTCACTGGCCTCGCGAAACCCGGAGGCGTAGCAGACCGCGCCGCCGGCGCCGATGGCGGCGAGACCGGCGACGAGGTCGACTGTTGTCTCGCGGTTCACGCCGATGAAGGCGGCATCGGGGGCGGCGGGCAACTCGGCGAGGGAGCGAAACGCCGAAAGGCCGCCGACTTCATGGCGTGTCGGGTGCAGCGGCCAGATCTCGCCGTCATAGCTCAGCCGTCGGCACTGCTCGATGACGGCGGCGGCCTGTGCACCGCCGATGACGGCAATGGTCTTCGGATGCAGCAGGCGTTCGAGCGACCGCAAGACCTAGGACCCCAGAGGGCGCAGCAGGTCGCGGGAGATGATATGGCGTTGGATCTCGGAGGTGCCGTCCCAGATGCGTTCGACCCGGGCGTCACGCCAGAAACGCTCCAGCGGCAGGTCGTCCATCAGCCCCATGCCGCCGAAGATCTGGATGGCTTCGTCGGTGACGCGGGCCAGCATCTCCGTCGCGTAGAGTTTGGCGCTGGCAATCTCCCGGTTGGCCGGCAAGCCTTTGTCGAGCCGCCAGGCCGCGGCGAGGGTCAACCAGTCGGCGGCATCGATCTCCGTTACCATGTCGGCCAGCTTGAAGGAGACGCCTTGGAAGCGCCCGATGGGCTGGCCGAACTGTTTGCGCTCGGCGGCGTAGGGCAAGGCGAGATCAAAGGCCCGGCGCGCGCGCCCGACACACATCGCCGCCACCGTCAGGCGTGTGCCGTAGAGCCAGGTGTTGGCGATGTCGAAGCCGCGGTGCACTTCGCCCAGAATCTGGGTCTTGGGTATCCGGCAGTTGTCGAAATCGAGGATGCAGTTGTGATAACCGCGGTGGCTTACCGAATTGTACCCGGGACGGATCTCAAAACCCGGCGTGCCGCGGTCGACCAAAAAACAGGTGATGCGTTTCTTTGGGCCCCGCGAAGTTTCTTCCTCACCCGTGGCGACGAAGGCGATGACGAAGTCGGCGATGTCGGCATGGCTGATGAAATGCTTCGAGCCGTTGATCACCCAGTCGCCGCGGTCTTCGCGGGCCGCGCATTTCATGCCCCTGACGTCGGAGCCGGCGTCGGGTTCGGTCATGGCCAGGGCGTCGGTCTTCTCGCCGCGCACCGTCGGCAGCAGGTAGCGCTCGCGCTGTTCGCCTTCGCAGGCCATGAGAATGCCGGAGGGACGGCCGAAGAAAACGGTCAGGGCTTGCGATCCGCGGCCCAATTCGCGCTCCAAGAGGGTAAAGTCGAGGTGACCGAGGCCGCCCCCGCCGACCGCCTCCGGCAGGTTGGCGGCATAGAAACCCAGGTCCAGGCATTTGCGTTTGATCTCCGCCCCCAGTTCCGGCGGCACCTGGCCGGTTTTTTCGACCTCGGCCTCATGGGGATAGATCTCGGTTTCGACGAAGCGGCGAACCGTATCGACGATCATCTGCTGTTCGTCTGATAGCGCGAGATCCATGGCGGCGCTTCCTCCGGGGCGATGTGATCAAGGGGGCGGTGCGATCCGGGAATGATGGACGTCTGAGCCAAGAATGATTGACCCGTCGCGCATAAAATTTGATTATTTCTGCAATGACGTTGCTTCAACCCACGGATCGCGGCCTCTCGGTCACTTTTCTGGTTTTGCCGGACTCCTCTTTGATGTCGGTGGCCTCGGCGCTCGATCCTCTGCGGGCGGCAAACCGCATGGCCAAGCGCGACCTTTTCTCCTGGCAGCTTGCCAGCCTCGACGGGCGGCCTGTCCGGACCACCTGCGGCGTCGAGATTCCGGCAGGGCTTGCCCTTGCGCAGGCCAGGGGCGGCGACCTTTTTGTCGTGGTCGGTGGCTTCAATCAGGATCGCCATATCGATCGCCGTGTGATTGCGGAACTGCGGCGCTGCGCCCGCTGTTATGGAGCGTTGGGCGGCGTCGAGACCGGTAGCTGGGTGCTGGCCCGCGCCGGTCTGCTGGACGACAGGGCAGCGACCACCCATTGGGAGGAACTTGAAGATTTCCAGGCCCGCTTTCCCTTCGTCGAGGTGAAACCGGACCGCTTCGTCGTGGATGGCGACATTCTGACTGCCGGCGGTGCCTCGCCGACTTTCGATCTGATGCTCCACATCATCCGCGCGCGCTACGGCTATCCCCTTGCCCTGGAAGTCGCCAGCGTCTTCATCTACGAGGGGACGAAGACGGCGGCGGACGCCCAGCACCTGGTTTCCCTGGGGCGCCTCAGCGGCGACGAACCGCGGGTGGCGGAGGCGGTGCGCTTTATGGAAAACCATCTGGACGAGCCGCTGACCGTTGCGGCGATTGCCGACCGGCTGGGCATATCGGTACGGATGCTGGATTATCTCTTCCAGCGTGGTCTCGGCTCTTCGCCCGGCCGTTTCTACCTGCGGCTCAGGCTCCAGACTGCGCGCCGACTCGTCCTGGATACCCGCTTGCCGATGCAGGAGGTGGCGCTGCGTGTGGGCTTCGGCTCTCTCTCCGCCTTTTCCCGGCGTTTCAAGGAGCGTTTCTCGGTTTCGCCGAGCCGTTACCGGAAAACCCAATGACAAATTGAGTATTGCAAGACCTGACCCTAAGATGCCAGGCGCTCCGTAACGGCGATTTGAGGAGCGAGATCAGATCGTTAGAGGATCGGCCACAGCCGAAAACCCGACCGCCTCTGGGGTATGGTTTCCTGATCAGGCGCTTTCGCGTTCGATGATCTGGAAGTCCATCAACGAGGTCACCGGCGCGCTGTCGGGGTTTTCGCCGGTCAAGCGTTCCAGAACCAGTTCGGCGGTCCGGCGGCCGATCCGCTCGGCATGGACCTCGACGGTGGTCAGGGACGGCACGGCGCAGTCCGCCAGGTCGTAGTTGCCGAAGCCGGCGATGGCGATGTCCTGTGGGACGCTCAGGCCGCGCCGCTGACACTCGCAGAGCGCCCCAAAGGCCGAAAGATCGGAAACGCAGATTACGGCGTCGATGTCCGGCCAGCGCTCCAGCATCTGGGCCAGGGCGCCGCCACCCTGGCGCATGGTGATCGGCGGGTCGCCGAAGGCCGTCACCCTGGGGTCGCAGCCGAGCTCGCGCATGGCTTCCTCATAGCCGCGGCGGCGGTCGGCGCCCCGGGTATCGCGGCTCGAAGCGCCGCCGATGTAGCCGATGCGCCGATACCCCTTTTCGTAGAGGCGGCGGCACATCGCTTGAGAGGTTTCGCGGTTGGAAAAACCGACGACATGGCCGATGGGTTTTTCCGGCAGGTCCCACATCTCAACCACCGGAATGCCGGCATTGGCCATGAGGCGGCGGGCCCGCCCCGTATGCGATCCGCCGGTTACGACCAGCGCTTCGGGTCGCCGCCGCAGCATGGACTCGATCAGTTTTTCCTCGGCGTTCATGTCGTAGTCCGTGTAGCCGAGCAGCACCTGCAGGTTCACGTCCTTCAACCCTTCGGTCAGCCCGCGCACCGTATCTGCGAAGTTGGAGTTGTTGATCGAGGGAATGGTGACCGCAATGAACCCGGTCTTGCGCGACGAAAGCCCCGCGGCGGTACTGTTCAGGACATAGCCGAGTTCGTCGGCGGCCTCTTGGATCTTGCGGCGCGTCTCTGCAGAAGCCGGCGCATCGGCCCGCAGGGCCCGCGATACGGTCATGGAAGAAACGCCGGCAAGCCGGGCAACGTCGGCCATGGTTGGCGCTTTCTTGCGCTCCTGGCTCATCGTCCGGCTCCTTTTCTTGGCCTCTTTCTTACCATGTCTTCTTTCTCGGGTTCACAAACAGGCGGTGATGCCGCCATCAACATAGAGAATGTGTCCGTTGACGAAGCTCGACGCATCGGCGCTCAGAAACACCGCGGCGCCGACCAGTTCTTCGACGTTGCCCCAGCGGCCCGCCGGTGTACGGTTGGTCAGCCAGGCTGTGAAGGCCTCGTCGGCCACCAGGGCCTCGGTCAACTCGGTCTTGAAGTAGCCCGGGGCCAGGCCGTTGATCTGCAGTCCATGCTTGGCCCAGTCCGTCGCCATGCCCTTGGTCAGGTTGGCGACGGCGCCCTTGGAGGCGGTGTAGGGGGCGATGCCGGGGCGGGCCAGAGCGCTCTGCACCGAACAGATGTTGACGATCTTGCCGCGACCACGGCCGATCATGTGCTTGGCCACCGCCTGGCCGACGCTGAAGACCGAGTTGATGTTGGTCTTCATCAGAAAGGCGAAGTCGTCGGGGTCGAACTCCTCCAGTGGCCGCCGATGCTGCAGCCCGGCGTTGTTGATCAGGATGTCGATCGGCCCGGTATTCTGCTCAAAGTCATCGACGGCGGCCTTCACTGCGCTATGATCGGTGGCATCGAAAGCCAGTTCGTGAACTGTGGCGTTTTCGTTCCGCAGAGTCTCTGCGGCCCTTGCCAGGCGCTCGCGGTTGCGGCCGTTCAGGACCAACGCCGCGCCAGCTTGTGACAGGCCCCTGGCCAAGGCGAAACCGATGCCCTGGCTGGAGCCGGTGATCAGGCAGCGGCGCCCGGTAAGATCGAAGAGAGACTGCGCGGACATAACGGTTTTCCTAGATCGGCGCGGGACGCCCTAAAAACTTAGGGATCGGCCGCACGCCGTAAAGACTTGGGTCGGCGGGGTACCGTAAAGCTTGGGAACGGGGTTGCATCGCTATTTGTTATCGATAACATTGCGATGTCAATGCTGAAGAAGCCGGGCCGTTGAGCCTGGGCACGGCAAGCAAGCGGCGGACCGGGCGGTTTCGCCGGTAAGGAAGAAAGGCTGGATCATGCGCGCTCTGGTAATTCACGCTCCGAAGGATCTGCGGACCGAGGAATGGAAAGAGGAAGCCCCCGGCGAGGGTCAGGTGATGATCCGCATGGAAGCCGGCGGTGTCTGCGGTTCCGACCTGCATTACTACAATCACGGCGGCTTCGGCCCGGTCCGGATCAAGGAACCGATGGTTTTGGGTCATGAGGTTTCCGGCCGGGTGGCCGAAGTCGGGCCCGGTGTGACCGGCCTCGCGCCCGGCGATCTGGTGGCCATCAACCCTTCGCGGCCCTGCGGCACCTGCGCCTATTGCCTGGAAGGCGCCCCCAACCACTGCCTCAACATGCGCTTTTACGGCTCGGCCATGCCGTTCCCGCACATCCAGGGCGCTTTCCGCCAGGCCATGGTCGCCGATGCCTCGCAGTGCGTGAAAGCCGATGGCCTGAGCGCCGGTGAAGCGGCCATGGCCGAACCGCTTTCGGTGGCGCTTCATGCAACGCGGCGGGCTGGTGCGCTGTTCGGTAAGCGGGTGCTGGTGACCGGCTGCGGGCCCATCGGGGTGCTGGCGGTTCTGTCCGCACGACGGGCGGGTGCTGCGGAGATCGTCGCCACCGATCTTGAGAGCAAAGCCCTGTCTCACGCCGCCGAAGCCGGGGCCGACCGCACCATCAATGTGGCCGAGGAACCGGAGGCCCTGGGTGCCTATGCCGCCGGCAAGGGGCACTTTGACGTTCTCTACGAGGCTTCCGGCGCGCAGCCGGCGTTGGTTTCCGCGCTGGCGGCGATGCGGCCACGCGGTGTCGTTGTGCAGCTCGGCATGGGCGGCGACATGACCCTGCCGATGATGCAGATCACCGGCAAGGAATTGGAGTTGCGGGGATCTTTCCGCTTTCACGAGGAATTCGAACTGGCGGTGGAGTTGATGTCCAAGGGCCTGATCAACGTGAAGCCGCTGATCACCCATACCATCGATTTCGATCACGCCATCGACGCTTTCGAACTGGCCGGCGACCGCTCTCAAGCGTTGAAGACGCAGATTGCATTCGCCTGACGCCTTCGCGATGATCCTCTCGCGTTAAAGAGGAGATTCCGATGTACGGGACTTGCCGACCAAAGCCTTTGGCTTTGTCCGCGCTGTTGGGCGCGTTTGTTTTCATTGCATCGCTTCTGGTTTCCAATCAGGCCTTGCAGGCTGCGGGCTTGGAGAAGGCGAGCGGGCAGGTCATCCTGACCATCGCCGGTGCGGTCTCGAAGACCAACCGGCCGGCGTTTTCCGAGTTCGAGGACGGCTTTCTGAACTACCAGGAAAAGTCCTTCGAGGCGGCGGCGGAGTTTGACCTTGCCATGCTGGAATCCCTCGGCATGCACAAAGTGAAGATCAGCCTGGATGCCTGGTCCTCGGACTTCACCTTCGAAGGTCCCTGGCTGAAAGACGTGCTGGCGGCGGCGGGTGCCGAGGGCCGAGACATTGCCATCGTCGCCCTTGATGGTTTCGCTTCGGAGATTTCAGCAGAGGATATTGCGGCCTTCGATTGGCTTGTCGGGGTGAAGCGCGACGGGCGCTACCTGAGCATCGGCCAGCGCGGTCCCTTGTGGGTCGTCTACCGGCGGCCGGACGGCAAGGCGCCGACGGCGGAGGATGAGCAGCGCTGGCCCTGGGCGTCGTTTTTCATCGAAGTCAGATAGTGGTGACGGTCTGATCTAGAACGGGATTTCCTTGCCGTCCCAGGCGAAGACTTTGCCGCTGTCCCCGGCGGCAAGGCCATCGACCACTTCCAGCAGATGGCCGGCGGCAGTCTCCGGCGCGAAGAGTTTGTCTTCGGCGACGCCGCCCTGGAACGGCTTGGAGAGCTGACTGTCGACCGTGCCCGGGTGCAGGCCGACGCAGATCATTTCCTTGCGGTTGCGCGCGACTTCGATGGCGAGGCAGCGGATGGTCATGTTAAGGGCGGCCTTCGCCGCCCGATAGCCGTACCAACCGCCCAGCCGGTTGTCGCCGATGCTGCCGACCCGGGCTGAAAGCGCCGCGAAGACCGCCTTGCGGTCGCGTGCAAGGATCGGCAGGAAGTGCTTGGCCGCCAGCGCCGGTCCGATGGCGTTGACGTGAAAGCTGCGCGCCAGGTTCCCGGCATCGAGGCTGCGGAAGCTTTTCTCCGGCTGTAGTCCCGGTCCCTCGTGCAGCAGGCCGCTGGCGACCAGAACAAGGTCAAGCGGCCCGTCTTCCTTTGCCAGGGACGCCGCCGCGGCGATGCTGTCTTCGTCGTCATAGTCCAGGGAGGCAGCGACGCAGTTTCCGGTTTTGGGGGCCGCCCGACGCGAAAAGGCGTAGACGACATCTACACCTTCCAGTCCGCAGAGGTGCTGGACGAAGGCGCCGCCGATACCGCCGGAAGCGCCAATAACCGCGGCTCTCAAGGGCCTGCCAAAGCTGGCGAGCTTGGTCATTTCGATGTGATCGCGGTTGCAGTTGCAGGTAGCCGGGCTTGGGAAAACCCTAGGGGGAAACTATATTATCAGCAGACAAAGGAAAGGGCTGCACGCCCGCCTTTTTTGCCGACAAGAGAGGGGAGAAGCCCGATGACCGAGAGCTACAGGAAAACACCGGAATCCCTTGAGCGCCTGAACGAGGCGCAGTTTGCGGTGACCCAGCAGGACGCGACCGAGCGGCCTTTCCAGAACGAGTTCTGGGATCACAAGGAAGCCGGCCTCTATGTCGATGTGGTGAGCGGGGAACCCCTCTTTGCCTCCAGCGACAAGTACGATTCCGGCAGCGGCTGGCCCAGCTTCGTCAGGCCGGCGGAGGCCGACAACGTGGTCGAGAAGCGTGACGAGAGTCACGGCATGGTCCGCACCGAGGTGCGCTCGAAACACGGTGACAGCCATCTCGGGCATCTCTTCCCCGACGGCCCTGCGCCGACGGGGCTGCGCTACTGCATCAATTCCGCTGCACTGCGTTTCGTTCCTCTGGCTGATCTGGAAGGGGAGGGTTACGGCGCCTACAAAGAGCTGATCGATCCGCCGCAACACCAGTCGTCCGAAGCGACGGCCGTCTTCGCCGGCGGTTGCTTCTGGGGCATGCAGGATCTTTTCCGCAAGCTGCCGGGCGTGACCGCGACGCGGGTCGGCTACAGCGGCGGCGCCATGAAGGACCCCGGTTACCGGGATATCACCACCGGCACCACCGGCCACGCCGAGGCCCTGGAGGTTGTCTACGACCCGGCCAGGGTAAGCTATGAAGATCTCCTCGGTTTCTTCTTTCAGATCCACGACCCCACCACCGCGAACCGACAAGGCAACGACGTGGGCACCCAGTATCGCTCGGTGATCTTCGTGAACTCCCAGCAAGAAGCGGATGCGGCGGCGCGCGTGATCGCGGCCATCGATGCCTCGGGCATCTGGCCCGGCCGGGTGGTGACCGAGGTGGTTCCGGCGCAGCCGTTTTACGAAGCGGAGCCGGAGCATCAGGATTACCTGCAGCGCTATCCCCAGGGCTATACCTGTCACTTTATACGCCCGAACTGGCGGCTGCCGCGCAGTGAGGTCGCCTGATGAGCGAAGCGGAACTGACGGCGGGGTCGTCGATCATCACGACAGTCGAGGAATTAGAGCGTCTCTACGGCGTGCCGCATGAAAACTCGACGGTCAAAGAGGTGGACCATATCACAGCCGAGTACCGGCGGATCATCGAGGCTTCGCCCTTCGCCGCCCTGGCGACTGCTGGCCCGGAAGGCCTCGACTGTTCACCGCGGGGCGACAAACCCGGTTTCGTGCGGATCCATGACGACCGCACGCTTATGCTGCCGGATCGCCGGGGCAACAACCGTATCGATTCTCTGCGCAACGTGGTGCGCGATCCCCGGGTGGCCCTGCTGTTTCTCATTCCGGGAGCCGGCACCACATTGCGGGTCAATGGCCGCGCCCATCTGAGTGTCGATGCCGAACTGCTGGCGTCCTTTTCCGTCGACGGCAAGGCGCCGCGCTCTGTGCTGGTGATGACGGTGGAGGCCATCTACTTCCAGTGCGCCCGCGCCATCGTGCGGTCGGACATCTGGAACGCCGCGACCCATGTGGACCCCAAGTCATTGCCGACAGCGGGCGAGATACTCGCCGCGCTCAGTAAGGAGAGGATCGGCGGCAAGGCTTACGACGATGCCTGGGAGGCGCGGGCTCAGAAGACCCTCTGGTAGCCGCGCGCCGGACGGTGGCGGATCTGCCCTAACGGGAAATCGGGCCAGTCGAACCGCGCACCACCAGTTCCGCCGGCAGTTCGATGTGCCGGGATTGCGCGTCGGCATCGCTGCCTTGGGCCGTCAGAAAGTCGGCAGCCAGGCGCCCCATGTCGATCAAGGGGGCGTGGATGGTGGTGAGGCCGGGTGCGATCTCTCTAGCCAGTTCCAGATCATCGAAGCCGGTAATCGAGAGGGTCTCGGGAACGGCTATTCCCATCGCCGTTGCCTCCAGCAAGGCGCCCAGCGCCAGGACGTCGTTGCCGCAAACGATCGCCGTCGGCGGATCGTTCGAGGACAGCAGCTTCCTGCAGCTCGCCCGGCCGGCGGCTAGAGTGTAGGGCTGCTCCAGAATGCGGCTGGGGGGCAGATCCACTGAACGCCGCCGCAAGGCATCGCGGGTTCCGCGAATGCGCTCCATCGCCCGGTCGTTGCCGGCGGTGAGACCGCCGACCATGGCAAAGCGGCGGTGGCCGAGGTCGTAGAGATAGGCAACGACCTTTTCCATAGCGGCAACATTGTCGAAACCGATGGTGGGATGCAGCGACTCCGGATGGTGGACGTAGGTGTTGACGTAGCGAATGCCGTGCTTGTCCAGCAGGCTGTAGATCGCCGGGTCGCGCTGTTCGCCCGTCAGCATGATGCCGTCGACACCCCGGACGATGAGATTCTCGATCTGGTTCTGCTCACGCTCGGGCCGGTAGTCTGAGGAGGCCAGAAGCAGGGTTCTGCCCCGGGCGTCCAAAGCATCCTGCAGGGTCTGCGCAACCTTGGCGAAGATGGCGTTGTCCAGCGTCGGGATGACCGCGCCGATGGTGTTGGTGCGCCGCGATGCCAGCGCCCGCGCCGCGCCGTGGGGCCGGTAACCGGTCTCGGTGATGGCCGCCATCACCTTCTCGCGCAGCTTCGGGCGGACCTTTTCGGGGGCGCTGAGACAGCGCGAAACCGTTGCCGTCGAAACCCCGACGTGCCTGGCGACATCATCAAGTGTCGGGCGGCGATCCGGTTGTTGTTGCAAGCGCTTGCTTCACTTTTCTCATGTGGCCTGCCGTCTCGAAGAGACCCTCGATCCGGCTGTTTGTGCATCATATCCGATTGCACTGGGGAAAGCACCCCGACGGCCGCTCCCTTGACTCCCGGCTCCCCGCGGCGCATTGTCCTTCAAAATGTAAGCGCTTGCAAACAGATCGCAAGCTATTGGGAGGCTCCGATCGTGACCATCGAATACCTGAAGAAAGCCGACAAAACCGCCGCCACCGGTGAGCAGGACGTCCGCGAGACGGTCCAGGCGATCCTGGACGAAATCGAAGCGGGCGGAGAGGCCAAGGTGCGCGACTATGCCGCCAAGTTCGACAAATGGGAGGGCGAGATTCTGGTGACGCCGGAGGCAGTCGCGGAAGCCTCGACCAAGGTGTCGCAGAAGCTGAAAGACGATATCCGTTTCGCCCATGATCACGTGCGCCGCTTCGCCGAGGCTCAGTTGGCGGCGATGCAGGA
This sequence comes from Pelagibius sp., assembly GCA_028280305.1. Classification (GTDB taxonomy): domain Bacteria; phylum Pseudomonadota; class Alphaproteobacteria; order Kiloniellales; family Kiloniellaceae; genus Pelagibius. Next base: position 11,335 of record JANQMC010000167.1, on the reverse strand, counting down.
TACGCAGGTCGAGTTGCGGCCCGGGTTGATCGCCGGTCATCGCAACATCCCAATGGCCGCCGCGGGTTGTTACGTGCCCGGCGGGCGCTACGCCCATGTCGCTTCCGCAATCATGTCGGTGACGACCGCCAAGACGGCCGGTGTCGATCACGTCATCGCCTGCTCGCCGGCAAAGGCGGGTGAAGGCGTTCACCCGGCGATCCTCTATACCCTCGATCTTTGCGGTGCTGACTCTGTCCTGGCCCTCGGCGGGGTTCAGGGTGTGGCGGCCATGGCCTTCGGTCTCTTCACCGGCCATCCAGCCGATATCCTGGTGGGCCCGGGCAATCAGTTCGTCGCCGAAGCCAAGCGCATTCTTTACGGCCGCGTGGGTATCGACATGTTCGCCGGGCCGTCGGAGGTGATGGTGATTGCCGATGCCACGGCGGATCCGGAGATTGTCGCCTGGGATCTCGTCGGGCAGGCCGAACATGGCTACAACTCCCCGGCCTGGCTGATCGCCCTGGACCGCAAGCTCGCCGAGCGGGTCGCCGACCTGGTCCCGCAGATCATCGCAACCCTGCCGGAGGTGAATCGCAGCAATGCCGAGGCGGCTTGGCGCGACTATGGCGAGATTGCCCTGGTCGACTCGCCGGAGGCCGGCGCTGCCCTCTCCGACGACTACGCTTCCGAGCATCTGGAGGTGCATTGCGCGGATCTGGATTGGTGGCTAAAGCGCCTGCGCAACTACGGGTCCTTGTTTCTCGGCGAGGAGACGACGGTCGCCTTCGGCGACAAGACCTCTGGTCCCAATCACATCCTGCCGACAAAGGGCGCGGCGCGCTATACCGGCGGCCTTTCTGTCGGTAAGTTCATGAAGACAGTTACTTGGCAGCGCATGAACCGTGAATCGACCCGGGATATCGCCCAGGTTACGGCCCGGATCTCACGCCTCGAAGGTATGGAAGGCCATGCCCGTACGGCGGATGTGCGTCTTGAGAAATGGTTTCCTGAAGAGAAGTTTGACTTGGCGGCGGCAGAGTGATCGAGAGTCTTTTTGATCTTTCCGGGCGCATCGCCTGTGTAACCGGCGCCAGTTCCGGTATTGGGCGAAGACTTGCCACTGCCCTGGCTGAGGCCGGGGCGACGGTGGTCGGCGTGGCGCGCCGGCAGGATCAACTCGACGCATGGCTGGCGGAGACCGAGCCGGCTGGCGCGCGCGGGTTCGCCTGTGTCGCCGACCTGGCCGATCTCGCCGCAATCGAGGATACCGCGGCGCGGATTGCGAAGCTTGGCGGGGCGCCCGACATTCTGGTGAATGCCGCTGGTATCAACACGCGCCAGGCGGCCGATGCGGTGACGGCGGAAGGTTGGCAGCGGACCCTCGATCTGAATCTCTCCGCGCCGTTCTTTCTGGCGCAGGCCCTTGTTCCGGCCATGCGGACCAAGGGTTGGGGGCGGATCATCAATTTTGCTTCGCTGCAGTCGGAGCGGGCTTTTACCGGAGGGGTCGCCTATGGCACCTCCAAAGGCGGGGTCGTGCAGATGACCCGTGCGATGGCGGAGGCCTGGTCACGCGACGGCATCACCTGCAATGCGCTGGCGCCGGGCTTTTTCCCAACCGAACTGACCGCCGCCGTTTTTGACGATGCGGCCCGCGCCGAACGCAACGCCGCGCAGACCTGTATCGGCCGCAACGGTGTGTTGGACGATCTGGTGGGCCCGGCGGTGTTTCTGGCGTCGCCCGCTTCGGACTATGTGACCGGGCAGACGCTTTTCGTTGACGGCGGCTTCACCGCCAAATAGCAACGGGCCAAACAGCAACCGGCCCAGGCAGCAATGGGCAGAGCGAGGTTTTCATGAAGGCGCTTGTTTACACGGCAACGCAGCAGACCGAATTCCGCGAAGAGCCAGAGCCGCGGCGCGCCGAGGGCGAAGCTTTGGTACGCATCGACGCCGTTGGCATCTGCGGGTCCGACATGCATGCCTGGCACGGCCACGACGCGCGCCGCGTGCCGCCCATGATCCTGGGTCACGAGGCCTGCGGCACCGTATTGGAGGGCCGCAGTCCGGGAGAACGGGTGGTGCTCAATCCCCTGGTGACCTGTGGCGTCTGCCGCTACTGCGTCGAGGGCCGCTCCAACCTCTGCCCGTCGCGGGACTTGATCGGCATGCGCCGGCCCGGGGCTTTCAGCGAGCGGATTGCCATTCCGGAGCGCAATCTGATTCCGGTGCCTGAAGGGATGGACCCGGCCCACGCGGCCCTGACCGAACCCTGCGCCACCGCCTGGCATGCCCTGGCCCTGGCGGCGCGTAGCGCTTGGCGCCCGCTGGCCGAGACCCGGGCCCTGGTGATCGGCGGCGGATCGGTCGGCCTGCTCGGCGGTTTGATTTTGAAAGCCTGGGGCGTGGCCGAGTTGCGGCTCGCCGAAACCAATGCTTTGCGGCGCGAGACGGCGGCGGCGGCCGGTCTGGCTGTCTTCGATCCCCTTTACGATCCCGCAGAGGCGGCCAGCTTCGATCTGGTGCTGGATGCCGTCGGCATGACGGCAACCCGACGTGCGGCAATCGAGGCGGTGACGCCCGGCGGTGTCGTCGCCCATGTCGGCTTGCAGGAGGCCGGCGGCGACTTCGACGCCCGGACGCTCACCCTGTCGGAAATTACCTTTGTCGGTATCTACACCTATACGGAGGCCGATCTGCGGGCGTCGCTCGCGGCCCTGCACGACGGGCGCCTCGGTACGCTCGATTGGATCGACCGGCGGGCCCTGGCGGACGGCGGCCGGGCCTTCGAGGATCTCGACGCCGGACGAACCTCTGCCGCGAAAGTGATCCTGAAGCCCTGATCTGCTCTAACCCTTTGTTGGCGATCGGATTCACATGTTTTGGCGCGACCATGAAGTGGTTCCGCCAAAACATGATCCGATCTAGGCGGCGCCGACCAGCCTGACGCCCGATCCCTCGACCGTCATGGTCTTGTTCAGCAGCAGCACGCAGGCATAGACGGCTTCGATGGCCGGGGCCGGGGTGTCGGTCAGCTTGCCCATTTCCAGGATCGCGCCGATCAGCGCCTCGGTCTCCAGGGAGCGGCCGGCCTCGACGTCCTGCAGCATGGAGGTCTTGTGCCGGCCGACGGACTCGGCACCGGCGATGCGCTTTTCGATGGTGTGGCGGAAAGTAACCCCCAGCTTCTCGCCGATGGCCTGGGCCTCGGCCATCATGGTTGCAGCCAGGTCGCGGGTCTGCGGAAAGCGGCAGATGTCTTCCAGGGTTGCATGGGTGAGGGCAGAGATCGGATTGAAGGTCAGGTTGCCCCAGGCCTTCAGCCAGACCTCGGAGCGGATGTCGTCGAGTATGCGCGAGCGGAAACCGGCCTCGACCAGCAGGTCGTGGAGTTTCTGGACCCGCTCGCTGGTGCTGCCGTCCAGCTCTCCGATCGGAAAGCGGTCGCCTTCGACATGCTTGATGACGCCGGGTTCCGTCACCGCGGCGGCCGGATAGACGACGCAGCCGAGGATGCGCTCGCCTGGGATATGGCGGCCGAGCAGCCCACTGGGATCGAGCGTGTCCAGGCGGCGGCCGTCCAGCTCCCCGCCGAAGCTGTGGAAGTACCACCAGGGCATGCCGTTCTGCACGGTGACGATCATGGTCTCGTCATCCAGCAAGACTTCGATGTCGCGGGCGACCTGGTCGAGGAAGTGGGCCTTCACCGCGAGGATCACCAGATCCTGCTTGCCGGCTTCGGTCGCGCTGCCGACAGCCTTCACTTTCGCGAGCGATTCCTCGCCGTCCTCCCAGATCAGTTTCAGGCCGTCTTTTTGAATGGCCGCGAGGTGGGCGCCCTGATCGACCACCGTGACATCGTTGCTTGCCAGGGCCAGCTTCACCGCCATCAAGCCGCCGATGGCCCCGGCGCCAACAACACAGATCCTCATCGCAACTTCCTCTCTTCACATTTCACTGCACAAAGGTGTTCGACAGGCTGCCGATGCCCTCTATGGATACTTCAATGCTGTTGCTTGGCTCTTTCATCGAACCGACTCCGATCGAGGTGCCGCAGGCGATAATGTCACCCGGCATCAGGGTCATGTCGTGAGACAGCAGGCTGACCAGCCGTTGCGGCGGGAAGATCATGTCGGACAGCGGATAGTTCTGGCGCTCCTGTCCGTTCAATACCGTCACGACCGAACAGGCTAGGGGATCGATGTCGATCGCGATCGTCGGCCCGAAGACGCCGAAGGTGTCGTAGCTCTTAGCGCGAGCCCACTGTGCAAACGTCGGATCTTTTGAGATGATCTTGGCCGCCGTCACATCGTTGATGCAGGTGTAACCGAAGATGTGTTCGGCCGCCTCCGCCTCGCTTACCGCACTGCATGTCTTGCCGATGACGATGCCGAGCTCGCCCTCATAGACCACCGGCCCGTCATAGCTTTTGGGTCGGCGGATCGTCTGGCCGGTGGCCAGGAAGGCATTGGGCGCTTTCAGGAAATAAAGGGGCTCTTCAGGCTCTGGGACCTCCAGCTTGGCGGCCAGGGCGTGAAAGTTGTTCCACAGGCAGATCATCTTGCTGGGATCGCAGGGTGTCAGCAGTTCAACACCATCCAGAGCCAGCGTCTGTCCCGTGGCCTGCGGCGAACCGAAAAGGTCACCGTTGCAGACCTGAATGGTTCCTTCGTCGAGTGTTCCGACAGCCTCGGTTCCGTTGTACCGGAATCGAACCCAGTGCATAGACCTTGCCTCCCTGACAGCGCGCCCGCTTGGCTCAACAGCCAGCAGGTCCTTTGTTGGACGTCACTATGAAGTAGCTTCGCCGCTGCCGTAAAGGCTGGCAGAAAGTTTTTCCACATGGTGGAAATGGGCGCTTACAGCGCGTCTCAGCGCGGGTCTTTCAGTGCCCGCTCGATGAGCTGCCTGCTCGCCCCCGTGTGCTGCGCCGGATCGCGCAGGGCTTGCCAATCGATGGGGGCATCGCTGGCTTCGGCCAGCAGGTCAAACAGATGGCGGCCGGTCTCGGCCACTTCGCGGCAGGCCTGCTTCACCAGACCCTGCGCCTCTGCGCGCGGGAGGTGCCGGGAAAGCGCAAAGCTCGCGGCCTCCGCCAGAACCAAGCCGTTCGAGGCTTCCAGGTTGGCACACATGCGTTCGGTATCGATCCGAAGACTATCCATCAGCGCATTCATGTGGTTCAAAGCAGCACCGCAAGCCAACAGCATCTGCGGCAGACCCAACCATTCCTGCTGCCAGGCGGCGCCGTCGCGTTCGTGGTTGTGCAGGGCGGTGAGCTGCATCTGGCCGGCCAGACCGGCATTCAGGCGCGCCAGAGCGAGGGTTGCCTCCGAATGCACTGGATTGCTTTTTTGCGGCATGGTGGAGGAGCTGCCACCGTCGCCTTCACGCAGTTCGCCGACTTCGTTTTGAGCCAGCAAGATAACATCGCCGGCGATCTTGCCGAGGCTGCCGGTGACGAGGGCAAGCCAGCCGGCCAGCTCGATCAGCCCGTCGCGCTGATTGTGCCAGGGTAGCGGCGCGACAGTGAGGTGCAGATGCCGCGCCAAGGCCGCTTCCACCGCCATGGCATCGTCGCTTCCCGCCTGACCGCAGAGGGCCGCCAGGGTGCCGGAAGCCCCGCCGAAAGAAAGGACTTCGAGGCGCGGACGCAGTTCGGCCAACCGCGCACGGTGACGCTGCAAGGGCGCCAGCCAGCCCGCCATTTTCAGACCAAGGGTCGTCGGTGTCGCCTGCTGGCCACGCGTGCGCGCGGTCATCACCGTGTCGCGCCCGGCGACGGCTTTTTCGCTCAGCGTTTCGCAAAGCCGGGTCAGGCGTTGGTCCAGAAGACTCAAGATTTTCCGCAGGCGCAGCACCAGGCCGCTGTCCATGACATCCTGTGTCGTTGCGCCCCAGTGTACGAAGCTGGCTGCCTCGCCGCCGACGGCGGCGCGCAGAGCGGTTACCAGCGCCGGGACCGGGATGCCGTCGCGCGCCGTGGCCGCGGCGAGATCGGCGGGGTCGATTGTCAGCTTCTCGGCGACGGTGGCGATCTGCCGGGCGGCATCTTCCGGAATGACGCCGCAGTCGCCTTCCGCTTTCGCCAGCGCCGCCTCGACCTCCAACAGGGCGCGAAGCTGGGCGGCGTCGTCAAGCTCTGCAGCGACTTGCGCATCAGAAAGCAGTTCGCCGTAGAGCAGGCTGTCGAAGGGTGTCGCGCTCATGACCGGTCTCGCATGGCCTCAGCCTGCGGCCGGGAGTTTCAGTATCTCCCTTGCCTCGGCCACGCTGGCGGGATGACGGCCGTAGTCGCCGCAGAGCGCCGCGACCCGCGCCACCAGTTCGGCATTGCTCTTGGCGAGGCGCGACTTGTCGAAGCGGATGTTGTCTTCAAGGCCGGTGCGGCAGTGGCCGCCCATCGCCAGCGCCCAGTGGTTGATTTCCAGTTGGCTGCGGCCGATGCCGGCGGCGGTCCAGGTCGCATCCGGTTGCAGGGCCTTCAATTGCGCGACCTCGAATTCCAGAATCTCACGCTTCGGCGGCAGGGCGTTTTTCAGGCCGAAAACGAACTGGACGTGCAGGGGTTTCCTTAATTGTCCGCCCTCCGCCATCGTCGCAGCGGCATAGAGCATGGCCAGATCGAAGACCTCGACCTCCGGCTTGATCTCGTGCTTCAGCATGGCGGCGGCCAGGCTGTCTACGAGGTCGGGCGGATTCTCGTAGATCATGTTTGGGAAGTTGACCGAGCCGGTGGCAAGAGAAGCCATGTCCGGGCGGTGATGCAGCATGGAACCCCGTTCTTCCGGGGCCCGTCCGCGGCCGCCGGTGGAAAACTGTACGATCATACCCGGGCAGTGTTTGCGGACACCCTCCTGAAAGGCGGCGAACTTGTCGGGATCGGAGGAAGCGCGCTGGTCCTCGTCGCGGACGTGGACATGAACGATGGTCGCGCCGGCCTCGAAGGCTTCCTGGGTCGATTCGACCTGTTCTGGTACGGTCACGGGCACCGCCGGATTGTCTTCCTTGCGCGGCACCGATCCGGTGATCGCGACGGTGATGATGCAGGCTTCTCCCAGCGGTTTTGGACTGTCAGACATCGAAGAACACGGTCTCCCTGTCTCCTTGCATATGGATGTCGAAACGGTACTCGCCGGGCGCCGAAAGCTCTGCGATCAGAGTGGCGCGTCGCCCCGGGTCGAGGGAAGACAACAGCGGGTCGCGCAGGTTGGCTTCGGTCTCGTCGGCGAAGTAGAGCCGGGTGTAGAGGTGATTCAGCAAGCCGCGCATGAAAACGATGACCGAGATATGCGGCGCCTGCTGGTCGTCGACCCTGCCGGGCTTGTAGGTTGTGAAGCGGAAGCCGGATTCCGGCCCGCTTCCGGTGCCGCAGCGCCCAAAGCCCGAGAACCCGCGGTTGCCCTGGCTGCCCGGCAGCCGGTAGCGGCCCTGCGGGTCCGCCTGCCAGATCTCGATCATGGCATCGGGCACCGCTGCGCCCTCGCCATCAAAGACCCGTCCAGTGATGGTGATTTCAGCCCCTTCGGTGGCGGGGTCGCGCAGGTCGGCGCCTGCAATGCTGCGCAGGGGATAGCCGTATTGCTCCGGCGTCAGGCCATAGGCGAAGAAGGGCCCGATGGTCTGGGAGGGTGTCTGGCCCCGGCTCACGACGCACCTTCCCGGGGTGTTTCGCAGCGCCCGCGCAGAACGATGTCGAATTGGTAGCCGAGGGCGAAGCCTGCTTCCGTAGTCGTGATGTCGAAGCCGGCGACCAGGCGGTTGCGGGCGCTTAAGGGCGTAGCATTGAAGATCGGATCGAGATCCAAGAGAGGATCGCCGGGGAAGTACATCTGGGTGATGAGGCGTGTCGCGAGGCCGGGCCCGAAGAGAGAGAAGTGAATGTGCGCCGGTCGCCAGGCATTGTCGTGATTGCCCCAGGGATAGGCCCCGGGCATGATGGTGATAAACCGATAGCGACCCTCGCCGTCGGTGACGCAGCGTCCGCCGCCGAAGAAATTCGGGTCGAGAGGGGCCTCGTGCTGATCGGCCTTGTGAACGTAGCGTCCGGCGGCATTGGCCTGCCAAACCTCCACCAGCATGTTGGCCTGCGGCTTCTCGTCTTCGTCGAGCACGCGGCCGGTAACGATGATCCGCTCGCCCAGGGGTTCGCCGGGAGAGGCGCCGCCCTGGCGGCCGTTGCGCGTCAGGTCAGCGTCGTCAGGCCCCAGGCTTTCGGCGCCGTAGACCGGCCCGGTGACCTCGGACAGGCTTTGCGGCAGGGGTACCAGGGGTTTTGTCGGGCCGCGCAGGACCGTCGACTTGTAGTCGGGATGGATCAGCGGCGGGTGGCTGGCCCAGTCTCTCTGGCGAAAGCTCATCGACCCGGACCCTCGCCGGTTTCTAAGACTCTCTTGGCGATCTTGAAGGCCCGGTTGGCGGCGGGCACCCCGCCATAGACGGCAACATGAAGCAGGGCTTCCTTGATGTCTTCCGCCGTGGCACCGGTATTGGCGCAGGCCTTGATGTGCATGGCCAGTTCTTCGTCATGGCCGAGCGCGGCGAGCAGGGCGACTGTGATCAGGCTGCGCTCGCGTTTGTCGAGACCGGGCCGTGACCAGACCGATGCCCAGGCGCCTTCGGTGATGAAGCGCTGGAAGCCGGCATCGAAATCGGTGGTTGCTGCTTCTGCCCGGGCCACATGATCTTCGCCGAGCACCGCGGCGCGGGTCGTGCGCCCCACGGTTCCTTTGTTATCTTCAGGCAAGCCCGGCCTCCCGGGTGAAGTTCAGGATGTGATCGGCCATGACCGCCGGCTGCTCGATGCAGGGCAGGTGGCCGGCGCCGGCGATCACCTCGCAGCGGGCGCCGGGTACCAGGGCCGTCAGTTCCTGCATCAGGGCAGGTGGCGTCGCGCCGTCCTCCTCCCCCACCAGACAAAGCGTCGGCACGGCGATCCGTCTGGCTTCTTCTGTAAAGTCCGTGTCGCGGATGGCGGCAGCGGTGCCGGCATAGCCGGCCGCGGGGGTGCGGGTCAGCATGTTGCGCCAGCCGGCCAGTGCCGTCGGATAGTCGCGGCGCAGGGCCGTGCTGAACCAGCGTTCCAGGATGGCATCGGCGATGGAGTCGATGCCGTCGGATTCCACCGCCGCAATGCGGGTGTTCCAGAGGGCGTCGTCGCCGATCTTATGGGCGGTGTCGCAGAGGATGAGGCCGCTTACCAGTTCAGGCCGCGCGGCGTAGAGGCCCTGGGCGATCAGGCCGCCGACGGAAAGCCCGCAGATGACGGCCTTGTCGATGGCGAGTGCGTCCAACAGCGCCACAAGATCACGGACATGGTCGGCCATGGCATAGGGTGTTTTGCCGAGGTCGGAAAGACCGTGCCCGCGCTTGTCGTAGCGCAGGATGCGAAAGCGGTCTGTCAGGCGGACCACCACTTGGTCCCAGATCCGGAAATCCGTACCCAGCGAGTTGGAGAACACCAGCACCGGTTTTCCGCTGTTTTCCGTGGCTCCGCTGTCCCTGACATGCAGGGTCTGGCCGTTTACCGCCATGAAGTGCATCGCCGTCCCAACCTTTTTCTTCTTTATGCTTTGATCGACGGCCCCTTTATTCCATATCTCGCGGGCTATTCAAAATGCCCAGCTTTGGCGCCCTCTTGACCCGTAGGGTGTGCTGGGGCCTAGTGGCTGCCGTCATAGTGAAAAAGCAAGCCCCCAGAGAGACTCCGTCATGAAGCCTGAGGATCGCTCCGTCGTGCGCCGCTCGGCGCCGCCGGCATCGGAAACGACGCCGCTCGTCACACCCCTGTTCCCCTCCGTCGTCTACTGCGCGGAGGATGCTGATGCCCTGGATGCCGTTTATGAAGGCCGCGCCAGCGGCTACAGCTATGCTCGCGAAGGACACCCCAACGCCAGTCTGCTGGCGGACAAGATCTCCTGGATGGAGGGTGTCGAGGGCGGCATCATCACGGCATCCGGCATGGCGGCGCTCTCGGCTGTCTTTCTGGCCTTGCTCGACAAGGGCGATCACATCGTCGCGGGCAACCAGCTATATGGGCGCTGTCTCAGACTGCTGACCAAGGATCTGCCCCGCATGGGCTTCGATGTCAGCCTTGTCGATGCCGGCGATGCCGATGCGGTTGCCGCGGCGATCCGCCCGGAAACAAAGCTGCTGCTGGTGGAGGTGGTGGCCAATCCGACCCTCAGGCTTGCCGACATCAAGGCGCTGGCGACGCTCGCCCGGGAGCACGACCTGATTTTCGTGGTCGACAACACCTTCACCACGCCCCGCGCCTTTCGGCCCTTCGATCACGGCGCCGATATCGTCGTGCATTCTGTGACCAAGCTGCTGGCCGGGCACAGCGATGTGACCCTCGGCTACGTGGCCGCAAAAGACCCCGTCCGCCACGAGGCGCTCTACGACGCCGTGACGACCTGGGGCCTGAACGGCAGTCCCTTTGATTGCTGGCTGGCGGAGCGCGGCCTCAATACCTTCGATCTGCGGTTTCAAAGAGCGCAGGAAAACGCCAAGGCCCTGGCGGATCATTTGCGTGGCCTGCCCGGGGTTCTCCAGGTGCTTTATCCCGGCGAGGATGACCACCCGGACCGCGACCTGGCCCGCGACCTGCTGCAGGGCAACAACAGCCATATGGTGAGCTTCACCCTGGATGCGGAACGGACGGGGGTGAATGCCTTCGTGCGGGCGGCGGCGAACATCGCCTTCGCACCGACTCTGGGCGATGTCGGCACCACCATCAGCCACCCGGCCAGTTCTTCCCATCGCGGCCTCACGGTCGAAGAACGCGCGGCGCTGGGGATCAGCGAAGGCTTTATCCGGGTTTCGGTCGGGGTCGAAGACATCGACCTGCTGAAGCGGGAATTCACCGCCGCCGTAGCCGCGGCGCACCTATAGAGCACGGTCTAGAGCAGATCCGGGTTGGATGGAATCGCTTTAGCGATCCATCCAATCCGGTGAATCTGCTCTAACCATTTGATGGCGATCGGATTCACATGTTTTGGCGCAACCACGAAGTGGTTTCGTCAAAACATGATCCGATCTAGCAGCCTGCTAGATCTCGGTCCAGGGGTCCGGAGAACTGACCGAATGCTGGTTGAGGCATAGCAGTAGTCGTGTCTGGCCGGTTCCGGCAATTGGCGGCGAGCGATGAACGATGCCGCTGTTGGGACCGGCACAGCTTCCTTTGAACAGCGCCACGTCATGGAGCCCAAGGCGCTCCAGCGGCCCCTCATAGTCTTGCTGCTCGGCCAAAGCCCGATCGGCATAGGCCATCTGAACCCACTCGGTCGTTGGCCCGCGATACGTCGTCAACAGCCGGGCTTCGACATTGTCGCGATGGAACTTCCAGCAGGCA
>JANQMC010000178.1 GCA_028280305.1 Pelagibius sp. | reverse complement strand
CGTGTTCGCCAATTCGCGCCGCTTCACGCTCGGGGTCTTCGGCGATGATCGCCCAGCTACCCAATACTACCTTACCTTCGCCGTCGCCGTTTCCATCGCCGAGGTGGTGCGGGACCTGCACCGCAGTGCCGATCAGCCGGATCAGTCATACAGCGAGCGGCAGATGTATCAGGCCGCCTTGGATCGCCTGGCCCGTGAACTGGCGGCCGTCGAGAAGATCGACGAGACGGCGGCGGCGACCAAGCTGGAGAAACTGCTGGCAGCCTAAGCCAAGGCCGCCAGCCGCGGCGGCAGTGCGCCTGCCGCCGCACCACAGGGCCATCGGCCGCCGACGGCGGCTCACAAGGTTCGGAATTGGGACGCCGGCAGTATGGAGAATCGGCAGAAGTTTGCGATTCTCCGGGCTACCCGGCGGGTCTGGGCCGTCTCCTCCATCCATAGCCAATCGGCAGAGCTCGACCGGCTTCATGTCGCGCTGACCGGGCGTCTGCAGTTCGGCGATCGCCTGGTCTATCTCGGCAATCTGATCGGCCGCGGCGGCGGCACCATCGCCACCCTCAACGCCCTGCTGCGCTTCCGCAGCCTCTTCATGGCGCGGCCCGATGCCTTTGCCGCCGACGTGGTGCTGCTGCGTGGCAGCCAGGAGGAAATGTGGCAGAAGCTGCTGCAACTCCAGTTCGCCACCGATCCCAAGGGCGTGCTGCAGTGGATGCTGGACCAGGGCCTGGCGGCCAGCCTCGAGGCTTATGGCTGCGCCCCGGCAGAAGGCCTGCGCGAGGCGGCCGCCGGTCCGCGTCAGCTCACACGCTGGACGACGGCCCTGCGTCAGAAGATCCAGCAGCATCCCGGCCACTACGAGTTGCTCGGCGGCCTGCGGCGGGCGGCCTACACCGAAGAGAACAGCGGTAAGGAAGGCCTGCTCTTCGTCAACGCCGGCCTCGACCCCAGCCGCCCCCTGGAGGCGCAGAAGGACAGCTTCTGGTGGGGCAGCGCCGGCTTTGCCGGCCTGGCGGCACCCTATGGCGGCTTCGCCCGCGTCGTGCGCGGCTTCAGCAGCCACCACCCGGGCCTGGAACTTGAGCGCTTTACCGCGACCCTGGATGCCGGCTGCGGCTTCGGCGGCAAGCTGCTCGCCGCCTGCTTTCACCTCGACGGCAGTCTCGCCGATCACCTTGAAGTGTAAGAATTTTCCCCCAAAATCGCGGTTAGATAGAATTACTGCGACAGGGGGATTCGTTCGCCTACGGCCAAGTTAGAATTTTTCCAATACGGTCATGATCCAGCCCCGGCCCGGCCCCGTAAATTCTAGTAAACGGACGAGTTTACGGAGTGAAAGGCGGACCCATGGCCCTGTACGAGGATACCCAGGCGCAACGCTCCCAGGCGCGGTTCATCCGCCGCACGATGTCGGAACGCCTGCTGTCCCGCGACGAAGAGTATCGGCTGGCGCGCTCCTGGCGTGAAGACGGCGACACGGACTCGCTGCAGGAGCTGATCCGCTCCTACACCCGGCTGGTGGTGTCCCTCGCCACCAAGTTCCG
>JANQMC010000151.1 GCA_028280305.1 Pelagibius sp. | reverse complement strand
ACCGGGAAGGTCACGCCCTTGGGATCCGAGTTTGAGTCCAGCACGCCGATGACCGGGATGTTGAGGTTGGTCGCCTCGTCGACAGCGATGTGTTCCTTGTTCGTGTCGATCACGAAGATGACATCCGGCAGGCCGCCCATCTCCTTGATCCCACCCAGGGCGCGTTCCAGCTTGTCGCGCTCGCGGGTCAGGTTCAGCAGTTCCTTCTTGGTCAGGCCCACCTGCTCCTGAGCCAGCTGCTCCTCGACCGTGCGCAGGCGCCGGATCGAGTTGGAGATGGTCTTCCAGTTGGTGAGCATGCCACCCAGCCAGCGGTGGTTGACGTAATACTGGCCGCAGCGCTTGGCCGCCTCGGCCACCTTCTCGCTGGCCTGACGCTTGGTGCCGACGAAGAGCACGCGGCCGCCGCCGGCGACGATATCGCGCACCGTCGCCAGGGCGCGGTTCAGCAGCGGCAGGGACTGCTCAAGATCGATGATGTGAACGCCGTTGCGGGTCCCGAAGATGTACGGGGCCATGCGGGGGTTCCAGCGACGGGTGGTATGTCCAAAGTGAACGCCAGCTTCCAAAAGCTGGCGCATCGAGGGGCTCGGAAGCGCCATTAGATCTTCTCCGGTTGGTCCACCGTGAGCCTGTCATCTGCTCCCGTTTCCCTGGCAAAGCCTTGAAAAACCTGGGATCTCAGACACCGGAGCGACGTTCGGGATTTCTCCCCGAGAGCCGCAATGCCCACGTGTGAGGTTGAAAACGGGCGGTTTATCGCCCCCAAGGCCGGAAAAATCAAGGGAAAAGAGCCGTTGCCTACGCCCCGCAAACGGTGGCCCCGGAGGCCCTTTCCGGGGCCTCAGCGGTCCTGCATGACCACGCCGGGAATCGCCTTGATCGCCTGACGGATGGCCGGGGAGAGCCGGTAGCCGCCACCCAGGGCCAATTCGACCTCCTGGCCGTCCTCCAGGGCCAGCACCAGCTTCACCTTGCCGCGCCCCCTGCCCTCGCGCTCCAGGATCGATTTCAGGTTCTCCAGCGGCGCCGGGCTGGCGAGGTGCAGGTCCAGGCCTTTGGAGGCCTTGGCCGCCGCATTGTCGAGCGGCTCCAGGGACTGGGCAGTCAACCTGGGCTCGTCCTCGCCGCGCTGCTCGACCGAGACCCGCAGCAGCATCGGCTGGCCGCCTTCCAGCAGTTCCCGGGACTGGCTGAGGGTCTCCGAGAACAGGGTCACCTCATAGACCCCGGAGGCATCGGTCAGCGTGACGAAGGCCATGCGGCTGCCCTTGCGGCTGTTCAGCTCGCGCTTGGCGATCACGATCCCCGCCAGGGTCACCAGACCGGCTGTCTTGGCCTGCTGCAGTTCGGCATAGGTGGTGACCTTCATCTTCTCGAGGGTCGCGCCGTAGGTATCCAGCGGATGGGCGGAGAGATAAAAGCCGATGGCGTCGAACTCATGGTTCAAACGCTCCATGCCCGGCCAGTCTTCCACCGGCGACAGCGGCAGGGGCACCGGTTCGGCGGCTTCGGCGCCGCCGAAGAGATTGACCTGGGCGCTTTCCCGCTCGCTCGCCGCGGCGCTGGCGTAGCGCACGATGGTCTCCGCCGCGTGATAGACCTGGGCCCGGTTGGGGCTCAGCGCATCGAAGGCCCCGGCGCGCGCCAGGTTCTCGACCTGCCGCTTGTTGATCTGCTTCACGTCGACGCGCTGGGCAAAGTCGGCGAGGCTTTTGAAAAGGCCGTTCCGGGCGCGCTCTTCGATCACCGACTCCATCGCCGCGCCGCCGACGTTCTTCACCGCGGCCAGGGCGTAGCGGATCGCCGGCTCGCCGCTGTCCTGAACCTCGACCGAGAAATCGCGCTCCGACCGGTTGATGTCCGGCGCCAGAAGCGCAATGCCCAGGCGCTGCAGTTCCTGGCGGTAGACGTTCAGCTTGTCGGTATTGCCCATGTCGTAGGTCATGGAGGCGGCAATGAACTCGACCGGATGGTTGGCTTTCAAATAGGCGGTCTGATAGGCCACCAGCGCATAGCCCGCCGAGTGGGCCTTGTTGAAACCATAACCGGCGAACTTGTCGACAAGGTCGAAGACGTAGGAAGCCCGATCCTTCTTCACCCCCTTGGCCATGGCGCCTTTGACGAAGATGTCGCGCTGGGCGTCCATCTCCGCCTTGATCTTCTTGCCCATGGCGCGGCGCAGCAGGTCGGCCTGGCCGAGGGTGTAATCGGCGAAGACCTGGGCGATCTGCATCACCTGTTCCTGATAGATAATGACACCATAAGTGTCTTTCACCACCGGCTCGATGGTTTCGTGCAGGAATTCCGGTTGCTCGCGCTCGTATTTGCAGGCGACGTATTTCGGGATGTTCTCCATCGGCCCGGGGCGGTAGAGCGCGACCAGGGCGATGATATCTTCGAAGGTATCGACCCGCGCCTCGCGCAACAGGCTTCGCATGCCCGAGGATTCAAACTGGAACACGCCGACGGTGTCGCCGCGGCTCATCATTTCGAAAGCCGCTTCGTCATTAAGCGGGATGTGCGCCAGGTCCACCTTGACCCCGCGCTGTTCCAGCAGGGCGCAGGCGCGCTGCAGGACGGTGAGGGTTTTGAGACCGAGAAAGTCGAACTTCACCAGGCCGGCCTGTTCGACATACTTCATGTTGAACTGGGTCACCGGCATGTCGGAACGCGGGTCGCGGTACAGCGGGACAAGGCGGTCGAGCGGCCGGTCGCCGATGACCACCCCGGCGGCGTGGGTGGAGGCGTGGCGGTAGAGTCCCTCCAACCGCAGGGCGATGGTGATCAGCCGGTTCACCGCCTCGTCTTCGCGGCGCATCTCCTGAAGCTGGGGCTCGCCGTCGATGGCCTGCTGCAGCGTGACCGGATTGGCCGGATTGTTCGGCACCAGCTTGCAGATGCGGTCGACCTGGGGATAGGGCATCTGCAGCACCCGCCCGACGTCGCGCAGAGCCGCGCGGGCCTGCAGCTTTCCAAAGGTGATGATCTGGGCGACGTGGTCGCGTCCGTACTTGTCCTGGACGTAGCGGATCACCTCGTCGCGGCGGTCCTGGCAGAAGTCGATGTCGAAGTCAGGCATCGACACGCGCTCAGGATTGAGGAAGCGTTCGAAAAGGAGTCCAAAACGCAAGGGGTCCAGGTCGGTGATGGTAAGCGCCCAGGCGACCACGGAACCGGCGCCGGAGCCGCGTCCCGGCCCGACCGGAATGTCATGCGTCTTGGCCCATTTGATGAAATCGGCAACGATCAGGAAGTAGCCGGCGAAGCCCATCTCCTGGATGACCTTCAGCTCAAAGGCCAGACGCTCCCGGTAAGGCGCTGCAACCGCCTCGCGCGCGGCCTCCTCGACGCCGGGAAATACCTGATCTTCCAGGCGCTGCTCCAGCCCTGCCTCGGACTGGGCTTTCATTTCCTCTTCCTCACTGCGCCCCGCCGTCGTCGGAAAGGCCGGCAGGATCGGCTTCACGAACTCCGGGAAGTAGGCGCAGCGCTCGGCAATCACCCGGGTGTTGTCGACGGCTTCCGGCAGGTCGATGAAGAGAGCCCGCATCTCCGCCGCGGACTTAAAGCGATGATCCGGCGTCAGGCGGCGGCGGTCGCTCTGGGCGATGTAGGTGCCGCCGGCGATGCAGAGCAAAGCATCATGGGCCTCGTAGTCTTCCTCAGCCGGGAAATAAGCCTCGTTCGTGGCCACCAGCGGGACGTCGTGCGCGAAAGCCAAGTCGATCAGCGCCTCCTCGATGGCCTCTTCTTCCGGCAGACCGTGACGCTGTATTTCGATGTAGAGACGGTCCGGGAACATGGCGGCGAGGCGCGACAGCATCGCTTCGGCTGCCGGCTTCTGACCGCCCGACAGGAGCCGACCGAGCGCCCCGGATACCCCGCCGGTCAGCGCCAGCAGGCCCTCGGCATGATCGGCCAACACGTCCAGGCTGACCTGTGCCGCTTCGCTGGGCTCGCTTTCCAGGAACGCCACGGAAACCAGGTGCATGAGGTTCTGATAACCGGTCTCGTCCTGAACCAGCAGGACCAGTTGGTCCGGCGGCGGCGTGGTGCCGTTGCGGTGCTCTCCGTCTTCGCGGCTGATGCCGAGCTGGCAGCCGATGATGGGCTGGACGCCGGTCTTCTGGGCTTCCTGGGCGAATTCCAGGGCGCCGAAGAGGTTCCCGGTGTCGGTCACGGCGACGGCAGGCATGCGCTGCTCTTCGCAGAGCTTCACCAGGGCCTTGGACCGGATCGCCCCTTCCGAGAGCGAGTAGGCCGAATGGACCCGGAGATGAACGAAATCAGCTGATGTCATGCCCAGAGTGTGCCCTCAGAGGGCGAGTCGCGTCAGGGAGAACAGGTTGGCAACCACTGTGGGTAACTTGGGCCGCCTAGGCCTCGACGATGTGGCCGTGTTCAAGGCGCAGGACCCGGTCCATGCGTTTTGCCAAGTCCATGTTGTGGGTGGCGATGAGGGCTGCCAGGCCGCCGTCCCGCACCAGGCCGGCCAGTTGGGCGAAAACACCGTCGGCCGTCTCCGGGTCCAGGTTGCCGGTGGGTTCGTCCGCCAGCAGGATCGAGGGGTCATTGGCAAGCCCCCGGGCGATTGCCGCGCGCTGCTGCTCACCACCGGACAGCCGGCCGGGCCTGTGGCTCGCCCGCGGTGTCAGGCCCACCGAGTCGAGTAACGCCGCCGCCCGCTCCCGCGCTTCTGCTTTCGACACGCCGGCGATCATCTGCGGCAGCACCGCGTTCTCCAGCGCCGAGAATTCCGGCAGCAAATGGTGGTACTGATAGACGAAGCCGATGGTGCGGCGGCGCAGCGCCGTGCTCGCGCGGTCGGACAGCTTCAGACAGGCTTCGCCACCGATCAGCACTTCGCCGGCATCGGGTTTTTCAAGCAGGCCGGCAATGTGGAGCAGCGTCGACTTTCCCGAACCCGACGGTCCCACCAGGGCGACCATCTCGCCCGCGCTGACGGTGAAGGAGGCGTCGTGCAGCACCTCCAGCGCTTTGCGCCCCTGCTTGAAAACCCGCTTTACGTCGCGAAGCTCCAAACTGGCCTGAGCGTTATGCCCCCGCTCATTCATAGCGCAAAGCCTCAACGGGATCCAGGCGGGCCGCACGCCAAGCCGGATAGAGCGGCGCCAGGAAGGAGAGGATCAGCGCGAAGACGACGACGGCGGCCACTTCTGTGGAATCAACCTCAGCCGGTAAGCGCGACAGAAAATAGATCTCCGCATCGAAGATGGTCCTTCCGGTCAACCTCTGCAGAGCCTGTCGGATGGTTTCGATGTTACTGGAAAACGCCAATCCCAAGGCGAAGCCACAGATGGTGCCGATCACGCCGATACTGGCGCCGCTGAGCAGAAAGATCCGCAGGATCATGCCCCGGGTTGCGCCCATGGTACGCAGGATGGCGATGTCCCTGCCCTTGTCTTTCACCAGCATGGTCTGTCCGGAAATCACGTTCAGAGCCGCAACGACAATAATGAGCGACAGGATCAGCGCCATGACATTGCGTTCGACCTGAATGGCGTTGAAGAAGCTGGCATTGGTCTGCTGCCAGTCGACGGTTCGAAAGCCCGGTCCCAGAGCCTGTTGTATGGATCGTCTGGCGCCGAGCGCCTCATCCGCGTTGCCGACAAAAACCTCCACCGCATTGACCGATTCCCGCAAACGGAAGAAGAGTTGTGCGGCGTCCAAGGGCATGTAGAGGAAGCCGTTGTCGTATTCGTACATCTCGACATCGAAGAGTGCAGCAATGCTGTAGGTCTTCAGGCGCGGCACGGTGCCGATCACCGTGGTGGTGCCGGAGGGAGACACCAGGGTCACGTTGTCGCCGACCCTAAGGCCGAGCTGCCGCGCCAGGCGGTGGCCCATCAGGATTCCGTCGTCGACGCCATAGTCGGCAAGACTGCCGCTGATGATGTTGTCGGCCAGGATCGGACGGGCGGCGATGTCCTCGCGGCGCATGCCCCGCACCAGCGCACCGGTCGCCGAACCCTCGGCAGTGACCATCACCTGCCCATGAACCTGGGCACTGACCCCGGTCACCCCTTCGACCGCCATCAGCCGGGTTGCAAGATCGTCGTAGCCATTAATGCCGCCGCCGTCGGCGAAGACCGTCAGATGGCCGTTCACGCCAAGGATGCGCGACAGCAACTCCTGGCGAAAACCGTTCATCACCGCCATGACGATGATCAGGACGGCGACACCGAGCATGATTCCGAGAAAGGAGAAAACCGCGATGACGGAGATGAAACCCTCCTCACGGCGCGCCCGCAGATAGCGCATCGCAACGAGGCGTTCGAAAGCATTGAAGATCATCGCGGCGCCCTAGGCGACCAGCCTGGCGATGGCAGCATCGGGCGAGAGTTCCTCACGCTCGCCGTTACCGCCGCGCCGCTTCAGTTCGACCACGCCGTTCTTCAGACCGCGCGGGCCGACCACCAACTGCCAGGGCAGACCGATCAGATCCATGGAAGCGAACTTCGCACCGGCCGACTCGTCGCGGTCGTCGTAGAGTACCTCGACGCCCGCCGCTGCCAGTTGGCCATAGAGCTTGTCGCAAGCCGCCGTACAGTCCGCATCGGCGGCGCGGATGTTCACCAGGCCGACCTTGAAGGGCGCCACCGCCTCCGGCCAGATGATGCCGTTGTCGTCATGACTTGCTTCGATGATGCCGCCCACCAGCCGCGATACGCCGACGCCGTAGGACCCCATGTGGATCGGCACGGTTTCATCGTCGGGCGTTGTCACCAGCGCGCCGAGGGGCTCGGAATACTTGGTGCCGAAATAAAAGATGTGGCCGACCTCGATGCCCCGGCCGATGTAGCGCCGTGCCTCCGGCACCTCTTTTTCGAACAGACTCTGGTCGTGCTTCTCGTCCGTGCGGGCGTAAAGATTGGTGAAGTATTCCACCACCTTCTGCACCCCGGCATCATCCTGATAATCGAAGGCATCTTCGAGAACGTCGTGATCGAGGAATTCGCGGTCGCAGAAGACTTCCGACTCCCCGGTCTCGGCCAGCACGATGAACTCGTGGCTGAGGTCGCCGCCGATGGGGCCGGTATCCGCCTCCATGGGGATGACCTTCAACCCCATGCGGGCAAAGGTCCGCAGATAGGCGACGAACTGGCGCTGATAGGCGCGCCGCGCGGACTCGTAATCCAGATCGAAGGAATAGGCATCCTTCATCAGGAATTCGCGCCCGCGCATCACACCGAAACGCGGCCGCACTTCGTCGCGGAACTTCCACTGGATGTGGTAGAGCCCCTTGGGCAGATCGCGGTAGCTCTTGGCGCCGTTGCGGAAAATCTCGGTGATCAGTTCCTCGTTGGTCGGGCCGTAGAGCATCTCCCGGTCATGGCGGTCCTGGATGCGCAGCATCTCCTTGCCGTAGTCGTCGTATCGGCCCGACTGCTTCCAGAGGTCGGCCGACTGAATGGTCGGCATCAGCAGTTCCTGGCAGCCTGCGGCATCCTGTTCTTCACGGACGATCTGCTCGATCCGCCGCAGCACCCGGTAACCCAGGGGCAGCCAGGAGTAGATGCCGGCCGAGGCCTGGCGCACCATGCCGGCGCGCAGCATCAGACGATGGGAGACGATTTCCGCTTCCTTGGGGGTTTCCCGCAGGGTCGGCATGAAATACTGCGAAAGGCGCATAGAAAACTCTGGCTGTGACCGGTCTCGGGTTGGGTATCAGTCCCGTCTCGGCCAAAGACGGCCAAAGAAAACGGGGTGTTGTTGTATATGGGAAGCCCGGGGCCTTGTCCATGGCCCGCCAAGCCCGGCGGGCGCCGCTATTCTGCGGTTTCAGCGTCCCTGATGATGCGCTGGCAGCGGGCGGCCAGTTCAGCCTCAGCCTCGCTTTGCAGGGGCTGGCCGTTGAAATAGGCCTCGCCGGTCCCGAGGTCGACGGTGACCTCGCCGATAAAGGCGTCAGCCTCGAAATTGACTCCGCCAGCGGGAATGCCGAAGCGGTCAAACAAGTCCACCTCGATGGGGATCACTACAGCCTGGGGCAGAATTACGCCTTTTGCCCCAGAAGGATCATTGGCCCCGAGATCGGCGGGTGCCACCGGCTTGCCGCGGACATCGACCCCGGGCTGGTAGGCTACATCGGCCGAGGGCAGATGACGGGTCAGCAGCCGGCAATCCCGCTCACTGATGGTCAGATAGGGCTCTTCCGCAGCGGCAGGAGAAGACAGGAACACGCCAAGGCAGAACCCTGTCAGGGCCACCCTCGCCAAGCGGGAAGCGCAGTGTCGCGGGATGAAAGTGAGTCGCATGGACAAAACCTAGAACCGGGCCGTTTAAGAAAGCCATAAGGTAGTCGATCCGAAATTGTTGCAATGCAACATAGGTCATCAGCGTAATAATGTTAGAAAAGTGATGACGTGGATAGTGCTTTGGGCTATTAGTATTTTCCCGTAAGAACTGCCCTCAATAAGGGCAGCGCGGCCCAGGTTTAGGGTGGATACGCCTTTTGACAGCCCCTCGGGACTGTCCAACAACAAGAAGGTCCATAATCGGGCTGCATAACCTGACAGGGAACTGGTGACGGCAGGCTTCGGCTTGCCTATTTTTTTGCCTTTTTGGCTTTCCTGGCCTTCTTCGCGGCGGCCATCCAGGGCGGGTTCAGGCGGGCGATCTCGCCATACACCGGGCAATCCTCCCGGTGAGCGCCGGGCAGATAGCCGATGCTCATCAGGAACTCCCCGACGATCTCCCCACCCGTGAATTTGAAGGTCTTGCGGAACAGCTTCACCCAATCTTCTTTCGGCAGTGGGTGCTGGGCCGCGATCCATCCGGCGAAGGAACCGTGTTCCACGGCAAGCACCAGAATCCGCTTGGCGTTCTCGATCGCCGCATCGACCTTCAGGCGGTTGCGGATGATACCGGCGTCATTCAATAGCCGGGTCCGTTCCTTCTCGCCATAGGCGGCCACCTTGGCGATGTCGAAGCCGTCATAGGCTGCCCGAAAGTTATCCCGCTTCTTCAGCATCAGTTCCCACGAAAGCCCGGCCTGGTTGATTTCCAGAATCAGGCGCTCGAAAAGCACCGCGTCGTCGCTGACCGGGAAGCCGTATTCGTGGTTATGATAGTATGCATGGATCGGGTGATCTGCGGCGAAGTCGCAGTAACTGCTCATCTGGGCTCTTTCAAAATGCAGGCGAAGGAGTAGCGCATCGCCTTAGCGGCCGGCGCGGAAGCTGATCCAATCCTGCTCGATGACAAAATGAATACCGAGAGAGATCACCGCCGCGAGGCAGGAGGTGATCAGAACCTTGCGCCACAGCATGGGACGCTCCGGCGCGCCCACCTCGTGACCCGGTTGCGGGTTCTCGGTCCGGCGCACGCCGAAGGGCAGTACGGTCAGAAACACGACGCACCAGACCATGGTGTAAACAAGAATACCGGTAAACCAGTTCATCGCCCGCGCTAGACCTGTTCAAGCTCGACCAAGGTGCCGCAGAAGTCCTTTGGATGCAGGAAGAGCACCGGCTTGTCATGGGCGCCGATCTTGGGCTCACCGTCCCCCAGCACCCTGGCCCCCTCGGCGACCAGATGGTCACGGGCCGCCAGGATGTCATCCACCTCGTAGCAGACGTGATGCATTCCGCCCGACGGATTGCGCGCCAGGAAGGCGGCGATGGGAGAGTCTTCGCCCAAAGGCTCCAGAAGCTCGATCTTGGTGTTCGGCAGCTTGACGAAGACAACGGTGACGCCGTGCTTGGGTTGCGCCTGCGGCGCCGATACTTCCGCCCCCAGCATGCCACGATAGACCGCCGCGCCGGCCTCGAGGTCCGGCACCGCAATGGCAACGTGGTTCAAACGGCCGATCATGCTTTGTCTCCTTTCGACAGATCCGGATGCGATCCTACGCGAATGGCCCCGTTACTCAAACCGCCAGCTGTTCAAGCCGCCGGTTACTCGAACCGAATGACATGCACCATGGTCACCGGCTTCTTGCCGAGCAGGCGGTTGACGGTGCGGCGCAGGGCCTGCTGCGCCGCCTCTTCCACCGCGGCGTCATCGCGGCGGTCGCGTTTGCCCAATCGGCCGACGGCATCGCGCACGGCAATCTCGATCTCCTCCAGGTCATCGGTCGGCTCATCCGGCTCGAACAGTCCGATGGTACTGATCTCCGGTTCGCCGTCCAACTTGCCGTGCTCGTCCAAAACCAGGGTGATCGCCGCCGCGCCGTTGAACACCAGTTTCTGGCGTCCCTTGATCACCGGCGAGTTGACCGGCACCAAACGCCGCCCCTCGTAGGCCAGCCGCCCGGAAGGCACCTGGTCGATGATCTTCGCCTCACCCGGCGCCAACTGGATCATGGCGCCGTTCCGCCCGACGATCTGCTGGGGGATCTGGCATTCCTTGGCGATCTGGGCATGGGCAGCAAGATGCCGCCTTTCGCCATGCACCGGGACGGCGATCTGGGGGCGCACCCACTGGTACATCTGGATCAGTTCGTCACGGCCGGGATGGCCGGAGACATGGATGCTGCGGTCGTCGATGATATCGACCCCGGCCTCGACCAGGGCGTTCTGCAGTTCGAAGATCTTGGTCTCGTTGCCAGGGATAACGCGGGAGGAGAAGACCACGGCGTCGCCCTTGTCCAGGCCGACCGAGGGATGGTCGCCCCGGGCAATGCGCCAGAGTGCCGCCCGCGGCTCCCCCTGACTGCCGGTGCAGAGCAACAGCACCTCGTTGCGCGGCAGGTAGTCGATCTCGTCTTCGGAAACGAAAGGCTGGTGCCCCTCAAGATAGCCGCTCTCCCGGGCGCACTCGACAATGCGGTGCATGGAACGGCCCAGCAGGCAGACCCGGCGCCCGGTTTCCTCCGCCACCCGGATGACGGTTTCGAGCCGCGCCACATTGCTGGCAAAGCAGGCAACCGCCACCCGCTGCGTCAAGCCTGAGATCACGTCGCGCAGACGGTTTCGCACGTCGGCTTCGGAGCCGGCGACGCCATTCACCATGGCATTGGTGGAGTCACCGACCATCGCCAGCACGTCCTCTTCGGCCAAGGCCTTCAGGCGCGTCTCGTCGTAGTTGTCGCCAACCAGCGGTTCCGGATCGAGCTTCCAATCGCCGGTGTGGAGCACTGAACCCGCGTCGGTACGGATGACCACCGCATTGGGCTCCGGAATCGAATGGGTCAGGGTGATGAGCTCGATATCGAAGGGACCGACGGAGAAGCTGCCGGAAAGCGGCACCTCGGTCAGCGGCACCTCGTCCAGCAGGCCGAACTCGGCCAGCTTGCGCCGCAGCAGCGCCGCTGTGAAACGTGTCGCGTAGACCGGGCAGCGCAGCAGCGGCCAGATGTAGGGAACCGCACCAATGTGGTCTTCATGGGCATGGGTCAGGACCAGCCCGGCCAGATCGTCGCGGCGGTCCTCGATGAACGCGGGATCGGGCATCAAGACATCGACGCCGGGCAGCCGCTCGTCGGCAAAGGTGATGCCCAGATCGACCATCAGCCAGGCGCCCTTGTGACCGTAAAGATTAAGGTTCATGCCGATTTCGCCGGTCCCGCCCAGAGGCAGGAAATAAAGGGCGTCGGCGCCGAGGTCCGATCCGGCGTAGCTGCGGTTCATACGATCTGTTTTCATCAAGCGGTGGTCACGTTCGCAGCATGAATCAGGCGCAGGCCGCGCAGTGTGAGGTCCTGGTCCACGGCCTCAATGGTCGCCGTCGCCTCGGCATAGATCGGCGCCAGCCCGCCGGTGGCAATGACCTTCATCGGTTCACCGTATTCCTCTCGTATGCGCGCCACCAGCCCCTCGATCAGACCGACATAGCCCCAATAGATGCCCGACTTCATACCCGGCACCGTATCCTTGCCGATCACCCGTTCCGGGCGTTCAATCTTCACCCGTGGCAGCTGCGCCGCAGCCCGGTAGAGCGCCTCGCTGGAGTGCTGGGCCGAAGGCGCGATAACGCCGCCTTCGTAGGCCCCGTCCGCACCGACGATATCGAAAGTCGTGGCCGTCCCGAAGTCGATGGCGATCAAGGGGCCGCCGTAGCTGCGATGAGCCGCCAGGGCATTCACCAAGCGGTCGGCACCGACGTTCTCCGGCCTGTCCATATGAATCGCGATACCCAGATCGACGGCCGGGTCGCCGATCAGCAGCGGCTTGGTCTGAAAAAAGGACTCGCAGAGGGTCGTCAGTTGAAAGGTCGCCGCCGGGACCACGTTGGCAATGATCGCCTGGGCCACATCGGCGGGTTTCAAACCTTCCAGCGCCATCAGCTGGGTCAGCCAGACCGCGTATTCATCCGCCGTCCGTTTGGCATCGCTGGAGGCGCGCCACTTGGCGCGCAGTGTCTCGCCCTCAAAGATGGCGAAAACGACATTGGTGTTCCCGGCGTCGATGGTGAGCAGCATGGGTGTCGCCCTTCCCTTCTCAGGCCTCAGCCACCATCGGGGAAGTAAACCTCCCCCGCGGCGACGCTGCGCTCGCTGCCGTCGGCCAGAACCAAGCGCAGCGCGCCTTGGGAATCGAGCCCCTCGAAACGGCCGGTGAAGGTCTCTCGCGGCAGCCGCACCTCGATTTCCTCCGACAGCCCGTGGGCATGACGCAACCAGGCCTGCCGGCCCGGCGCAAAACCGTCTTCCAGCCAAGAGTTCACCCGCGAAAGAAAGTGCCGACTGAAAGCCTCCAGCAGGTCGACGGCGCCGACCGAGGCGGGACAGCCCTCGAACTGCAGGCTGGTCGCCGGAAAGCGTGTCTCGGTGGGAAAGGACGCGATATTGACGCCGATGCCGATCACCAGCCACTCCAACCCGCCGGCGTCATCACCTTTTGATTCCAACAGGATGCCCGCACCCTTTCGACCGTTAAACAGCACGTCGTTGGGCCATTTATAAGTCACTTCGATCAGCGGCGGTGCGACACTGCCGACGGCGTCACCCAGAGCGACGGCGCTGATGAAGCTCAACTGCGCGGCTTCAGCCAGTCTACAGTCCGGCCGGGTGATGAGGGAAAAGAAAAGATCACCGCCACCGCCGCTCCAGGGCTGCCCCTGGCGGCCGTAAGCACCGGTCTGCCGGCGCGCCCAGATCAGCGTCCCGTCTTCGGCACCCTGCGCAGCGCGTCTCTTGGCTTCGCTGTTGGTGCTGTCGACCTCGTCAAGCTGCACCAGACGATAGGCCGGCGGCAGCTTCGGCGCGCGGTCCTTCGACGGATCGGGAATCATCCCTCAAACAACGAAGCGGCCGCCAGCGCCGTTCCGTCGTGCAGCGGCCCCAGCACCAGGAACAACAGCAGGATCACGACCGTCGTCCCGGTCAGAATCAGTGACATCTCCCGACCGATGGGGCGGTCGAAGGATTCCGCCGGCTCGTCAAAGTACATCAGTTTGACGATCCGCAGGTAATAGAAGGCGCCGACCACGGAGGCCAGGACCCCGAAAACCGCGAGGAAGTAGAGGCCTGCCTCGATAGCCGCCAGGAAGACATAGAGCTTGCCGAAGAAGCCGGCCAGCGGCGGAATGCCCGCCATGGAAAACATGAAGGCGGCCAGCGCAAAGGCCATCAACGGATTGGTTTTGCTGAGGCCTTTCAGATCTTCGATGTTCTCGACCATCACATCCTTCTGACGCATGCAGAGGATGCAGGCAAAGGTGCCGAGGTTCATGAAGATGTAGATCGTGAGGTAGATCAGGATGCCCTGAACCCCTTCCTCCGTGCCCGCAGCCAGACCGACCAGGGCATAGCCGATATGCCCGATCGAGCTGTAGGCCATCAGCCGCTTGATGTTGGTCTGATAGATCGCCGCCAGGGCGCCAAGAACCATGGACGCCAGGGAAATGAACCAGATGATCTGCTGCCACTGGGCCAGCATGTCGCCGAAAGGCTCAATCATCACCCGGATGATCAGGGCCATGGCCGCGATTTTCGGCGCGGTCGCGAAGAAAGCCGTCACCGGGGTCGGCGCGCCTTCATAAACGTCGGGCGTCCACATGTGGAAGGGCACGGCGGAAATCTTGAAGGCCAGACCGGCGGAGAGGAAGACGATCCCGACGATCAACCCGATGGCCGGCGCCTCGCCGGCTGCGACCTTTGCTGCCGTCAGGGCGGCGAGACCGTCGAAGGAGGTGGTGCCGGCGAAGCCGTAAATCATCGACATACCGTAAAGCAGCATGCCCGAGGAAAGCGCCCCGAGGACGAAGTACTTCAGTCCGGCCTCGCTGGAGCGCAGATGATCGCGGCGAAAGGCGGCGACGACGTAGAGCGAGAGGCTCTGCAATTCGAGGCCGACATAGAGCGACAGCATGTCGTTGGCCGATATCATCAGCATCATGCCGAGGGTCGCGAAGAGGATCAGCACTGGGTATTCGAAGCGCGCCATATCCTCCCGCTCAATGAAGCGGATCGACATGATCAGCGCGGTGGCCGAGCCGAGAAGCGCCAGCAGTTTCATGAAATCGCCGAACGCATCGGCCACGAAAAGCCCGCCCATCGCCAGCTCGTTGCGCCCCATCATGCCGGCCACCATCAGGAAGGCGACGGCGAAGCTGCCGACGGTGAGCCAGAGCACGAGGCGCGTGCCGCCGTTGCCCCGGAACACGCCCAGCATCAGCAGCAGCATGCCGGCAACGGCAAGAAAGATTTCCGGAAGGGCGGCGGTGAGGTTCAGTTCAGACATCGCGCCTCTCCTAACGCAACGGCCAGAGGCCGGCAAGCAGCGGACCTTCGGAGTTGGCCAGGGCGACCTGATAGTTCTCCACCAGACGCTCTACCGAGGGCGCCATGACGTCGATGAAGGAGGCGGGATAGATACCCATCCAGAGAACCAGCACGATCAACGGGGCGAAGACCGCCTTTTCCCGCCAATCCATATCGAGAATCGACTTCAGATCGTCCTTGGTGATCTTGCCGAAGATGATGCGCCGGTAGAGGTAGAGCATGTAGGCCGCCCCCAGCACCATGCCGGTCGCCGCCAGAAGGGCGACCCAGGTATTGACCTGGAAGGCACCGACCAGCACCAGGAACTCGCCGACGAAGCCGCTTGTGCCCGGCAACCCCACGGACGCCAGCATGAACACCATGAAGACCAGGGCATAGGCCGGCATCCGTTCGACCAGACCGTCATAGCGGGCGATCAGACGGGTATGCAGGCGGTCGTAAACCACGCCGACGCAGAGGAAGAGCGCGGCCGAGACCACGCCGTGGGAGAGCATCTGGAAGATCGCCCCCTCGATACCCTGCTGGTTGGCGGCGAAGATGCCGATGGTCACGAAGCCCATATGGGCGACGGACGAATAGGCGATCAGTTTTTTCATGTCTTCCTGCGCCAGGGCCACCAGCGAGGTGTAGATCACCGCGATGACCGAGAGCGAGAAGACCAGCGGCGCGAAGAAGTCCGAGGCCTCGGGCATCATCGGCAGCGAGAACCGCAGGAAGCCGTAACCGCCCATTTTCAAGAGCACCCCAGCCAGGATCACCGAGCCGGCCGTCGGCGCTTCGACGTGAGCATCCGGCAGCCAGGTATGCACCGGCCACATCGGGATCTTCACCGCAAAGGAGGCAAAGAAGGCGAGCCAGAGCCAGGTCTGCATGGAGGCCGGGAACCCGTGGGCCAGCAGGGTCGGAATGTCGGTGGTGCCGGCGTCGAAGTACATGGCGAGGATCGCCAGCAGCATCAGCACCGAACCCAGGAGCGTGTAAAGGAAGAACTTGAAGGCCGCGTAGACCCGCCTGCCGCCGCCCCAGATCCCGATGATCAGGAACATCGGGATCAGCACACCCTCGAAGAAGATGTAAAAGACCACCATGTCCAGGGCGCAGAACATGCCGACCATCAGGGTTTCCAGAACCAGGAAGGCGACCATGTACTCCTTCACCCGGTTCTGAATGGCGTTCCAACTGGCCAGCACGCAGAGCGGCGTCAGCAGGGTCGACAGCAGCACGAACATCATGGAGATGCCGTCGACACCCATGTGGTAGCTGATGTTGAACGCCGGGATCCAATCCACCCGTTCGACAAACTGGAAGTCCGCGGAACTGCGGTCAAATCCGGTCCAGAGGAATAGCGACACGATAAAGGTGACGAAAGAGGTCCAAAGCGCCATATAGCGGGCGTTCTTGGCCACCACCGCCTCGTCGTCGTGACGCCCGATGAGGAGGATGATGAGTGCGCCCGCCAGCGGCAGGAAAGTGATCGTCGAAAGAAGCGGCCAGCCCGTCATCGGATGATCACCCCAGTTGGCTCAGAATGTACCAGGTGACCAGGAAGACGACCCCGATCAGCATGGCAAAAGCATAGTGATAGACATAACCGCTCTGCAGCAGCGAGGCGCGGCGCGAAAGGTCCCGGGTGGTGGCCGCGATCCCGTCGGGACCCAGCCCGTCGATGACCGCGCCGTCGCCGCCCTTCCAGAGACCGAAACCCAGAAGGCGCGCGGGACGCACGAAGACCCGGTCGTAGAGTTCGTCGAAGTACCACTTGTTGAAGGAGAAGAGGTACAGCGGACGCAAGGCCCCGGCCAGCTTGCCGGGCAGATCCGGCGAGGCGATATACATCAGCCAGGCGAGGCCGATGCCGAGCATGCCGGCAACCAAGGGAGAGGCCTTCACCCAGAAGGGCACATGATGCGCCGCTTCGACGGTGTTGTTCTCCGGCAGAACCTTGAGCGACTCGCCCCAGAAGCTTTCCATCCCGCTGCCGACGAAGAAGTAGTACATGGCGCCGCCGGCGAAGACGGCACCGATGGCCAGGAAGACCAGCGGCAGCAGCATCACCGGGGGTGACTCATGGACATGGGACATGACCTCCTTGGAGGCGCGCGGCGTGCCGTGGAAAGTCATGAACATCAGGCGGCAGGAATAGAAGGCCGTCATGGCAGCGGCGGTCACACCCACGACGAAGGCGAAGGTGCCGTGGGTCGAATGGTCGGCAAAGGCCGCCTCGATGACGATGTCTTTGGAGAAGAAACCGGCGAAGCCGACGTAGGTTCCCGGGATGCCGATACCCAACAAGGCCAGGGTGCCGATCCACATCAGGATGTAGGTCATGGGGATCAGCTTGTAGGTGCCGCCCATCTTGCGCATGTCCTGTTCGTCGGACATGGCATGGATGACCGAGCCAGCGCCGAGGAACAGCAGCGCCTTGAAAAAGGCGTGGGTCATCAGGTGGTAGATCGCCGCCGAATAGGCCGAAACGCCGATGGCGAAGAACATGTAGCCGAGCTGCGAGCAGGTCGAATAGGCGATGACCCGCTTGATGTCGTTCTGGGTCAGGCCGACGCTGGCGGCGAAGAAAGCGGTCAGCGCCCCGACATAGGTGACCAGTTCCAGCGCCGTGGGCGCGTATTCGAACATCGGCGAGAGCCGCGCGACCATGAAGACGCCGGCGGTCACCATGGTCGCGGCATGGATCAGGGCGGAGACCGGGGTCGGGCCCTCCATGGCGTCCGGCAGCCAGGTATGCAGGCCGAGCTGGGCCGACTTACCCATGGCGCCGATGAACAGCAGGATGCAGATGATGGTCAGGGCATGGCCCTCGATCCCGAAGGCGACGAACTCTGCATCGGCCATGCCGGGCACGGCGTTGAAGACCTCGTCAAAGCCGGCGGCGCCGAAGAGGACAAAGGCGCCGCAGATACCGAGCGCGAAGCCGACGTCACCGACCCGGTTGACCAGGAAGGCCTTGATCGCCGCCGCGCAGGCAGACGGCCGTTCATACCAGAAGCCGATCAGCAGGTAAGACGCCAGACCGACACCCTCCCAGCCGAAGAACATCTGCACGAAGTTGTCGGCGGTCACCAGCATCAGCATGAAGAAGGTGAAAAGGCTGAGGTAGGCGAAGAACCGCGGTTTGGCCTTGTCGTGCGACATGTAGCCGACGGAGTAGATGTGCACCATGGAGGAAACCCATGTGACAACCACCAGCATGACCGCCGTCAGGGTGTCGACGCGCAGTGCCCAACTGACCTCGAAGCTGCCGGAATCGATCCAGGTGAAGAGTTCCGTGGTGCGCGCGTTGCCCTGAATCCCGACATCGAAGAAGACAAAGCCGGAAAGCACCGCGGAGATGACCAGCAAGCCGCAGGTCACCAGCATGGAGAGTTTGTCGCCGATCATGCGGCCAAAGAAGCCGGCAATGATCGCGCCGAGCAGCGGCAGCAGGACGATGAGTTGATCCATGGCCCCTGCCCTAACCCTTCATCATGTTGATGTCTTCGACCTCGATGGACCCGCGGTTACGGAAGTAAACCACGAGGATCGCGAGGCCGATGGCCGCCTCGGCGGCCGCCACGGTCAGCACGAACATGGCGAAGATCTGTCCGACCAGATCCTGCAGATGGGTCGAGAAGGCAACGAGGTTGATGTTTACCGCCAGCAGCATCAACTCGATCGACATCAGAATGATGATGACGTTCTTGCGGTTCAGGAAGATGCCGAAAATCCCGAGGGTAAAGAGGATCGCCGCGACGGTCAGATAGTGGCCCAGTCCGATTTCCAGCATCGTCCTAGACCCCGCTTCCGGTGGGAATCTGCTTCACCTCGACCGCCTCGTCGCGCTTCCTGGCGTTCTGTTCGGCAATCGACTGGCGCTTCACGCCCTCGCGCTGGCGCAGGGTCAGCACGATGGCGCCGATCATGGCGACAAGCAGGATGAGGCCGGACACCTGGAAGAGATAGACGTAGTCGGTGTAGAGCACATTGCCGATCGCCCGGGTATTGTGAAGATCGCCCGCAGGAGCCGCCGGCACGGCCGCCAGGCTTTCGGCCTGGGGCGCAATGACCCAGGCGGCGCCGACCAGTATCAACTCGACCAGCAGGATGAGACCGATCATCGCCCCCAGGGGCAGATACTGCATGAAGCCCTCGCGCATCTGCACGAAGTTGATGTCCAGCATCATCACCACGAAAAGAAAGAGCACCGCCACCGCGCCGACGTAGACCACGACCAGAATCATGGCCAGGAACTCGGCACCCATCAGAACGAAAAGCCCGGCGGAGTTGAAGAAGGCGAGGATCAGGAACAGAACCGAGTGAACGGGATTGCGTGAGGTTATCACCATCACCCCCGCGGCGACGGTCACGGCGGCGAAGAGATAGAAGGCCAGACCCTGAAGAATCACGGCTGCCCCCTTTCGCCCATCACGCGGCAAATCGATGTTCCGGCACTCATGTCTGTGCGCACGGTTCTTCCCCCAATTTCAGGCCCGAAGGCCGCCCCCGTTTTCCGCCGGTCAGCGGTAGGGCGCATCCATTTCAAGATTCTGGGCGATCTCTGTTTCCCAACGATCGCCGTTATCCAACAGTTTCTCTTTGTTGTAGAACAACTCCTCACGGGTCTCTGCCGCGAATTCAAAATTCGGTCCCTCGACGATGGCATCCACCGGGCAGGCTTCCTGACAGAAGCCGCAGTAGATGCACTTGGTCATGTCGATGTCGTAGCGGGTCGTCCGGCGGCTGCCGTCGGCACGCGGCTCGGCCTCGATGGTAATCGCCTGAGCCGGGCAGATCGCTTCGCAGAGCTTGCAGGCAATGCAGCGCTCCTCCCCATTGGGATAGCGGCGCAGCGCGTGCTCACCCCGGAACCGCGGGCTCAGCGGTCCTTTCTCGTAAGGATAGTTCAGCGTCACCTTCGGCTTGAAGAAGTAGCGCAGGGTCAGCGACATGCCCGAAAGCAGTTCGCCGAGCAGCAGGCTCTTCAGGCCACGCTCCATCATGCCCATGTCTTGTCTCCTGCCGTCATGAGTTCGGCACCATGTCAAAAGCGATCAGCACCCCGGCGGTCAGCACCACCCAGAACAACGAGAACGGCAGGAACACCTTCCAGCCGAGACGCATGAGCTGGTCGTAGCGGTAGCGCGGGAAAGTCGCCCGCACCCAGAGGAAGCAGAACAGCACCATGGCGATCTTGATAAAGAGCCAGATCGGGCCGGGGATCCAGGTAAAGGGCGCAATATCGAAGGGCGGCAGCCAGCCGCCGAGGAAGAGGATCGCCGTCATCGCGCTCATCAGGATCATGTTGGCGTATTCGCCGAGGAAGAAGAGCGCGAAGGGCATCGAGGAGTATTCGACGAAGAAACCGGCCACCAGTTCCGACTCGCCTTCCGGCAGGTCGAAAGGGGAGCGGTTGGTCTCCGCCAGGATCGAGATGAAGAAGATCACGAACATCGGCAGCATCGGCAGCCAGAACCAGCTGAAGATGCCGTAGTCGCCTTGCTGCGCCATGACGATGTCGGTGAGGTTCAGGGAGCCGACCAGCAGCAGCACGGTGATGATCACGAAACCCATGGAGACTTCGTAGGACACCATCTGCGCGGCCGAACGCAGCGCGCCCAGGAAAGGATACTTCGAGTTCGAGGCCCAGCCCGCCATGATGACGCCGTAGACACCGAGCGAGGAGATGGCGAAGAGGTAGAGGATGCCCACATTGATGTCGGCAAGCACCAGGCCATAGTCGAAGGGGATCACCGCCCAGCCGATCATCGCCAGGATGAAGGTCAGCATCGGCGCCATGATGAAAACGATCTTGTTGGCGCCGGCGGGCAGGATGGTTTCCTTGAACAGCAGCTTCACCGCATCGGCGATAGGCTGCAGCAGGCCGAAGGGGCCGACGATGTTGGGGCCCTTGCGCAGTTGCATGGCGCCGATGACCTTGCGCTCGGCATAAGTCAGATAAGCCACCGACAACAGCAGCGGGACCAGAATTGCGACGATCTGGGCAACGATAAGCACGCCCTGGCCGACAAAGCTGTCCCAAAACCACCAGCTCATGAATTGATCAACCATGGGTTCCGGTCGCTCCCCGTTTGGCGCCGAGCCCGAACGCCTCGGTACACTCCGCCATGGTTGCCGAGGCGCGGCTGATCGGATCGGTCATATAGAAGTTGCCGATGGGCGAAACGAAGGGGGTTGCCTCCATGGTGCCCGCCTCGCCGAAACTGCCCCAGGGGGCCGCTTCGATCTGATCGACCGCGGCAAAAACCGGATTGGCCTGGATCATCCGCTGGCGCAGTTCGCCCAGATTGTCATAAGGCAGGCGTTCGCCCACCGCCTCCGAGAGGGCACGCAGGATGGTCCAGTCTTCACGGGCTTCGCCGGGCGGGAAGCTGGCCAGCCGTGCCAACTGAACCCGTCCCTCGGTATTCACGTAGGTGGCGTTCTTTTCCGGATAGGCCGCCCCCGGCAGGATCACGTCGGCGCGGTGCGCGCCCGCATCGCCGTGATGGCCCTGATAAATGACGAAGGGCCCCTGCCCGGGCTGACCCAGGCGGCCCATGTCGATCTCATCGGCGCCGAGCAGATAGACCGCTTGGATCGCGCCGTCTTCGGCACCCTTCAGGATGCCCTCAAGATCGCGCCCGTTTGCGCCGGGAACGAAACCAAGGTCGAGACCTGCGACCCGCCCCGCCGCCGTGTGCAGGACGTTGAAGCCGTTCCAGCCTTCAGCCAGCATACCATAGCGCTCAGCGACCTTGCGGGCCGCGGCCAGCACGGCCGCACCGTCGGGCCGCGTGAGGGCCCCCATGCCGAGGATCAGCATCGGGCGCTCGGCCTTCTCCAGGATCTCGGCAAAGGCGCCGCGGCCCTCGGCGATTTCGCTGAGGCTTTCCGGCCCGGCACCCAGATAGTCGTAGCCATAGGTCAGGTCGACCTGCTGGCCGATGAGCCCCACCTTGAAGCCGCCCATCAACGCGCGCTTGCGCAGGCGGGCGTTCACAAGGGGCCCTTCCCAGCGCGGATTGGTGCCGATCAGCAGCGCCGCATCGGCCTTTTCGATTCCGGCGATGGTGGTGTTGAACAGGTAGCCGGCACGGGTGGCGGGATCGAGCTTGGCGCCGTCCTGCCGGCAATCCAGGTTTTCCGAGCCCAGGCCCTTCATCAGGTCTTTGAGGGCCATCATCGCTTCGGCATCGCTGAGATCGCCGGCAACGGCGGCGATCTTGTCGCCGCTGAGCCCTTTCAGGCGCGCCGCGATGGCGGCGAAGGCATCGCCCCAGGACACCGCCTCCAGGCGGCCCTCGGCATTGCGCAGGTAGGGACGGTCGAGGCGCTGGCGCCCGAGGCCGTCACAGGCATGGCGCGTCTTGTCGGAGATCCACTCTTCGTTGATGTCTTCGTGCAGGCGCGGCAACACCCGCATGACCTCGCGGCCCCGCGTGTCGATGCGGATGTTGGAGCCGACAGCGTCCATCACATCGATGGAATCGGTCTTGCGAAGCTCCCAGGGCCGGGCCGCGAAAGCATAGGGTCTGGAGGTCAGGGCGCCGACGGGACAGACGTCGACCATGTTGCCGGAAAGCTCCGATCCCACAGCCTGTTCCAAGGTTGTGATTTCAGCATGCTCGCCGCGGTTCACCAGGCCGATTTCCTCGACGCCCGCCACCTCGGTCGCAAAGCGCACGCAGCGGGTGCACTGGATGCAGCGGGTCATGATCGTCTTGATCAGCGGGCCCATGTACTTCTCAGAGACCGCGCGCTTGTTCTCCTGATAGCGGCTGCGGTCGAAGCCGTAGGCCATGGCCTGGTCCTGCAGATCGCACTCGCCGCCCTGATCGCAGATCGGGCAGTCGAGAGGGTGATTGATCAGCAGGAACTCCATCACGCCCTGGCGGGCCTTGGTGACCTTGTCGGTATCGGTCTTGATGACCATGCCTTCGCCGACGGGCATGGCGCAGGAAGCGATCGGCTTGGGCGCCCGCTCCATCTCCACCAGGCACATGCGGCAGTTACCAGCTACCGAAAGGCGGTCGTGGTAACAGAAACGCGGAATCTCGACGCCGGCCAACTCGCAGGCCTGCAGCACGGTCAGACCGTCCGCGACCTCGATTTCCTTACCGTCGATTGTCAGCTTCGGCATCGTTTTCCCCCTACTCCGCCGCCGCCCGGGACTTTTGATAATCGAGAATGCGCCGCTCGACCTCCGGACGGAAGTGGCGCAACAGCCCCTGGATCGGCCAAGCCGCTGCGTCGCCAAGCGCGCAGATGGTATGACCCTCCACCTGATAGGTCACATCCAGCAGGGTATCAATCTCTTCCATCTCCGCCTCACCGCGCACCAGGCGGGTCATCACCCGGTACATCCAGCCAGTGCCCTCGCGGCAGGGCGTGCACTGGCCGCAGCTTTCATGCATGTAAAAATGCGATAGGCGGGCGATGGCGTCGACGATGTCGGTCGACTTGTTCATCACGATGACGGCCGCCGTACCGAGCCCGGACTGGGCCTCGCGCAGCGAATCGAAGTCCATCAGCATAGTGTTGCAGATCGGCGCCGGCAGGCAGGGCACCGAAGACCCGCCGGGGATCACCGCCAGCAGATTGTCCCAACCGCCGATCACGCCGCCGGCATGTTTTTCGATGAGCTCCTTCATCGGGATGCCCATCTCCTCTTCCACATTCAGCGGCTTGTTCACATGGCCGGAGATGCTGAAGATCTTGGTGCCGGTGTTGTTGGGGCGGCCGAGCGCCGTCCACCAGTCGGCGCCGCGGCGCAGAATCTCCGGCGTCACGGCAATGGTCTCGACATTGTTGATCGTCGTCGGGCAGCCGTAGAGGCCGACCGCCGCGGGAAAGGGGGGCTTCAGGCGCGGCTGGCCCTTCTTGCCTTCCAGGCTCTCCAGCAGAGCGGTTTCTTCGCCGCAGATGTAGGCCCCGGCACCGCGGTGCAGATAGATGTCGTAGTCGTAGCCGCTGCCGCCGGCATTCTTGCCGATCAACCCGGCGTCATAGGCCTCGTCGATGGCTTTTTGGACCTGGGAGCCTTCGTGGAAGTACTCCCCGCGGATGTAGATGTAGCAGGCCGAGGCGCCCATGGCGAAACCGGCCACCAGACAGCCTTCGAGCAGCCGGTGGGGATCGTTGCGCAGGATCTCCCGGTCCTTGCAGGAGCCGGGCTCGGATTCGTCGGCGTTAACAACCAGATAGGACGGCCGCTCGCTCGGTTCCTTGGGCATGAAGGACCACTTGAGACCGGTCGGAAAACCGGCCCCGCCGCGGCCGCGCAGGCCGGAGTCCTTGATCGTCTCGACGATCTGCTCACGGCCCAGTTCGAGCAGTGCCTTGGTGTTATCCCAGATGCCGCGGCGGCGCGCGCCCGCAAGGCTCCAGTCGTCCTGGCCGTAGAGATTGGTGAAGATCCGGTCTTTGTCCTGCAGCATCAGTCGCCCTCCCCCGGGCTGGCAACTTCCGATCCCGCAACTTCCAACAGGGTCTGCGGACCGCCCTCCGGCGCCGAAGACAGGCGCCCGGTCTGGGAGCCGACCGGCACATCCTCGCCGGCACGCAATTCGTCGATAATCTCGGTCATGCGCTCCGGCGTCAGGTCTTCGTAATAATGATCGTTGATCTGGACCATCGGCGCATTGGCGCAGGCACCCAGGCATTCCACCTCGATGACGCTGAAGAGGCCGTCTTCGCTGACTTCGCGCAGCCCGACCCCAAGCTTCTTCTTGCAAGCCTCGGTGATGCCGTCCGACCCGCGCAGCCAGCACGGGGTGGTACGGCAGACCTGGATGAAGTGCTTGCCCACCGGCTGGGTGTTGAACATCGAATAGAAGCTAGCGACCTCGTGGGCGCGGATCGGCGCGACCTCCAGATAGTTGGCGACGTATTCGATCGCCGGCACCGAAAGCCAACCGCCGTTCTGGCGCTGCGCCAGATCCAGCAGCGCGATCATGGCGCTGGACTGGCGTCCCTCCGGATAGCGCGCGGTGATGGTCTCGGCACGCTTCAGGTTCTCCGCATCGAAGGCAAAATCTTCGCTGTTGCCCTTCGGGAAGCTGGTGGTCTTCATCGGTCGACCTCGCCGAAAACGATATCCATAGAGCCGAGGATGGCGACGCTGTCGGCCAGCATGTGCCCCTTGCACATGAAGTCCATCGCCGCCAGATGCATAAAGCCCGGCGCGCGGATCTTGCAGCGGTAGGGACGGTTGCTGCCGTCGGCCACCAGATAGACACCGAACTCGCCCTTCGGCGCCTCCACGGCCGCATAGGTATCGCCCGGCGGCACGTGATAGCCCTCGGTATAGAGTTTGAAATGATGGATCAGCGCTTCCATGGAGCGCTTCATCTCACCGCGCTTGGGCGGCGTGATCTTCTGGTCCGCGACCTGAACCGGCCCTTCCGGCATCTTTTCAATGCACTGCTGCATGATCCTGAGGCTTTGCCGCATCTCCTCCATACGGCAGAGATAACGGTCGTAGCAGTCGCCGTTCTTGCCGACGGGAATGTCGAACTCCAGATCCGCATAGCAGTCATAGGGCTGCGATTTACGCAGATCCCAGCCCACGCCGGAGCCGCGCATCATGACCCCGGAGAAGCCCCAGTCCTCGGCCTCTTCGCGGCTGACCGTGCCGATGTCCACCGTGCGCTGCCGGAAGATCCGGTTTTCGGTCAGCAGCCCCTCGATGTCGTCGATCACCTGCGGGAAGGTCTCGCAGAAGGTCGCGATGTCTTCCAGCAGGCCGGCCGGCAGGTCCTGGTGGACCCCGCCGGGGCGGAAATAGGCGGCATGGAGTCGCGCACCGCAGGCCCGCTCATAGAACTCCATCAGCTTCTCGCGCTCTTCGAAGCCCCAGAGGATCGGGGTCATGGCCCCGACGTCGATGGCGAAGGTGGTGATGTTCAGAAGGTGGTTCAGGATGCGGCCGATCTCGCAGTAGAGAACCCGGATGTACTGGCCGCGGATCGGCACCTCGATTCCCAGCAGACGCTCCACCGCCAGGGCAAAGGCGTGTTCCTGGTTCATCGGCGCGACATAATCCAGGCGATCGAAGTAGGGCACCGCCTGCAGATAGGTCTTGTACTCGATGAGCTTCTCGGTGCCGCGGTGCAGCAGGCCGATGTGAGGATCGGCACGCTCAATCACCTCGCCGTCCATCTCCAGCACCAGGCGCAGAACACCGTGGGCGGCCGGATGCTGCGGCCCGAAGTTGAGGGTCAGCGGCTTGATCTGTACTTCAGCCATCAGGCGCCTCCCTCCTCACCCTTCTCGGCCTCGGCCTTCTCGTCGCCCGGCAGACGCAGCATGCCCTCCCAAGGGCTGAGAAAATCGAAGTGCCGGAATTCCTGCGGCAGCTTCACCGGCTCGTAAACCACCCGCTTCTGCTCCTGGTCGTAACGCACTTCCTTGAAGCCGGTCAGCGGGAAGTCCTTGCGCAGCGGATGCCCTTCGAAGCCGTAGTCGGTCAGGATGCGGCGCAGGTCCGGGTGGCCGGAAAAGAAAACGCCGAACATGTCCCAGGCTTCACGTTCCAGCCAGATCGCTGCCGAGAACACGCCGGCGGCCGAAGCCACGGGGCTGCGCTCGTCGGTCGACAGCTTCACACGAATGCGCTGGTTCAGCTTCAGGGACAGCAGATTGTAGACCAGTTCCATGCGCTCGGCCTGCTCGGGGCGGTCAACCGCCGTCAGGTCGATGAGTTGCTTGAACTGACAATTCTGATCGTCGCGCAGGAGTGTCAGCACCTTCAGCAGCGAGTCGCGCTTGATGTGCAGATTGAGCTGCCCGTGGCCGATATCCCGGTCCAGCAGGTCCTCGGCAAGGGCAGCCGAAAGATAGTCGCCAAGATCCTGCAGCGCTTCGGTCATCGAACTTCCGCCTATCCTCGTGGCAAGTGGTAGCAGGCCGTCAGCGCGCGATCGCGGCGCTGCGCTTAATCTTCTTCTGGAGCTGTATGATGCCGTAAAGCAGGGCCTCCGCCGTCGGCGGGCAGCCGGGAACATAGATGTCGACCGGCACGATCCGGTCACAGCCCCGCACCACCGAGTAGGAGTAATGGTAGTAGCCGCCGCCGTTGGCGCAGGAGCCCATGGAGATCACCCAGCGCGGCTCCGGCATCTGGTCATAGACCTTGCGCAGCGCCGGCGCCATTTTGTTGGTCAGGGTGCCGGCGACGATCATCACGTCCGATTGGCGCGGGCTGGGCCGGAACACCATGCCGAAGCGGTCGATATCATAGCGGCTGCAGGCGGTGTGCATCATCTCAACGGCACAACACGCCAGGCCGAAAGTCATTGGCCAGAGAGAGCCCGACTGGGCCCAGGCCGCCAACTTGTCCATCTGGGCAACCACAAAGCCCTTGTCGGAAATCTCGGTCGCCACCCGGCTGATCACCGCATCCTGAGCCGCACCCGGCGCCAAAGGCGCCCCGGCCTGGTCAGGAGACATCACCGGCGCTGAACGCTCTACTCCCATTCCAAGGCTCCCTTTTTCCACTCGTAGATGAAGCCGATGGTCAGGATCCCAAGGAAAATCACCATCGACCAAAATCCGAAAAGCCCGATGTCGCCCAGGGCCACGGCCCAGGGGAACAGAAACGCCACCTCAAGATCGAAAATGATGAACAGGATGGCCACGAGATAGAAGCGCACGTCAAAACGGCTGCGCGCATCGTCGAAAGCCTCGAATCCGCACTCGTAGGCGGAGACCTTCTCCGAGTCGGGGCGCTGGCGGGCCACGATGTAGGAGGCCGCGACAATCACTACCGACAGCCCGATCGCAATCCCAAGGAAGATGAGGATCGGCAGATACTCGGCCAACAAGGCATTCATGCGTCACTCTCCTGCCCGCCATTTTCGGCGTGTCGTTCCCGCAGGCCCCCGGCAGCTTAGGCTGCAGAGCAAGCCAACGAGCGTTTACTGCCGCAAGGGATGCTGCAATGCAAGGTCATTCGTTCAGCGCAGCGCCCCTAACGCTTTCACCTAATTGAAATATAGATCGCCAGGGATTCCCGGGAAAGCGGCAATACGAAAATGCCGGTCGCAGCGCGGCGTTCTGTCGCGCAGATAAGCCGCTGATCGCGACAGCAAACCTATGACGGGAATAAGCCAGGAAACTGGCGGGAGTGACGGGACTCGAACCCGCGGCCTCCGGCGTGACAGGCCGGCGCTCTAACCAACTGAGCTACACCCCCTTAGCTGGGACGCGGTGATGTACTCCACCGCCCCCATGGTGTCAAGCAATGCCGCATGCAGCGGGACCGCTTTTCCTAGGTTTTTTGTCAAATCCGGCTTTCAGCCCGACCCCAGACCCGGCGGGCCCGAAAGGTGAGTTTGCCACCAAGCCCTTACCAAAGCCCTTAAAGGAACCCCAAGCCGCTCCGTCGCGGCGGCCTGGAAGCCGCCGTCCGGGCTCCAGAGGCAGCCCTGCAGCATGCCGCAGGGGCACGGCAAGTCGGGTAGAACCCAGGGAAGAACTACCGGCGGGGAGGAATGGTGGGCGGGGAGGAATGGTGGGCGGTGACGGGATCGAACCGCCGACACTCGCGGTGTAAACGCGATGCTCTGCCAGCTGAGCTAACCGCCCTTGATGAGATACGGCAGGGGTACTGCCGCTCCTCGCAGCAATCAGACCTGTCCGCTTCCCGAACCTGCCTTAACGTCGGCGCCGTTGCTGTGCTGCCTCTACCATCACGACACCTTCGCAAACGAAAAACGGCGTTATGGTGTGACCGGCGCGGGACCCAAAATAGCACCGGCCGCCTCCGATGCAAGCGGGGCGGCCGGCGACGTCTGCGCAAAGCGCAAAGAAACTAGTTTACTGCGTCCTTCAGACCCTTGCCGGCCTTGAATTTCGGCTGCATGGACGCCTTGATCTGAATCGGCTCGCCCGTGCGCGGGTTGCGGCCCTGAGACGCGGCACGCTTTGTTACAGTGAAGGTGCCGAAACCGACGAGCCGAACTTCGCTACCGGACTTCAGCGACTCGGTGATCGCGTCGAAGACGCCATCAACCGACTTTGTCGCATCGGCTTTTGACAAGCCGGTCTTGTCCGCGACAACTGCTACCAGATCATTCTTGTTCACGTGAACCCCCTTCTAACAGTAGGGATAGGAAGTGCAGAGAGATAAAGAAAACCGCTCCGAGGAGGTGCGAATTGTAGATCGCAGAATCGAGCGGCGTCAACGTGAGAAGCGCAGAAATGCAGGGGTTTTAGCCGGTTTTGGGCTAAACACCCCCCACAAATCCGCTAACGAATCGGGCAAATCCGAGTCGTTGTCAGTGCGTGACCAAACCTGACCGACTCTGGTCGCCTTCGGCGCTCCGAGTCGCGGCAAGCTCTTCATCCGATTCGTTCCATTCGATCGGGATCAGCTTTTCGACCAATGCCCGCTCAAGAACCTCGTCCACGGTCGAGGTCGGAACGATCTCCATTCCCCGCTTCACGTTATCCGGAATGTCGGCAAGATCCTTCTCGTTCTCCTTGGGAATGAGAACGGTCTTGATGTTGGCGCGCAACGCCGCCAGCAGCTTTTCCTTCAAGCCGCCGATCGGCAGAACCCGCCCTCTCAGAGTCACCTCGCCGGTCATCGCGACATCGCGGCGCACCGCGTTGCCGGTCAGCACGGAGACGATTGCCGTCACCATGGCAACGCCCGCCGACGGGCCGTCTTTCGGCGTTGCCCCTTCAGGCACGTGGACGTGGATGTCCTTGCGCTCGAAGACGGTCGGCTTGATTCCGTAGTCGACAGCCCGGCTCTTCACATAGGATTCCGCCGCCTGGATCGACTCCTTCATGACGTCGCCCAGCTTGCCGGTCGCCGTCACCTTGCCCTTGCCGGGCAGCGTGACCGCCTCGATCGACAGCAGCTCGCCGCCGACCTCGGTCCAAGCAAGGCCGGTGGTCACACCGACCAGATCTTCCTCTTCCGCCTCGCCGTGGCGGTAGCGCGGTACGCCGGCGTACTTTTCGAGATTGCGGCGGGTGACCGAGACCGTATCGGCTTTGGTCATGGCGATCTCTTTGACCGCCTTGCGCACCAGCCCGGCGACTTCACGTTCCAGGTTACGAACCCCCGCCTCGCGGGTGTAGTGGCGGATCAGATCGAGCAGCGCCTGGCTGGAGATCGACCATTCCTCCGGCTTGATGCCGTGATCCTTCATCTGCTTGGGGATCAGATAGCGCAGGGCGATCTGGGCTTTCTCATCCTCGGTATAACCGGGGATGCGAATCACCTCCATGCGGTCGAGCAGCGGCCCGGGCATCCGCAGGGTGTTGGCCGTGGTCACGAACATCACGTCGGAAAGATCGTAGTCGACCTCAAGATAGTGGTCGTTGAACGCGCCGTTCTGCTCGGGGTCCAAAACCTCCAACAGCGCGGAGGAAGGATCGCCACGCCAGTCGGCACCCAGCTTGTCGACCTCATCGAGGAGGAACAGCGGATTCGACGACTTGGCCTTCTTCATGCTCTGGATGACCTTGCCGGGCATCGAGCCGATGTAGGTGCGGCGGTGGCCCCTCACCTCAGCCTCGTCGCGCACGCCGCCAAGGCTCATGCGCACGAAGTTGCGGCCGGTGGCCTTCGCGATCAACTTGGCCGAAGGTAATGGTTGGTGC
>JANQMC010000107.1 GCA_028280305.1 Pelagibius sp. | reverse complement strand
CCGAACAGCGCTGGCCGGCGGATTGGAAAGCCGAAGTGATGACATCCTCGGTCACCTGCTCCGGCAAAGCAGTGGAGTCCACCAGCATGGCGTTCTGCCCGCCGGTCTCGGCGATCAGCGGCACGATGGGTCCGGGCCGCGCCGCCAGCGCCTGATTGATGATGCGTGCCGTCTCCGTGGAACCTGTAAAAGCCACACCGGCGACCCGCGGATCGTTCACCAGGGGTGCGGCGATGGTCGGCCCGTCGCCGGGCAGCAGGTGCAGCACATCGCCGGGGATGCCGGCCTGATGCAGAATGCGCACCGCCGCGGCGGCCACGAGGCCGGTCTGCTCCGCCGGTTTGGCGATCACCGCGTTGCCGGCGGCCAGCGCGGCCGAAATCTGTCCCGTGAAGATCGCCAGAGGAAAGTTCCACGGCGAGATACAGAGAAAGACGCCGCGGCCCTGGAGCGAGATTTCATTGCGCTCCCCCGTCGGGCCGGGCAGCGACAGCGGCGCCGCGAATTCGGCTCTTGCACGGGCCGCGTAGTAGCGCAGGAAGTCGACGGCCTCGCGCACCTCCGCGATACCATCACTCAGCAGCTTGCCGGCCTCGCGCTGGCAAAAAGCCATCAGACGCGGCGTCTGGGCGGTCATCAGATCGGCGGCGCGTTCCAGACAGGCAGCCCGCTCGTTGGCCGGCGTGGCGTTCCAGGCATAGGCGGCGCGGTGCGCGCGGGCGAGCGCATCTTCGGCTTCCGCCGGCGTGGCCCAGGCGATGTCGCCGACGGTCTCGCCGCGTTCGGCCGGGTTCACCACGGGACGCCGGCTGCCCGCCGTCTGTTCGACGCCGCCGACCAGCGGCCCGTCGCTCCAGGGCTCCGCCGAGGCGGAGGCCATGGCCTGCTGAAGCTCCGAGACCGCCCGCGGATCGTTGAGATCGATACCGGCGGCGTTCCTGCGTTCCCTGCCGAAGAGGTCCGCCGGCAGCGGGATCGCCGGATGCGGAATCTGCGTGGTGCCGCGCAGCTTGGCAGCGGGATCGGCGACAATGTCGTCGACCGGCAGCTTCTCATCCTGAATG
Organism: Pelagibius sp.; assembly: GCA_028280305.1. Lineage (GTDB taxonomy): Bacteria > Pseudomonadota > Alphaproteobacteria > Kiloniellales > Kiloniellaceae > Pelagibius. Next base: position 4,521 of record JANQMC010000107.1, on the reverse strand, counting down.
CGATTGACGAAGGAAGAGTTCGCACCGTTTTCCAGCAGGCGGCGTACGAGATAGGCCAGCAGGTCTTCATGACTGCCGACCGGGGCATAGATGCGGCAGGTCCGGTTCATCTTGTCGGCACCGACCACCTGATCGTAGAGCGCTTCGCCCATGCCGTGGAGGCGCTGGAATTCGAAATCCCCAGGGCCATATGGGCGGTTGCCTGCCGCCTCCAGCACCCAGGCCAGGGAGTGGGCGTTGTGGGTGGCGAACTGCGGATAGAATGCTTCCGGCTCGGCCAAGAGGCGCTTGGCGCAGGCGAGATAGGAGAGATCGGTCGAGGCCTTGCGGGTGAAGACCGGATAGCCCTCGAAACCCAATTCCTGGGCATGCTTTACTTCGCTGTCCCAATAGGCGCCCTTCACCAGGCGCACCATGAGACGGCGCTTGTGGCGCTTGGCCATGTCGGCCAGCCAGTCGATCAGCGGCAGGGCGCGCTTCTGATAGGCCTGGATCGCCAGCCCGAAGCCGTTCCAGCCGGCAAGGTCGGGGTCGCCGGAGACCGCCTCGATCACGTCGAGGGAAAGGTCGAGACGCTCTGCCTCCTCCGCATCCACAGTCAGGCCGATGTCGGCAGCCTTGGCATCCAGCGCCAGGGTCTTCAACTGCGGCACCAGTTCACGCAGCACCCTTGCCCGCTGGGCGAAGGCATAGCGCGGATGAAGCGCGGAGAGCTTGATGGAGATGCCCGGCGCGTCGACCGGCCCTCTTCCGGCCGCAGCCTTGCCGAGCGCGGCGATGGCGTCGCGGTAGGCCTGAAAGTAGCGCTTGGCGTCGGCCATGGTGTGGGCCGCCTCGCCCAGCATGTCGTAGGAGTAGCGGTAGCCTTTTTTCTCCACCGCCTTGGCCCGCTCCAGCGCCTCCTCGATGGTCCGGCCCATGACGAACTGCTTGCCGAGGATACGCATGGCCTGGGTGACGGCGCTGCGGATCACCGGCTCGCCGGACTTCTGCACCAGGCGGCGCAGGGAGCCGCCGAGATCACGCACGTCGTTTTCATCCAGCTTCACCACCCGGCCGGTCAGCATCAGGGCCCAGGTCGAGGCATTGACGAAAAGCGACTGGCTCTGGCCGAGATGAGCCTGCCAATCCGCTTCGGCGATCTTGTCCTTGATCAGCTTGTCGACAGTCAGCGCATCGGGCACCCGCAGCAGCGCCTCGGCGAGGCACATCAGCACCACGCCCTCCTTGCTCGACAGTTCGAACTCATGGAGGAAGGCATCAAGCCCGCCCTGACCGACCCGCTCCCGCCGCACCTGGGCCACCAGGGCACGGGCGCGCTCGGCCACCCGGTCCTGGGCATCGTGGGGAATCGCCGCGGCATCCAGCAGCGCTTTCACGACAGCCGTTTCGTCCTTCATCAGATGGTCGCGCAGGCGCTGACGCAGGGGATCCAGGCTGGCGGGTTCTTTGTCGACGATCATGGCGGGGCTTTCCATCGGACGGGCTTCCGGTTCTCCGGTTGACTTCAGCGACTGTCTCGCCCTTTGCGGGCAGCGTCAAGGGAAGTGGGAGGAAAACGGCTTGCTGCGAGCAGCCCCCCTCACCCTCCCACCCATTCTTGTTGATCGGAGGCGGGCCCTCCCTCTCCCACCCAGATTCCAAGTTTGGGGGAGAGGGCTTTTTAGCCGCGCTTTCCCAATTTGGTTCCCCCTCTCCCCATTAAGCAGTTGGGATGGGAGAGGGCCGGGGTGAGGGTGATACCTGCCGCCGCCAAGCTGGTTCACACTTCGAAACGGCTGCTGTGCAGCCTTCTCAGTATGGTGGTTCTTCTGTTCCCTCTCAACCTGAGGGGGTGTCAGAAGCGCCGTCTCGAAAGGCCCATGCGTGGACAGCCCGATCAAGCCGCATTAGTGTGGTCGCCGAATTGCAAGAACATGAATGAAGAAAAGGGGAGTCTCATGAGAAAATGGATCAAGACGACAGCAGCCGCCGCCGGTATCGCGGCCCTGGCTTCCGGCTTCGCGGTGGCCGGCGCTTCGGCGGACGTGATCAACGACATCCGCGAGCGCGGCAAGCTGATCGTCGGCGTGAAGGCGGACTACGCGCCTTACGGTTTCCTCGACAGCAGCGGCAAGATCATCGGGCTGGAGCCCGACCTGGCCCAGGATGTCGCCGACACCCTGGGTGTCGAGCTGGAGCTGGTGCCGGTGGTGTCCTCCAACCGCATGCAGTTTCTGGAGCAGGGCAAGATCGACCTGATGATCGCCACCATGACCGACCGTAACGACCGGCGCGAAGTGGTACAGATCGTCGATCCGAACTACTACTCCTCCGGCACCAACATCCTGACCAAGGGCAACTTCGCCAATTGGGAAGACCTGAAGGGTGCGCCGGTCTGCGGCATTCAGGGCGCCTTCTATAACCGCAAGACGTCGGAGGAATTCGGCGCCACCATCGTCGCCTTCAAGGGCACGGCGGAAGCCCTGACCGCCCTGCAGCAGAACCGCTGCGTCGCCTTCGTTTACGACGACAGCTTCATCGTCTCGCGCCTGGGCGATGCCGACTGGGAAGGCTGGAAGATGCCGCTGCCGACCATCGACGACGCCCCCTGGGGCCTCGCGGTGAAGAAGGGCGAAGACGCCTTCGCCGCGCTGATGGCGGGCATGATCGTCGAGTGGCACACATCCGGCCGCATCCTGGAACTGGAGAGCAAGTACGGCTTGGAGCAGACGCCCTTCGCCAAGAAGATGCATACCCTGTTCCGCGGCGTGAATCCGTCGATCGAGCGGTAACAAAAAAGAAGCCCCCTCACCCTCCCTCTCCCACTAGGGGAGAGGGAGAAGTCTTGCGGTGTCGCCCTTTACTTACCCTCTCCCCTTGTGGGAGAGGGAGGGGCCCGCGTTAGCGGGAGGGTGAGGGGGCCTTCGTTCCAAACGCCAAATGCGCTAGGGTGACGCCAGACAAAAAGTAACAGGGGGACGGCGGCTCAGTGGAGGCAGTCTACGACTGGTTCCGGGTCTTCTATCAGGACACCGGGATCAACCTCACCTTCATCTACGATTCCTACGACCGCAACCGGCTGATCGATGGTTTCTTCATGACCATCTGGCTGTCGTTGATCTGCCTTGCGCTCTCTCTGGTGATCGGTGTGGTCGGCGCCTGGGTCCAGGGCGCGCGCTCGGTGGTCCTGCGCCGCATCGTCGCCGCCTATATCGAGTTCTTCCGCAACACCCCGCCGCTGGTGCAGCTCTACTTCTTCTACTTCGCCATCGGCTCGATCCTGCCGACCACTGAAAACCGCTTCGGCCTGCAGGAGCCGATTCTTGGCAGCTTCGCCTGGGCGGTGATCTCGCTATCGTTCTTCGCCGGCGCCTTCAACGTGGAGATCTTCCGCTCCGGAGTCGAGGCGGTGCCGGAGTCGACCAAGGAGGCGGCGGAGGCGCTGGGCTACAACCGTCTGCAGATCTACCTCTACATCGTTCTGCCGCTGGCCTTCCGCGTCTGCCTGCCGGCGCTGAACAACAACCTCGTGAACCTGGTCAAGACCACGACGCTTGCTTATGCGATTGCGGTGCCGGAGATGCTCTACATGGCCAACCAGATCTGGTCGGACTCGGTGAACGTGCCGGAGATGATGACCTTCCTGCTGATCGCCTATGTCTTCCTGGTCGGGGTGCTGGTCTGGTTCATGCACAGGTGGGAGCGGGCGATGCGCCTGCCCGGATTCGGATAATGGGTATGTTCGGTAAGAAGCCTGTTCTCGATGGCGGTACCGATCTGCCGGTGCTGCTGCCCGCCGCCCAGCGCCTTGCCGCCACAGCGGAGAAGGAGCGCGCCGCCGGCTTTCCCCTGCCCCGCCTGCGCGCCCGCCACGGGCTCTGGCTGGTCGCGATCCTGCTGCTCTCCGCCGGCATCGCCGAGGCGCAAAGTGGGACACCCGAAAAGCAGAGCGCCTTTGTCGCGCTCATCAATTGGGTACCGGTGATGCTGGAGGGCTTCGTCTTCAACATCGCCATCTCCTTCCTCGCCATGGCCATCGGCACCGGGACGGGCGCGGTGTTGGGCCTCATGCAGATTTCCCTGCTGCCGCCGGTGCGCGGCGGTTCCTGGTTCGTCACCCAGTTCTTCCGCAACGCGCCCTGGCTGGTGCTGCTGTTCTTCTGCATGTTCCTGCTGCCCTTCGAGTTCGACCTGGGCATCGTCGTCATTCCCTTCCCCGACTGGGTGAAGGCGACCATCGGCCTGGCCCTACCGGTGATGGCCAACGTCTCGGAGATCGTGCGCGGCGCCGTCAAGTCGCTGCCCTCGGGCCAGTGGGAAGCCGCCGAGTCCCTCGCCTTCACCCGGCGCCAGACGCTTTGGGAGATCATCCTGCCGCAGTGCGTGAAGCGCATGCTGCCGCCCTGGATGAACCTCTACGCCATCCTCACCATGGCCACCGTGCTGGCCTCCATCGTCGGCGTGTCGGAGATGATGACCCAGACCGGCCGCGCGCTGGCCGCCGAGAACCGGCCGGAGCTGCTGATCCCCTTCTACAGC
>JANQMC010000065.1 GCA_028280305.1 Pelagibius sp. | reverse complement strand
TCTGAGCAACGGCCAGCGCAAGGTCTTCAACGAGGCCGGCGATTTTGGCCTGACCAAGGGCGCGACCATTCCGATTCACGGGCCCGAAAGCGGCCTTTCGACCCTCAACGTCTCGACCAGCGGCACGCAGGCCGAGTTCGAAGAGGCCTACCGGACAAGCTGCCAGGACCTGACCTGGATCGCGGCCCAGACACACGAGGCCTTCCTGCGCCTCTCCCATGATGTTCCGGTGGAAGAGCGGGTGCGGCTGACCGACCGCGAACGTGACTGCCTGCTGTGGACCGCCCGGGGCAAGACCGCCTGGGAGGTCGGCCAGATCCTGGCGATTTCCGAGGAAACGGTGCTCTTTCACCTCAAGAACACCATGCGCAAGCTCGGGGTCTTCTCCAAGCATCACGCGGTGGTCAAAGCGATCCTGCTGGGCCACATTATCCCATAAACACCTGAAAAATTTGAATTTTTTACACTGACGACGATGCCGTCGCCGGCGTCGTCCAGCCGTGGCCCCCCAGTTCTGGGGGGCTGTCAAGCCGCCCCTCGCGCAGTCCAATCGCTGGTAGATCGGATTGCGAGAGGGTCGGCCTGTGATCGACGTCGTTACCCCAGATCTTTATGCGGAATACGCCGGGGCGCTGCTCCAGATGTTTCGCCAGCGCTGCCGGGTGTTCAGGCAGAGGTTGGGGTGGGATGTGGCCGTTTCGGACGGCGAGGAGCGGGATTCCTTCGACAATCTCTACCCGATTTACCTCTTGGCCATGGATCCGGAGGAGCGGGTCGTCGGTAGCTGGCGATTTTTGCCGACCACCGGCCCCTACATGCTGCGGGACGTCTTTCCGGAGCTACTGGAAGGTGAGAGGCCCCCCTACCACCCCTTGATCTGGGAAGGCAGCCGCTTCGCGGTCGAGGGCCGGGGAAACCGGGGAAGGGTGAGCAGCGAACTGCTCTGCGCGGTGACCGAAACCTGCATCGCCATGGGCATCCGCGAGCTGATTACCGTCTACGACGCCCGCATGGAACGGTTGCTGCCGCGCCTCGGCTGTCCGCCGAAGCGGCAGACGCACCCTGTGTGCATCGAAGGCGAAACCGCCTTCGCCGGGCACTTCGACATGAACCACGCAACCCTGGCCAGCCTGCGGTCAATCGCCGGCATTCAGGGATCTGTCATTCGCAATGCCTTCTTTCTGGATCAGCCGGCAGTGGCCTAGGCCGGGAAGAGGCAGATCACATCAACGAGGAGAAAATTATGAGCGAGAAGAAGAAGCCGATCGAGTTGAAGCTCTGCGACCCCCTGCAGGACGCCGAAGCCATAAAGCGCTGCCTGGACTACCTGCGAATCGAAGCCAAGCGCACTGGACTTTCATTCGCCGCGCATCTGATCGGCGTTGCCGCCGAGGCCGTGTCGGACTCGATCGCCCTGACCGAAAAGTCGGTGGCTCAGGTCGAACAAAAAGGCTCGGCCCGGCTTTCCGGCGTCGCCGAAGTGCCGATGCAACAGCGCCACTAGGCGGCCGGCCGCCCGTGGCTTGATCCGGCAGGCCACGGGCCGGGAAAAACTGTCATGCGAACGGAGGGGGAAGCCATGAGTCTGGCTGTCCAACAGTTTTCTGCGCTCGACCATCCGCAAGGCGGCGAGCGGCCGCCGGAACTCAAGGGCTGGCCCCTGGTCGGGGTGCTGCCGGCCTTGCGCCGCGACCCCTTGCGCTTCTTCACCCGTGTCGCGCGGGAGCACGGCGGTGCCGTCACCCTGCGGTTCGGGGCGGACCGGGTGGTCATGCTGAACGATCCGGCGATGATCCGCCATGTTCTGCAGGACAACCGGCTGAACTACGAGAAGAGTAAGTTCTACGACATGATGCGCTCGGTTCTCGGCGAAGGCATCTTCCTCGCCGAGGGCGACGACTGGCTGCACCAGCGCAAGACCGCCGCGCGCGGGTTCCAGGGCTGCCAACTGCGGCGCATGACCGAAGCCATGCAGACGGCGGTCGACGAGATGCTGGCGCGCTGGCACCGGCAGGCGGCGGCCGAGGCACCGATCGATGTGGTGCCGGAGATGATGCGCCTGACCCTGGACATCGTCATGCGCACGCTCTTTTCGGTGCATCTGCAGGGCGAGCACGAGCAGGTCTACGTGGCCATGACCCGGGTCCTGCGCGATGCTGAAAGGCGGATCTGGTCCCCCTTCGTCCTGCCGCGCTGGCGGCCGACGGCCACCAACCGTGCGGTCAGGGACGCGCTGGCGAGCCTCGACGCCTTCGTCTACGGCCTCATCGCCCGGCGCC
>JANQMC010000001.1 GCA_028280305.1 Pelagibius sp. | reverse complement strand
GTTCCGATCCCTTCGTGCAGGTCGAGCGGCCGGGTTTGCTGCCCATCGACCTGCTCGGCGATCTGCATCTTTTTGAGGAAGGCCGCTGGAATCCGGTCGCCTTCAAGACCCGGATTCCCGTCGAAATAGGCCCGCTCCGGGTCTTCATGCCATCGCTCGATGAGCAAAGGTCCCTGCTGTTGCGCTTCGGCCGGCCGAAGGATCTGGCGCGCGCGGAGTTGGTTGATGCCGCGCTGAAGCGCTAGAGCGTCGGGCGCTTAATCTGAGACATATCCTGCTTCTTTAAGGTAATTCCAGCATTCCTGGGGCTCGAAGAGGCCGCAGATGTTGCCAACCGCGCGCCACAGGGCGTCATAGGTGCGCGCCTTTTCCTTTCTGAGCAAGGCCTTGAGTTTGGCGAAGGCCATCTCGATGGGATTGAGATCGGGTGAGTATCTGGGCAGGAACAGGAACCAGGCGCCAATTTCGGCCAGGGCTTTGGCGGCCCGCGGACTTTTGTGCACATTGAGATTGTCGAGGATGACAACATCGCCGCGTCTCAAGGTCGGCACCAACTGGGTGCTGACATAAGCATCGAAGGCCGGGCCGTCCATGGCCCGGTCGATAATCCAAGGGGCGACAAGTCCATCGCAGCGCAGGCCGGCGATGAAGGTTTGCGTGTGCCACCTGCCGAAAGGCGCATCGGTCATGAGCCGCTCTCCCCTTGGGCTGCGTCCGCGCAAGGGTGTCATATTGGTCTTCACGCTGGTTTCATCCAGGAACACCAGCCGGATCGGCTGACGCTGCATAAATGGCTGACGGAGCGAGACCCATGTCCGGCGCTCCGCCTTGACGTCAGAGCGTTCTTTCTCCGACGCCAGCAGAGTTTTTTTTATAGGTGAAGCCTTCCTTGCACAGAAGCTTGGACAGGTTCGACGGGTCAACCGTAACGCCATGTTCGGCCTCCAGCCAGGCGGCCAGATCCGGCATGGTGATGTCCGGCTGAGCTTTCACCCTGTCGACAATGGCCTCTCGGCAGGGCCCCAGCTTGCCTGACCCTTTGGGGCGCCCCTGCTTGGCCGGCTCAACCGAGCCCGTCGCCGCATAGCGGGACTGCACCCGCACCGCCGTGGACGGCGCAACCTCAAACTGAGCCGCCACGGCCCGCCGCGACTTACCCGATGCAATGCCACGCACCATCCGAAGCCGCAAATCAGACGAAACAGATTTTCCCATGGGGGCACCTCCTGCCTCCCACTGAATCAGTGTTCGCCTAAAAAGGGAATCCCTCAAATCCCTCGATTCTCAATTCTCGCCTGACGCTCTAATCCGGCCTGCTGGCCAGGCGCGATCGCGACCGTGGTCTGGTTACCACAAAGCGACCGCAACGACGTCCAGAAGGCCTGATAAGACGGCCTTCGGTGAGCCAAATCAGCCCGTCGGCGTCGTTGAACGGCTTGCCCGATGCCCGGCATGGCGCTGCGCCATTCGCCTGGCCGAGCGGTCTGATTTGGATTATCAAATGGTCCAATATTATCGCCCGATTCTCTAATCCGCGCGGTTAAGGCACCGTTAACGCCGAACCGCCGGACGGGCCGAAATGCGAAAGGCGGTCATGGAGAGAGGAAAGAGTCGGTTTCGCGAAGCGGCAGTGTCAGCCGGACTTCACGCGCAATGGAAGCCGGTCATTCCGTCCCGGCTCCTTCCCAAAGACGAGGCTGCGCTCAGGCGGCAGTCTTGGACTGGTCGGAAAAGACCTTTGTCAGGATTTCCCGGTCGAACGGCTTGAGCAGAAAATCGTCGGCTCCGGCACGCTTGCCCTGCATCATGTGCTTGAACTTGCCCTCG
>JANQMC010000172.1 GCA_028280305.1 Pelagibius sp. | reverse complement strand
CCGCTGAGTACCCCAGACGGCGCCGACGGATCGTCAGTCTGACGATATAGAAGAGCGCCACCCCTGGAAAAAACAACGCCAGGGTCCAGCGCGCCAAATCGAGCGCTTGCTGCTCGGCCATTCTGTTACACCCAATTCATTTTTCCGGCCGCCAAGCCCGGAAACCTGAACGAGACATATTAGAGATCTATTAATTAACAATCTATAGTTTTAATTGAAACGATTACCTCCTCTCCTCTAACTTCTGACTCTGCTCATAGCCGGATCGACCAGCGGCGCCAGATGCAGCCGGCAGGGCGACCGTTCGCCGGCCACATCCAGGGTGTAGTTTCCGGCCTCCAGAAAAGCGCGGTCGATCGGCGTCTCGGCGCGGACGTAGCCGTAGCCGACGGGCTTGCCGAGGGAATGACCGAACCCGCCGCTGGAGAGCCAGCCGACCCGCTCGTTATCGCGGTAAATCGTCTCGCGCCCCAGAAGCACGATGTCCGGGTCTTCCAGGGTGAAACCGGCGAAGCGCTTCTTTACGCCGCTGTCCTCCTGGGCCTCCAGCGCGGCGCGGCCTTTGAAGTCGACCCCCTTGCCCAGTTTCACGGCCCAGCCGAGGCCTGCCTCCAAGGGCGTATGGTCCGGGCCGATGTCGCTGCCCCAGGCGCGGTAGCCCTTTTCCAATCTGAGGGATTCGATGGCGCGGTAGCCGGCATCGGCAATGCCCGCGCCGCCCCCTGCCGCCATCAGCGCCTCATAGACGGCGATCATCGATTCCGTGGGAACGTGCAGCTCCCATCCCAACTCCCCGACGTAGGTGAGCCTCAGGGCCTGAACCGTCGCCCCGGCAAGCGGCAGCGCCTGCGCCGTCGCAAAGGGAAAAGCCGCATTGGAGACATCCGCAGAGGTGACGGCCTGCAACACCTCTCTGGCGCGCGGTCCCATCAGCGACAGCACGCCGTAGGCCGAGGTCATGTCGACCAGTTCGGCACGCAGACCCGCCGGAGTGTTGCGCCGGATCCAGTCGAAGTCGTGGGTCGCAAAGCCGGTACCCGTTACGATGTAGTAGCGATCAGCGGCCAGCCGCGTGACCGTGAGGTCGCACTCGATCCCGCCGCGGTCGTTCAGCATCTGCGTGTAGATCACCGTCCCCACCGGCCGGGCGATGTCGTTGGCGCAGATCCAGGTCAGCGCCGCCTCGGCATCCGGGCCCTGCAACAGGAACTTGGCGAAGGAGCTTTGATCGAAGACCGTCACCGCCTCGCGCGCCGCCCGGTGTTCGCGGGCAACGGCATCGAACCAGTTCTGCCGGCCAAAGCTGTAGACGTCTTCGGGCACTTCCCCTGCCGCAAGGTCGGCGAACCAGTTCGGGCGCTCCCAGCCCAGCTTCTCACCGAAGCAGGCGCCCCGGTCTTTCAGAACCCGGTAGAGCGGCGAGCGGCGGCAGGGGCGGCCGGAGGCATGCTCTTCGTGGGGCCAGGCCATGGTGTAGTGCTTGCCGTAGGCTTCCATGGTGCGGCGGCGCACCCAGTCGGGATCGGCATGCGGACGCCCGAAACGCCTGATGTCGACAGGCCAGAGATCGAAGGGCTGTTCGCCCTCGGCGACCCACTCGGCCAAAGCCATCCCGGCGCCGCCGCCGGAAGCGATGCCGAAGGCGTTGAAACCGGCCCCGACGTAGAAGTTCGCCAGTTCCGGCGCCTCGCCGAGAATGAAGTTGCCGTCGGGCGTGAAGGACTCCGGCCCGTTGATCAGTTGCTTCACACCGGCGGTCTCCAGCGCCGGCACCCGGCCCAGGGCCAGTTCCATCAGCTGCTCGAAATGATCGAAGTTCGAATCCAGCAGGCTGTAGTGAAAGTCCGCCGGAATGCCATCCAGCGCCCAGGGCAAGGGATTGGGCTCGTAGCCGCCCATCACGAGGCCGCCGACCTCCTCCTTGTAATAGGTCAGGCGGTCGGGATCGCGCAGGGTCGGCAGATCGCGGGCCACGCCCTCGATGGCTTCGGTCACCATGTACTGATGCTGGACGGAGACCAGCGGCACCGTCACCCCGACCGAGGCGGCGAGGAAGCGGGACCACTGGCCGGCGCAGCAGACAACCTTCTCGCAGGCAATGACACCCTCGGGCGTTTCCACACCCCGCAGCCCGCCTTGATCGTCCAGCAGAATGCGGATAACGGGCGTATCCTCCAGCAAGGTGACGCCCGCCTGTCTGGCGCCCTTGGCCAGGGCCAGGGTGATGTCGGAGGGATTGGCCTGCCCGTCGCTGGGCAGGAAAGCCGCCCCGACCACATCGGCCACCGCCATCAGCGGCCAGAGATCCTGAGCCTCCTTCGGCGTCAGCAGGTCCATCTCCAGGCCGAAGGACTGAGCCGTGGTGGCCTGGCGCTTCACCTCGACCCAGCGCTCGGGATTGCAGGCCAGCCGCAGGCCGCCGTTGCGCTTCCAGCCCGTTGCCTGTCCGGTCTCCGCCTCCAGGCGGTCGTAGAGTTCCACCGAGTAGCCGAGCAGCTGGGTGATGTTGGCCGAGCTGCGCAGTTGTCCCACCAGCCCGGCGGCGTGAAAAGTCGTGCCGGAGGTCAGCTTCTTGCGTTCCAGCAGCAGGCAGTCGGGAATGCCCAGCCGGCCCAGATGATAGGCGGTGGAGCAGCCGATGATGCCGCCGCCGATGATGACGACCTTGGCGGAGGCGGGTTGTGCGCTCATCAGGATCCCTGAAGGTTCATAAAGGCGTCGTGGGCGGCATCGAAGCGCGCCCGGTTCTCGGCGGTATAAGCGGCATAGTCGAAATCCAGCGTCGAGTGAATTTCCGACACCATCGACCACATCGTTTCGCGCAGAAGCGAGGCGCACTTCATGGCGGAGAAACGTCGGTACAAAGCCTCGTCGGCCTCTCTGCCGAAATAACCCCTCAAAAGATGGCGCTCCAGAGTCTCGTCGAGCCCACAGTTGGTCGCCAGGTTGGCCAGGTCGAAAAGCGCCGACCCGAAGCCGGCGTAGTCCCAATCGATCAGCCAGAGCCGCTTGCCGTCGTCCAGAATGTTGCCGGGCAGCAGATCGTTGTGGCCGAAGACCAGGGTGATGTCACCGACAGCCGCTTCCAGTTCCGCGGCAACGGCCAGCAGGGCCGGAAGATCGCCGCGGTGGCGGCTGCCGCCCTCCTCCAGGCTGCGTCCGTAGTCGCGCAGCACATGAAAGGGCCAGAAGGTGAGCGCCGGGCCGCGAAAGGCGGCAGCGACATCGCGGTGAACCTTTTTCAGCAAAGGCAGGAAGCGATCGATCATGGCGGGCGAGCGCAGGTCCGCCTCGCCCAGGGTGCGCCCCTCGACAAAGCGCACCACCAGAACGCCGCGCTCGGCATAGACGACCTCCGGCGAAACGCCCGCTTCCGCCGCCGCGCGGCTCGCCGCGGCCTCGTTGAAGCGCATGACGTGATGCACCGGGATGTCATCGCCCAGACGCACCACGTAGCCATCCCCGGACGGTTCCGTTACACGAAAATTTACATTGGTGATGCCGCCCTCAAGCGGCTGCGGGTCGACCAGACCGGACCAAAGCGGCAGCCCGCGCACCCGCGCCTTCACCAAAGAAATCGAGCGCCTTGAGAACACCAGCTTCGCCAGCGCGTTTGCCAGCACCGCCGAGGCGGCCGACGTGGCCGTCGCCCAGGAGACCGGGAACGTTTGCGCCTTGATCACCGGCATGTTCACGCACCACAGCGCCGTGGACTGCGTGCTGGAGATCGTCGGCGACGTCGTCGAGATCGATATCACCCTGACGTACACGTTCATCTGTCCCACGGTCCACACCCAGGCCGGCGCCTCCGCGGGGGACGCCGGACTGGTGGAAGCCCTGCGCGGAGATGCGTGAATGGACCTCGACCTCAGCGTCCGCGACGTCGAGCGGCTGGAGAACACCAGCTTCGCCAGCGCGTTTGCAAGCACGGTGGATGGCGCTGCGGCAGGCGTCGGGACGATCGCGTGCACCGTCGAGGTGTCGTACCAGTGTGAAGCCGCCGGCATCGGACTCAACACGGCCACCTGCGACCGGACCCTCGACTGCACGCAGTTCACCGACGGCTGCTCGAACTACTGCAGCGGCCGGGGCATCGTGGACGTCCTCGTGGGCGCACGGGACGGGCCTGCTGCGGCGGGCGGCCCGCTGCACCCCGCCGGCCTGGACCGGTCCCTGCTGAATGCTGCCCGAGATGGTATCTGAATGGACCTCGACCTCAGCGTCCGCGACGTCGAGCGGCTGGAGAACACCAGCTTCGCCACGGCGTTTCTAAGCACGGCCGAGGCGGCACCGGATGCCGTCGCCAACACGCCCCTGTGCGCCGGGGGCGGCGAGTCGCAGTACGTGTGCACTGGGCCGAACTGTTCATGGTTCTGCGGCGGGTCGATGATCGACTGCATCTCCATGACCTGCGTCCTGGATTGCCACGTCCACGTCACGAAGACGTTCCTGGAAGTCCAGGGCCCCGGTGGCGTGCGCCCTGTGGCCGTCGATCTGTCCCTGCTGGACGACGCGCGCCTCGGCTGAGGCCATCCTCCTCGAACCCTGGCCTTTTTCCCGTCCGGGCCAGGGGATCCTCCTCCCCCTCTCTCACCGCATCCTCAAGGGATTCGGTTGACTGTACGCAATCGCTTTGTATCTGGAGCGGGAACCGGCTCGCGTGCGCTGCGCTTGGGGACTGTTGGCCCTCTTGCTGCTCCCGACGGCCTTGGCCGCGCCTGGCGCGGGCGACGTGGAGAGCGACGGCACCGCTTCCCTGCGGGGCCTGACGGCGC
>JANQMC010000148.1 GCA_028280305.1 Pelagibius sp. | reverse complement strand
CTTCGTCACCCATGACCAGGATGAGGCACTGATTATGTCGGACCGCCTGGCGGTGTTGTCTGCGGGCCGCATCCTGCAGGTCGGGACACCGGAAGACATCTACAAGAGGCCGCGCAGCCGCTTCGTCGCCGACTTCATCGGCGACAGCAACATTATCCTGGGCCAACCGAAGGCCCCCGATAGGCTCGCGCTCGGCGAAGCGGCACATCTTCACCTCGCCGAACCCCTGCGCCCCGAACATGCGGGCGCGGCGGAGCTTCCCGTGGCGATCCGCCCGGAGAGTTGCCGCCTGGTGAACGGCGCCGCCTTGGAAGACAACGCCAACGTGTTTCCGGCCCGGGTGCGGGAAATCGAATACCTCGGCGCCGATACCTGTGTTGTGCTGGATGTTGCCCCCCTCCGCGCGCCGATTACGGTGCGTCTGCGCAACGTAGAAGCAGAAGAAACGGTTCCGCGTGAAGGTGACGCAGTCCGGGTCAGCCTGCCGGCCGCGGCGCTTCGGGTTCTGGACCTGTGACCGATCCCGCCAGACTGTCCCCACGTGCGCGCCACACAGCCCTGGCGCCAGCACTCCTCGCCATCGGCGTGTTCCTGGTGCTACCGCTGCTGCTGGTGCCGGTCGCTTCATTCATGGAGGCCAATCCCTGGGGCGGCGTGCGCCCAGCGTTTTCTGTAGACGCCTACATTCAGGTACTCTTCGAAGAGGACTTCACCGGCGAACTGGTCTTCAACGACGCCTACCCGCGTATCGTCCTGCGCTCCATCCTGCTGGCCGCCGTGACCACCTTGCTTTGCCTGCTGGCCGGCTTTCCCGTCGCCTATGTCATCGCCATGCAGCCCAAGGCGCGCCAGGGCATCCTGTTGTTGCTGGTAACGGTGCCTTTTTGGACCAACCTGCTGATCCGCACCTACTCCTGGATCATGATCCTGCGGGACGAAGGCCTTATCAACAACAGTCTGGAAGCGGTTGGTATCATCGACACGCCGCTGCGCCTGCTCTACACCAACGGCGCTATTGCCATCGGGCTGGTGTACACCTTCCTGCCCTTCATGGTGCTGCCGATCTACGCCGCGATCGAGCGCATCGACCGCAGTCTCATTGAGGCCGCACATGATCTCTACGCCAACCGGCGGGCGATGCTGCGGCGTGTCGTACTGCCCCTGGCCAAGCCCGGAATCGCAGCAGGGGCTGTCCTTGTCTTCGTGCCCGCTCTGGGCTCCTTCGTCGCGCCGGCCTTGCTGGGCGGCGGGAAGCACCTGATGATCGGCAGCCTGGTTCAGGCCCAGTTCGGCGCCTCGCGAAACTGGCCTTTCGGCGCGGCGATCTCCCTAATCCTCCTGGCTGCGGTCTTGGCGGTTCTGCTTTGGCAGGCCAGGCGGCAGAGCCGCGGCGAGGGGCTGCAGCTATGAGCGAGCTCGCCGGCAACCCGATATCGCCGCCCACACCGAAAGGCATTCGCAAGCCCAAGGCGGCCTTCTCGGTCGGCAGAATTCCGGGTTTCGCGGCCGCGACCTTGGCCTTCTTCCTGTTTCTCTACGCGCCGATCCTGCTGCTGGTCGTCTTCTCCTTCAATGGCAGCAATTCCGCAACCATCTGGTCTCACTTCAGCCTGGACTGGTACGCCAAGGTCGCTGCCAACAGCGACATCCAACGGGCAACACTGAACACGCTGATTGTCGCCGGCATCGCGTCGGTCCTAGCAACCGCTTTGGCGACGCTGGCGGCCTTGGCCATGGCCAGGGGCGGCCGTTTCCGGGGCAGCCAAATCGCCCTCGGCACGCTGCTGCTGCCGCTGATCGTACCGGAGATCGTCATCGCCATTGCCATGTTGATCTTCTTCACCGCGGTCGGGATGAACCTGGGATTGGGGAACATCATTGTTGCCCATACAGTCTTCTGCATCCCCTTTGCCTACTTGCCGATCCGGGCCCGCCTGGACAGTCTGAGCCCGGTCTACGAGGAAGCGGCCCAGGACCTCTATGCCGATGGCTGGCGGACCTTCCGTCACGTGACCTTTCCCCTGCTGGCACCCGGCATCCTCTCCGGGTTGATGCTCGCCTTCATCACTTCGGTCGACGACTTCATCATTTCCCTGATGGTCGGCAGCGCCGGCTCCACGACGCTGCCGATCTATATCTACAGCCTGATCCGGATCGGCATCACACCGCAGATCAATGCGATCTCAACCCTGGTGCTGCTGATCTCCTTCATCTTTGTAAGCCTGTCATGGCTCATTGCGCGGCGTTCGGAGAAGACGCCGTGATCCCTACAACCAAAAAAACAATTCAAAACCACTGAACAGCGGAGGTTCGATATGCGTAATCTGTTGAGAATGGCCGGCATGGCCGCACCGATCGCCCTGGCCGCTTCGGCGGCCAGCGCGGAAGGTGTTTTGAATTTCGCCAACTGGGCGGAGTACACCTCACCGGAGCTGATCGAGAAATTCGAGAAAGAGACCGGCATCAAGGTGGTGCTGGACACTTACGATTCCAGCGAAACCCTGCTGGCCAAGCTTCAGGCCGGCGGCGCCGACTATGACGTCGTGGTTCCGGGCAACAATTTTGTCGCGGGCATGATTTCCGAAGGCTTGATCCAAAACGTCGATGTCAGATCGCTACCGGGTTTCGCAAACCTTGAAGGCCGCTGGCAGTCACCGCCCTGGGATCCGACAAACGAGTACTCCATTCCCTGGCTTTGGGGCACCACCGGCTTCACCGTCGATACCTCCACCTATGGCGGTGACATTCACACCTATGAAGTCCTTTTCAACCCGCCGCCAGAGCTGCAGGGCGAGATCGGCATGTTCAACTCCGCCGACGAGGTGGTGAAGATGGTCCATGCCTACCTCGGCAACGACCTTTGCACGGAAGATCCGGCTCATTTCCAGGCGGCCTTCGATGTCCTCAAGGCGCAAAAACAGCACGTGAAGATGTACCAGTCCGAAGGGCTTCGCGAACGTATGCTCTCCGGTGAGGTCAAGGCCCACTCAAACTGGAACGGCAGCTCCCTGAAGCTGCGGGCCCAAGACGCGAAGTTCGCCTACGCCTACCCTAAAGAAGGTGTACTGACCTGGATGGACGTGATGGTTGTGCCCAGCGGGGCCAAGAACAAGGATAACGCTCTCAAGTTCCTGGCTTTCATGCTTCAGCCGGAGAACGTGGCAATCCAGTCCAACTTTGCCCGTTATTCCAACGCGGTGGCAGGCAGCGATGCTTACATGGCCGCCGAGTTGAAAACAGCGCCGGAGATTGTCGCACCATCCGACCGCACCTTCATTTTCGTGCCCGCCTGCTCGGAAAAGTCGATCAAACTGCAGGATCAGGTCTGGACCCGGTTGCTCAAGTAGGTGCAGCCTGACACGGTTCCTCCGGGTTCCTGCCCCGGAGGAACCGTTCGAAGCATGTAACACGAGGTTTCAGAGTGGCGGATCAGACAAACGGCAAAGTCATCATTACCTGCGCGGTGACCGGATCAATTCACACCCCGAGCATGTCGCCGCATCTGCCGGTGACCCCGTCTGAAATCGCCGAGCAGGCAATCATGGCGGCGGAGGCCGGGGCGGCGATCCTGCATCTCCATGCCCGCGAACCGGAAACCGGCCTGCCGACCGCAGACCCCGATGTCTTCATGGGCTTTCTGCCGCGCATCAAGCAATCAACGGACGCCGTTCTCAACATCACCACCGGCGGCGGCGCCAACATGAGGTTGGATGACCGCCTGGCAGCGCCTCTGCGCGCCAAGCCCGAGATGTGCTCACTCAACATGGGGTCGATGAATTTCGGCATCTTTCCGCTCGCCAAACGGCACATTAACTGGCAGCACGACTGGGAAGAAGGTTTTCTCGAGTCAACGCGAGACTTCGTCTTCAAGAATACCTTTGCTGACATCGAAACCGTTCTCGATAAACTCGGAAACGGGGCCGGCACCCGGTTTGAGTTCGAGTGTTACGACACCGGCCATCTGCAAACCCTCGCCTACTACCTGGACAAGGGCAGTATCCGTGCGCCGGTGTTCGTACAATTCGTTCTCGGTGTGCTCGGCGGGATCGATGCTCACCCCGACCAGCTTCTTCATCTGAAGCATACCGCCGACCGTCTGCTCGGGTCCGACTACCGCTTCTCGGTTCTGGCGGCCGGGCGTCACCAGATGCCGCTTGGCACCATGGGCGTGATCCTCGGCGGAAATGTCAGGGTCGGCCTGGAAGACAGTCTGACCATCGGCCGCGGCCAGCTTGCAGAGAGCAACGCGGCCCAAGTCTCCAAGATCCGAAGAATCGTCGAAGAACTGGGCTTTGGAATCGCCACGCCTGAAGAAGCGCGCTCAGCGCTCGCACTCAAAGGGGGAGACCAGGTTGGCTTCTAGTACAAATCCATCAATCGACGCCATTTCGATCCGTCTGGCCGAAGCCAACGATGCGGCGATCATTCGTGATCTGCTCGCCGATCTGGTTCGCACCCTGAAGGATGGCGAAACCTGCGGCAGCAGCCTGGAAGACATCCTGCGCCACGGCTTTCGTGATCCGCCTCGCTTCGAAGCATTGATTGCCGAAGCGGACGGGTCAGCCGTCGGCATGACCCTGTTCTTCTACAATTACTCGACCTGGCGTGGCTGTCTTGGTGTCTACGTGCAGGATCTCCACGTCATCGACGATTTCCGTGGCAGGGGACTTGGTCGCAAGCTGCTCGCTGCAGCAGCGCAGCGGGGCCGCGAGTTCGGCTGCAACCACCTGCGGCTTTCAGTTGACCCTGACAACACCCTGGCAGCAGCCTTCTATCGCCATGTCGGCCTGGAAGTACGGAAGGACGAAGCTATCTGCCAGGTTTCTGAGGCCGCCTTCGAGAGACTGGCCGGAGAAGCGCCGTGACCGACAATACTGCTATCCAGAGCTTCTACGCCGCCTCCCCAGCGGTGGACCTGCCCCATATCGAACGGGCCGAAGGCCCCTATCTCTGGGATCGCAGCGGGCGTCGCTATGTCGATGCGGCCAGCGGACCGGTGGTCACCAACATCGGACACGGCAACCCGCATGTGGTCGAAGCCATCGCCCGGCAGGCCGCCACCTGTGCCTTCGCTTCGCGCACCGCCTTTGTCAGCGACGCCAATCAAGCCCTGGGCGAGCGCTTGGCCAAGCTCTGCGGGCCCGGCCACGACCGCGCCTTTTTCACCTCCGGCGGATCGGAAGCCGTCGAAGCAAGCCTGAAGTTTGCCCGCCAGGTCGCCTGGGTCAGGGGCGAACGCAAGCGCTGGAAGGTGATCTCGCGCAACCCCTCCTACCACGGCTCCACCCTGGGCGCGCTCTCGGTCACCGGTGACGAAGAGATCGACGACCTCTTTGGCCCGATGATGCGGCAGATGCCGAAGGTGGCGACCCCCTTCACCTATCGGATCCCTGAAGGCTATACGCCGCAGGGCTGGCAGGAAGCCGCGGCAGCGGACCTTGAACAGACCATCCTGCGCGAAGGTCCGGAGACCTGCCTGGCTTTCATCCTGGAGCCGATTGGCGGCCTCGCGACCGGTGCCCTGGTTGCTTCGGAGGCCTACTACAACGCCGTTCGAAGGATATGCTCGCGCCACGGCCTGTTGCTGATCTATGACGAAGTGATGAGCGGCGCCGGGCGCAGCGGCGCCTTTCTTTCAGCGCATCACTGGCGTGACGCGAAACCGGACCTTGTGGTCCTCGCCAAGGGCTTGGGCGCCGGCTACACGCCGCTTGGCGCGATGATGGCGCCCCGCGACTTGGTTGAACTTGTGGCTGCTGCCGGCGGCTTCCTGCACGGCCATACCTACGTGGCCAACCCACTGACCTGCGCCACGGGTCTTGCGGTGCTCGATGAAGTGGAACGCCAGAACCTCATCCAAAACGCGGCCCGTTTGGGCCCCAAGTTGTCGGAGATCCTCAGGCAGATCATGGCGCACTCCCCTATCGTCGGTGATGTCCGGGGCTTGGGGCTGCTTATGGCCATCGAAGTCGTCGCGGACCAATGCACCAAGCGGCCTTTCCCTCTGGAAGTGGAGATCACAAAGCGCATTGCGCGCTTGGCGATGAAGCACGGACTCATCATCTATGCGCGCCGCACCAGTCACGGGAAGTTCGGCGAGTGGATCATGATTGGCCCACCATTGAATGCCGACGAAGAGCTCCTCGGCGAGATCGGCAGCAAACTCCAGGCCTGCCTGACCGACTGCGTCGACGAGTTGTTGAACGAAGGTATCCTGACAGGCGGTATTCAAGCCGGAGCAGAGCTGCGTCACAGCATATGAAGGCCGTCTTCGACCCGCTTCAGAAACGCTACCACGCGCGCCGCTTTGTCTCGAACGGCGCTTGGCAGCCGAGCCGTGAAACACCCGAGCGTGCCGACATCCTGCTCAGCGCGCTAGAAGACCTGGGCTTTCCTGTAGAAACGCCGCCGGACAGCGGTCAAGCAGCAATTGAGGCCGTTCACGATCCGCGCTACCTCACCTTTCTGCAGACCATCGTGGCGCGCTGGCAGCGCATCCCCGAGGCGCCGGAGGAAGTGGTGCCGAACCTCCATCCGGTTTTCCGGCAGGGTGAGACCATCCCCGGCTATCCAGCCTCTGCTGTCGGTCAGGTAGGCTACCATGTCATGGACGGCGCCGCCCCGATTACCGGTGACACCTGGATCAGCGCTTATGCCAGCGCACAGTCCGCAATCCATGCCGCCAATCTCGTTCTGCAGGGGGAAGAAGCGGCCTATGCACTCTGCCGGCCACCCGGTCATCATGCCTCTGCGGACCTGGCCGGCGGCTTTTGCTTTTTGAACAACACAGCCATCGCCGCCGAGCGGCTGCGCAGCGGCTTCGAACGCGTTGCGATCCTCGACGTAGACGTGCACCACGGCAACGGCACGCAGCAGATTTTCTACACTCGCGACGACGTTCTTACCGTATCCATCCATGCCGACCCTTTACGCTTCTATCCCTTCTTTTGGGGTTACCAAGACGAGGGTGGCGCCAATGCAGGAAGGCGCTTCAACTTCAACATCCCACTCCCACGCGGGACGTCGGACAAGGATTATCTGCGGGCACTGGATACCGCACTCGACCGCATCGCCGACTTCGGCACCGACGCCTTGGTTCTGGCGCTCGGGCTGGACGCCCACGAAGATGATCCCTTTCGCGGTTTGGCGCTGACAACACAGGGGTTCGGCAGAGTTGCCGGGCACATTGCCGCCTTGGAGCACCCAACAGTCATCGTCCAGGAAGGAGGCTATGTCAGCGACGCGCTGGGTGCCAACCTGCGGTCGGCGCTGGAAGGCTTCATGAAGTCTTCAGGCTGACGCGAGAGCGTCCAGCAATGCTCACCGCTGCCGAAGTCGCAGGTCGGGCCCTGCGAGAAACTGCAGAAGGGTAAGTCCGGCATCCAGGCTCCGCCGGGTTCTTCGCTCTGCCGGCAATGCTGCCGGACAGCCGAGGCACCCCGGAAGCACCCTAGCGGTAAGCATCAATGGTTGAAACCAACTCCAGCCTGCTGGTAATCCCAAGCTTGGCGTAAATGCGCTTGCGGTGAGTCTTCACCGTGTTGAGGCTGATGGACAGGGCTGTTGCAATCTCCCGCTCGCTGCGCGCGCTCGCCAACAACCCTGCGACACGCGCCTCGGTTCGCGTGAGGCTCAGTGCCGACGCCACGATCTCCGAAACGACCGGACGTTGCGAATCCGGATCGTCGATCGTCATCAGTGCTGTCGCCGCGACCGGCGTACGCCACAACACGTCGAAGGCAAAGGGCGTCACCTCCGCTACGTATGGCATTGGTGCGGAAGACCTGTGCATTACAACGAAGGTCGGCCCCTTGGGTGCCGTCTTCGGACCTTCACCGAGCTGAAAGGAAAGTGCGGCACGCAGTTGCCTTTGTGCTTCCGGTCTCTGCGGAACCAGACGGCCGTGGCGGGCGGTCAAGCCATCGCCAAGAGCGCAGATCGCCTCCGCCTTCGTATTCATCTGGCAGATCCTGGCGTCACGGTCGACGAGAAAGGCCGCACGTCCGTTGCGGCCCAGCGCCTCCAGAGCGGCAGCCAGTGTTGCGCCCATCTGTGTTACCTGGCGCTGAATGCGAAGGGCTCGGGCGATATGCCCCCCCAGAGCATGAACGAGAGCGAGTTCCTGCTCGTCGAAAGGGTCAGCCTTGTGGCCCCGGTTTATGACCACCCTGAGCTGGACATCAGCATTGATCCGTGACGTGAAACGACCCAGGTGGAAGCAGTCTATATGCCGACAGAGAACTTGATAGTATTCGCTGTGGGCGAATTCGACCACATCGCAGACATCATGCATGCGTAGCACCGAAGGTGTTAGCGCCAGCCCGACTTTTGCGCGGAAAGGGTCAAGGCGGTGATAGTGTGTGTAGTAAAGCTGTTGGCCATCCCAGGCCGACATGCTGGTATGAAAGGTTTCCGGGATCGGGGCAACGTTCAAGGGGTCGCAGCGGACCTGCGCCAGGTTGTAGCGCTCAACGGCCACAGCGGTACAAGAGGCATCGAATGTGGAAGCAACCCGCCGAAGCGCTTCATGCCAATCCAATTCACCCGTCGTTGCGCGATACACATGGTCCAGCGCCCCATCAAAACTTTCAGGATCAAGTGACACGTAGCGGAAGCCTCCCCATTCTTCGTGAAGCGCAGCCCGCTCACCGCCTCTCGCCCCGATTGGGGGAAAGCTCTGAGATCTCGGTCGTAGACTCTGTTGGATCTTTCAGCGTGCCATCCAGCATTCCGCACCCATGCCCATTACACTACTGGGCTTCGAGACGACTCTGCCGGAGCACCCAACTGCACCACAACAACCGCTCTACCGACTCTGTCGGACCGCTCGTTACACGCGAGCTGTTTTGGCGCGCTTTGTATGCAGTTAAATTCAAAAGTCCAGTGTCATGTGTTGATCCTGAACAGATTTCAGCCGCGGACAGGACAGAACATGTCCGGAAAATCTCGCTCGATCATTGCAGGGATCGCATGCCTCAAGCAGCCGGAGCAGAGCCAAAAGAGGGAAGTAGCGCCAACCCTGGGTTGGTGCGGGAAGACCTGCGAGCGCACTCAGGTTGATGCGAAAGCTTCCAGAACGACCTGCCGCTGGCGAAGGTCCAGATCGGGGCCCGCAAGCATTTCCAAAAGGATTCGTTCAGCATCCGGGCTTTTCTTGCAGGCCTCGGTCAAACTGTCCTGACGCATGTGCAAGGCGCAAACCCCAAGCCCCTCACGCAGGGCCTCGGGATTTCCGGTGTGACGCAAGCAAGCCATTGCGGCTTTCCGAACCAGGACGGAATCATCCTGAAAAGCGCCGATAACAATTTCCGGCTTCGAGGAGCCAACAGCTTCGAGGGCCGTCGCACGAACCAAGGCGTCCGGGTCGTCGAGAAGCGCTGACAGCAGGTCTGCCGCTTTGTCGGACCGGCTGGCAACCGCCCGCGCCGCATGCCCCCGGATGACCGGATCCGGGTCGCCGAGCCCCTTTTCAGCGGCCGCGACCAGAGCCGAAGAAAGCGGCTGTGTCTGGGCCCTCTGAGCCAGCGCGGCAAAAGCCGCTTCCCGAAGCGGCCCTTCTTTGACGTCAAACAGATCCGCAAGCGCTAGCTCAATCGGCTCTCCGGGACAGTCGGCTGCCACCTTGACGGCAATCAGCCGCAGGTCGAAGCCGATGTCGTCCGGTCCGTCCACAGCGACCCGGCGACGAGCCTTTCCTCGCTGCTTGGGTGCGGGCGACCTTGCCTCCTCTTCCGAACCATGAGGCTTGGCGGCCAGATGCGGTACTGCGGAAAGCGTCGACTGCGGAAAGTTGCCTTCGATCACGTTGTCCGCAGCGCCGTCGGCCTCCTCGGTTGGAACGATATCACCCTCACGCGTGATGGTGATACGGCGTCCGTTCCCCTCACCCTCGGTCTTTGGGGCGCCGAGCGCTGTCTCCTGCGCTTCAGTCGACTGCGGCAACCGGGTCTCGGGGTCCAGCAGCCGGCCCGACATGGCATCCGCCAACCCTGTGGCGGCCCGAGCGGCCAGATCAGCATCGTCGCAGTTTGCCAATCCGGCCAATGAACCAAGGGCGGCAGCCCGAACCTGTCGAACGGGGTCCGTCGCCGCATTGCGCAAAGTGTCGATCACCTTGCTGCCCACGGTTTTGGCCAAAGCCTGAAGGGCGGCGGCCCTCACCGTCACCGGCCGGTCACCGTCCTCTGCCAAGGAACACAGAAACGGTTCGGCTTCTGCCCCACCAAGCCGTGGCAGAGCCTCAACCGCAGCCGCCGCCAGCACCGGGCCGGCCGTTTCGGCCCAGGCCTGCACATTGGCAAGCAGATCACCGCCCCGGACGGTTTCAACGCCACCTCTCTGGCCGGAAACCATCGCCGACAGCGCAATTGCCCTGGCTTCTTCGTCTTCATCGCCGAGTGCGCTGCGCGCGATGTCGATGCGCCGCGGCGCCAGGGCCCGCAGCGTTGCCCGCCGCACCCCCGCATCCGGATCTCTCAATGCCAGACGGGCCACCGAAGCGCTGTCCGGGTCGAGGCAATCGATGGCCAGACAGCGCACCTCCGGACTGGCGTCTTCAATGAGTACATTCTCAAGCGGCGCCAGGGCGCCGTCGACAGCTTTTGAAAGTGCCGCAAAAGCACGCTGGCGCACCTTTGCATTGCGGTCGCGCAACAGGCCGAATAGTGCCGCGACGCCGCCTTCGGGAATCTTCGAAAGGGCACCGAAAACTTCCGGGTCCAGTTCCTGTCCCATCTCGTCCGAGCGCGCCTCCAAAAGCGTGTCGATCGCCTCGCCAACCCCCATGTCGCCCAGGGCCCGGATCACCGCCAGTTGCACGTCGAGCCAGTCGTCCCACATGCCGGCCTCGTCTTCCCAGGCGACATCATGACTGCAGCGGTCCTTGGCAAGAGCGCAGAACAGTGGCACGGAGGCACTGTCGGCCAGGCGGCCCAGCGCCTCCACCGCAAAGACCTTTACCTCCTTCACCGGATCGCCCATAAGCGAGCGCCGGATCGCCTGGGCATCCTGCGGACGGGCACAAGCAACCAGGGCCGCCATGGCATCGACCCGGAGATCCGGATCTTCGTCCATCAGCGCTTCGACCAAGGCCGGCGCCGCCCTTGCGTCTGCCGCAGCACCCAGCGCCCGCGCCGCCGCACACCGCAGGAGCTCGTCATCATCGCGCAGATAAGGCGAGACTGCGGCGACGCGGTCCGGCGGTGAACCGGCAACGCCGCCGGGCGGCAGGTCTGCGGCATTCATCATGGCGGTGCTCCTCCTGCCCCTGCCCCCTAGGCGATGTCGCGGCGGGCGAAAGACATCGAACGGTACTGGCGCTTGTAGGGGCTCTCCCCAATCCGCTGCACCTGGCCGACGCCCATCTTGTAGTTGTAGTTGCCGCTGATCCAGTCGACGACGCGGCCGGCAAGGGCGTTGGCAGGTTGGCTGGTATGGAGGAAATCCATATAGCCGACCCCTTTCTTCACCGCCGGTGTGACGATGGCGACGGCGGTCACCGAGGCCTTGGTCAGTTCGATGTGGCCGTTCTTCAGAAGAGAGGCAAAGTCGAAGTCATCACCCTCTACCCCGACGATCGTGTCTTTCTGTACCGGGATGCGGTCGGAGAAGAGCAACACATAGTCGCCGGACTCGACGCCGTAGGCCGCAGCGTCGTCGGGATGCAGCTCGATCCAGTTTTCCGGCCAGCGCTGAACGATGTAGGGCCGGCGGCGGTCGTCATAGCCGGACTGCCAGCGTTCATTGATGCGCCCGGAGGTCATCCAGATTTCGCCCTCCCGCGGCTTCAACCACTCCCAATAGCTTGAGAACAGGCTCCAGGGGGCCTTCTGCAGGTTGCACTTGCCGGTCTGGGTGTTGAAGTGGGTGAGCTTCTTGTTGAAGACGGTGCCGCCCTGCGGCCCGTCCTCCGGCAGCACCCGATTGACGTCGTGGAGACGCTTTGTTTCCTCCAAAGACCCGTCGGCCAGCATCAGCACCGGACCCTGAATGCCGTTAGTGCCGAACTCACCAAGCTTCTGGTGCAGGGTCTTGCCCTCGCGGTGGGCGGCAACCTTCACCATGTGGAAGTCCTTGCGCGAACCGCGGGAGAAGCGCGAACCCTCCTCCAGGACCTCGTTGGAGTCCTTCCAGTCGAAACCCTCGAAGCCCATTTTCTTCGAGAGCTGGGCAATGATCCACCAGTCCGGTTTCGCCTCGCCCGGCGCGTCGTAGAACTTCGGATAGAGACGGATACGCCGCTCGCCGTTGGCCCGGGTGAAGGTATCCTCGCCCCAGCCCGAAGCCGGGAAAACGATGTCGGCATAGCGGGCGCCGATGGGATCGACCAGGTAGATATCCTGGTCCCAGACCACCATACCCCCGGAGTCGACCCGCTTCTTCAGGGTTTCGATGATCTCCGCCTTGTCGAAGCTCTGCACCTGATGCGGATTACGGGTGGTCAGCTCGTCGAACTTGGCCTGTAGCGACTGTGACCCGCACATGGCCTGAACCCAGGTCGTACCGATAACGTGGGCCAGCCGGGTGTGGCCGGACATCAGGTAACGGTCGGTATCCATGGCCCGGCGCCGCCGTCCCGGCAGTTTCTCCGGGCTCTTGTTGCGCGGATAGGACCCGCCGCGCAGGCCACCGCGCTGGTGTCCACCGGCCCGGCCGATCACCTGGCCCGGGCGTCCGCCACAGCCGGTGATGATACCAAGCGAAGAAATCGCGTTGGTGTTGCCGGTGTTATTGGACCAGTAGAAGCCCTTCTCGATCATGATCGAGGTCTTGGGCCGCGATCCATCCTCCCGCGGCTTCGCCATCCACTCGGCAGCAGTGTAGATCTTCTGCACGTCGATCTGGGCGATCTCTGCCGCCTTCTCAGGAACCGAATAGTCCTGGGCCAGCAGCCACTCCTTCCAGTCCTCGAACCCGTCGGTCTGGAACTTGCCCCAGGTGGTGCGCCACTGCCAGGGCGTGTTGCGCGTCCCCTGCCCGAAGCCCGAAGAACTTTCCCACTTGGAATTGACCCATTGCTGAATCCATTCCTTGTCTTCCCAGCCGTTCTCCACGATCACGCGGGCAATCGCCAGCACCACCGGCAGGTCGGTGCCCGGCTGAATGTCGATCAGCATACCGCCGTTCTTCTCGGCATAGGCGACACCGGCCGTGCGCCGGGGAATCAGGAAAATCGCCTTCTGGCCATTCTGAATTCCCGGCATGATCCAATCGGTGAACAGGATGGTTTTCGACTCATAAGGGTCCGTACCGCACATCAGCAAGGTGTCGGCGTCGCGCCAGTCTTCGTAGCTCGGCCCGAAGTTATCGAAGCCGGCATCACGGAAGCCGGGAGTCGAGGTCACGTCCGAGGGCGTGTCGTGAAAGGTGAAGTTCGCCGTCCGAACATTGCGCAGCGCATACTTCGTGATGGCGTAGGTGTTCTCCATATAGCCGTAGGAGAAGGTCTTCACGCCGTAGGCGTTGGTGCCGTGGCGATCCAACACGTAGCGGCCGATCTCAGCGGCGATATCCAGGGCAAAGTCCCAGGTCACCGGCATCAGCACGCCGAACATCCTGACCATCGGCGACTTCAGGCGGTCGCGGGTCGGCGTCTGAGGATTATAGACTTTCTGAGCGATGGCGCCGCCCCGGATCGAGGAGTTGCCCGCCGGATTGACGAACTCGGTATCCTTATCCGGGATGATCACCACATGGTGCGGCTCACCGTTATGCAGCACGATGTTGTGCTGAGTCGGTGCGACCCACGCACCCAAAGGGGATACAGGGAAATCCTCGCCGAAAGCGTTCTGATCGGCGGCCGGGCCGCCCACTTTGCCGCCGCGCACCGGCCAGCGGTAAACCTTGTAGCCGCAGGCGACGATGCAGTAATCGCAGGCCGTCGAAATGACGTCGGCATCGGGCGGCGGCAGCGGAACGGACTCTTCGGGGACGTAGTACGGGGTGGACATGAAAAACCTCTCCTTATCCCTGAAGATTATCGAAACGGCCGTAGATCAGACCGAACATGCCGACGGCATAGATGTCGTCGCCGTCCAGCTCCAACAGCACCTGCGGTAACGACTGATAGGCTTGGCCGGAAATGAAGATGCCGTGACGGGTCAGATCGAAAGTCGTGAGATGCAGGGGGCAAGGGCCCAGCGCCTTGTCCGCCGCCTGGTAAGTGCCCTGAAGCGGGCCGCCCTGGTGGGTGCAGGTGTAGTTAAAAGCCACCACATCCTTGTCAGGGCCGAGGCCGCCGCCGGCCTCCTGCCCCAGTTTCACCAGGATCGATTCGGCATAGGCCCCCTCGTCGGGGTACTCGAAGTCGAAGGGTTCATCGACAGCAAGCGACGACAGCTTGGTGATGAACTTGCGTGGGTAGGTGGCCACGACGGCGGGGCTCTGTCCCTGCGCCAGGCCGGGAATGCCCACCATCACCACAGCGGTCGCGATGCCGCCGGTCAGCAGGAAGGACCGCCGATTCATCAGGCAAGGCCGTGTGCCGGCCTTCTCGGCTTCGCCGTTGGCGCCGTTCACGGCAGCGGCGATACGGGGGTCGATTGTCATGATCTCCGGCTCCTCTTAATTCTGCGCGGCCGCGGGAAGCGGCTGCATGACCGGAAGTTCCGGCTCGTCCATCAGGATTTCCTCGCCCGAGAGACTCTCGAGGAAGGCCACCAGGTCATCGACCTCGCTGTCGCTGAGGCCCAGCGGCTGCAGCAGCGGGCTCTTGGTGGCCGCGAATTCGTTCTCCCCGCCGCCTTCGTTGTAGAAGACCACGACGTCACGCAGCGTCTCCAACATGCCGTTGTGCATGTAAGGGAAGGTGTATTTCGTGTAGCGCAGGCTCGGCGTGCGGAATTTGCCCTTATGACGTTTGTCCTTGCTGCGGAAATAGAGACCCGGATCGTCCTTGGTGTTGCGGTAGAGCTCTTCGGTCGAGCCTTTGGCGTAAAGCTCAAAGCGGAAGGTAATCTGAGCGAGCTCGTCTTCCTCCCAGCCCGCATAGGGCGGAACACCGAGGTTGTAGTACTGCTCGTCGCTCAGCAGCGGTCCGTTGTGGCAGGCGATGCAGTTGGCCTTGCCGGCGAAGAGATCCAGGCCGCGCTTCTGCTGCTCACTGAGCGCCGAGTCGTCACCCCGCATATAGTTGTCGAAGGGCGTGTCGGTCTGCACGAGCGTGCGCTGGAAGGCCGCGATCGCCATATAGGCATGGCGGATGTTCGGCCAGTCGTCGCCGAAGACCTCGGCAAACATCTCACGATACTCAGGCACGAAAGCGAGCCGCGCCTCCATCATGTCGTCCTCGCCGTTGCCGGCGACACCGCCACGGGCGGCGGAGCGCGCCTGGGCCTCAAGCGACTTGGACGCGCCGGCCCAGAAGAGCTTCGAGTAGTAGGCGGAGTTGATAATCGTCTGACTGTTGCGCCAGTGGGTCGTGCCTGGATAGCCGAAGCTGATGCGGTCCTGCACCGCCCAGCCGGCATCCGGTAGGTGGCAGGCGGAACACGGCATCGCCGCGTTGCCCGACAAAAGCGGATCGAAGAACAGCATTTTGCCCAGTTCGACCTTGGCGTCCGACATCGGGTTATCAAGCGGTATAGGCGGCGGACCCAGGGCCGCCAGGCCGTCGGGACGCGGGCTCTGAGCCGAAGCCGGTGCAGCCAGCAAGGCAACGAAGGCGACGGCGGGAATGATCTTTTTTGCGTTCATGGTCGCCTCCTTCAATTGATCGTGTCGCGCCAGTTTTCGATCAGCACGTATTCATAATCGTCGGCGCGCCAGACATAGGCGTCGGTGTCGAAGCTGTCGCCGCTGAGCGCCTTCAGGAACTCGATGAGATCCGACTTCTCGTTGGCGGAGAGCCCCAGCGGGCGAACCCGCGGATCCTTCAAGGGGTCATCGCCGCCCCCGGCGTTATAGAAATCCACCACCTCTTCCAGGGTGGCGAAGATGCCGTTGTGCATGTA
>JANQMC010000067.1 GCA_028280305.1 Pelagibius sp. | reverse complement strand
GGCGGGGCCGGGAAGCATGATAAGATGCTTTCTTGCAATCAATCTTCGCCCGTCATTGCAGAAATGCAAAATGAAAATGACAATTTGGCGGTTTTGGGCGGCCGCCGTTTGTAATAACCAATACGATCAAGAATGCTGAGGGGAAACCACCCGGGTGGCGCCTGGCGCCTCGGGGAAAGAATGTTTCTCTCAAAGCACGGCTTTTTTGGGAAGGGCGTACAAGATGCAGGAGCTCACGCACTTTATCGGTGGCCAGCATGTCAAGGGCACCAGCGGGCGCACGGCTGAGGTTTTCAATCCGGCGATCGGCGAGGCGGAGAAACTGGTGCCGCTGGCGAGCGTCGAGGAACTGGGCGCTGCCGTCGCCAACGCCAAGGAGGCGCAGCCGGCCTGGGCGGCGGTGAACCCGCAGCGCCGAGCCCGCGTGCTGATGAAGTTCGTCGAGCTGTTGCACCGCGACATGGACAAGCTGGCCGAGGCGTTGTCGCGCGAGCACGGCAAGACCCTGCCCGATGCCAAGGGCGACATCATCCGCGGCCTGGAAGTGGCCGAATTCTGCTTTGCCGCGCCCCATCTGCTGAAGGGCGAATACACCGGCAGTGCCGGGCCGGGCATCGATATGTATTCGATCCGCCAGCCCCTGGGTGTGGTCGCCGGCATCACACCGTTCAATTTCCCGGCGATGATTCCGATGTGGAAGTTCTGTCCGGCCATCGCGGCGGGCAACGCCTTTATCCTGAAACCTTCGGAGCGCGATCCCTCGGTGCCGCTGATGCTGGCGGAACTGATGATGGAGGCCGGGCTGCCGGCCGGTATCCTGAACGTCGTCAACGGCGACAAGGAGGCCGTTGACGCGATCCTCGATCACCCGGACATCATGGCCGTCGGCTTCGTCGGCTCCACCCCGATTGCCGAGCACGTCTATACGCGCGGCTGCGCGGCGGGCAAGCGGGTGCAGTGCTTCGGCGGTGCCAAGAACCACATGATCATCATGCCCGATGCGGATATGGACCAGGCCGTCGATGCCCTGATCGGCGCCGGCTACGGCGCGGCGGGCGAGCGCTGCATGGCGATCTCCGTTGCCGTGCCAGTGGGCGAGAAGACCGCCGATGCCCTGGTGGAACGCCTGGTGCCGCGGGTCGAGGCGCTGAAAATCGCGCCCTTTACCGCCGGTGACGACGTCGACATGGGCCCCCTGGTGACCGCGGCGGCGCGCGACCGGGTGAAAGGCCTGGTCGACAGCGGTGTCGCCCAGGGTGCCGATCTGGCGGTGGACGGCCGCGGCTTTTCCATGCAGGGATATGAAAACGGCTTTTTCGTCGGCGGCTGTCTCTTCGACCGGGTGACCACCGATATGGACATCTACAAGGAAGAGATCTTCGGCCCGGTGCTCTCCGTTGTGCGCTCGCCGGACTACGGCGACGCGCTCGACCTGACGATGAAGAACCCCTACGGCAACGGCACGGCGATCTTCACCCGTGACGGCGATGCGGCGCGCGACTTCTGCGACCGGGTGAATGTCGGCATGGTGGGGGTGAACGTACCGATCCCGGTGCCGCTGGCCTATTACACCTTCGGCGGCTGGAAGGCCTCCGGCTTCGGCGATCTGAACCAGCACGGGCCGGACGGGTTCCGCTTCTACACGCGGACCAAGACGGTGACCTCGCGCTGGCCCTCCGGGGTGAAGGAAGGGGCGAATTTCTCGATCCCGACAATGGGCTGACAGGGCCCGTCAAGAGGACGTGAATGGACGTTTGGGAAACTGTTAGAGTATTGATTTTTCGTTCAAAGAAAGCTTAGGTAGTGGAGTTTTCCCGGGTGGCCGAGAGCCGCATGAAGACGAACAATAAGAGCCGGGAAACATGAACGGGAGGCCCAGCGGGATGATGGCAGGTCCATCGGCGCTGTGCGCGGGAAAGACGGCCAAGGGGTTTGGCTTGTGGACTGCTGCGCGCGGCAATACCGCTCCGTCACGGAAGCGGGGTTCAGACTATGACTGAGGTTTCTCTGCCGCCGGCGGAGCTCGACACCTTTCCGAAACTTCTGGAAAGACATCGCGCCGAAAGGCCGGGCCGCCCGGCGATCCGCGAAAAGGATTTCGGCATCTGGCAGACCCATACCTGGGGCCAGGTCGCCGAAGAGGTGCGCAACCTTGCCGCCGGACTGTTTTCCCTGGGCGTAAAGCGCGGCGACAAGGTCGCCATCGTCGGCGACAACCGTCCGCGCCTATACTGGACCATGACCGCGGCCCAGGCGATCGGCGCCGTGCCGGTGCCGCTCTATCAGGATTCCGTGGCCGAGGAGATGGCCTTTGTCGTCGAGCATGCGGAAGCACGCTTTGCCGTGGTCGAGGACCAGGAACAGGTCGACAAGCTGCTGGAAATCCGCGAGCGCTGCCCCGGCCTGACCCAGATCGTCTACGACGAATCCCGCGGCATGCGCCACTACACCCAGCCTTTCCTGCATCACTTCGACGCCGTGCAGGCCGAAGGACAAGACTACAACAAGGTCCATCCGGACTTCTATGAAGACGAGATCGCCAAGGGCAAGGGCAGCGACACGGCGATCATTCTCTATACCTCCGGCACCACCGGTACGCCCAAGGGCGTGATCCTCAGCTTCGACAACGTCATGAAGACGGCGGCCAACGGCGTGAAGCTGGAAGGCCTGACCGATACCGACGAGTCCCTCGCCTATCTGCCCATGGCCTGGGTCGGTGATCACATCTTCTCCTTCGCCCAGAGCTATGTCGCCGGCTTCTGCGTCGCCTGTCCGGAATCCAGCGAGACGGTGATGCATGACATGCGCGAACTGGGGCCGACCTATTTCTTTGCGCCGCCGCGCATCTTCGAGAACATCCTGACCACGGTGATGATCCGCATGGAAGATGCCGGCCGCATCAAGCGCGGCCTGTTCCGGTACTTCATGGAGGTCGCGCGCCGTTCCGGCATCAAGATTCTCGACGGCAAGCCGGTCGGTATGGGGGATCGCCTGCTCTACGCCCTCGGCCAGGTCCTGGTCTACGGGCCGCTGAAGAACACCCTCGGCTTCACCCGCATCCGTCTGGCCTATACCGCCGGCGAGGCGATCGGCCCGGATATTTTCGACTTCTACCGCTCCCTCGGCATCAACCTGAAACAGCTTTACGGTTCCACCGAGGCCAGCGTCTTCATCACCATCCAGCCCGACGGCGAGATCGAAGCGGATACGGTCGGCAAGCCGGCCCTGGATGTGGAAATCAAGATCGCCGAAAACGGCGAGGTGATGTTCCGCGGCCCCGGCGTTTTCGTCGAATACTTCAAGAACCCGGAAGCGACGACTGAGACCAAGACGCCCGACGGCTGGGTGCACACCGGCGATGCCGGTTTCTTTGCCGAGAACGGGCATCTGAAGATCATCGACCGCGCCAAGGATGTCGGCCGGGTGAACGACGGCGGGCTCTTTGCGCCCAAGTACGTCGAGAACAAACTGAAATTCTTCCCCGACATCAAAGAGGCGGTGGCCTACGGCCACGAGCGCGACTTCTGCACCGCCTTCATCAACATCGATCTGGTGGCGGTGGGTAGCTGGGCGGAGCGCAACAACGTCGCCTACGGCAGCTATCAGGAACTGGCCGCCAATCCCCAGGTGATCGAGATCATCAAGGGCCACATCGAAAAGGTGAACCGCGATCTCGCCGCCGATCCGCAGCTGGCGAGCTGTCAGATCCGGCGTTTCCTCATCCTGCACAAGGAACTGGATGCCGATGACGGCGAGCTGACCCGCACCCGCAAGGTGCGGCGGCGCTTCGTCGCCGATCGCTACGACTCTCTGATCGAAGCGCTCTACAGCGGCGCCGAGACGGCCTACATCGAAACCGAAGTCACCTTTGAAGACGGCCGCAAGGGCACCATCAAGGCGGACCTGCAGGTGATCGATGTGGCGGTCGGGCCGGGCGGCGAAACGATGATGAAAAAGGCGAGCTGATGGCGGCGGAAACTCTGGCCACCCCGGACACTGACCCGGCCTCCCCGGCGCCCTCCGAAGGCACGGCCGCGCCGCAGAAGAAGATCGGCGAGACGCTGTTGCGGGCCGACAACATCACCCTGTCGTTCGGCGGGGTGAAGGCGCTGACCGACATCAGCTTTGAGATTCGCGAACACGAGATCCTGGCGATCATCGGCCCCAACGGCGCCGGCAAGACCTCCATGCTGAACGTCATCAACGGCTTCTATCATCCCCAGCAGGGCCGCATCATGTACCTAGGTGCCGAGCGCCGGGCCATGCGCCCGCATCTGGCGGCGCGCCAGGGCATTGCGCGGACCTTTCAGAACGTGGCGCTGTTCAAGGGCATGTCGACCCTGGACAACATCATGACCGGGCGTGTGCTGAAGATGAAAAGCAACATCTTCCAGCAGGCCATCTTCTGGGGCGCCAATCAGCGCGAGGAGATCGCCCACCGCGAGGTGGTGGAGCGGATCATTGACTTCCTGGAGATCGAGGCGATCCGCAAGACCCCGGTGGGGCGCCTGCCCTACGGTCTGCAAAAGCGTGTCGAGCTGGCGCGGGCGCTGGCCATGGAACCCAAACTCCTCCTCCTCGACGAGCCCATGGCCGGCATGAACGTGGAGGAGAAGGAGGACATGTGCCGCTTCATTCTCGACGTGAACGACGAGTTCGGCACCACCATCGCCCTCATCGAACACGACATGGGGGTTGTGATGGACATCTCAGACCGTGTCGTGGTGCTGGACTACGGCCGCAAGCTGGCCGACGGCACACCCGATGAAGTGCGGGCAAACCAGGACGTTATCGATGCCTATCTCGGCGTCAGTCATTAGGGGGCGGCAGCGATGAACCCGACAGCCATAAGGTTCGGCATCTGGATTCTTGTCACGCCGGTTTTGATCGCCGCCCTCGGCTTCGGCTTCAAGGGCCTGGCCGCCGTCGATTCATCGCTGTTCTTCGCCTGGGGCTATTTCATCGAGGTGCTGATCGCCGGGCTGCTGCAGGGGGTCATGTATTCCCTGGTGGCGCTGGGCTTCGTGCTGATCTTCAAAGCCTCGGGCATCTTTAATTTCGCCCAGGGCTCCATGGTGCTCTTTGCGGCGCTGACCATGGTCGGCTTCATCGAGATGGGCCTGCACTGGACGCTGTCCTTCGTCGTTACCGCCGGGGTCATGGTGCTGGTCGCTTTGGCGATCGAGCGGGTCGTGCTGCGGCCCCTGGTGAATCAACCGCACATCATTCTCTTCATGGCGACCATCGGGATCTTCTATTTCCTCGACGGCTTCGGGCAGACCCTCTGGGGCTCCGACGTGAAGGTGCTGGACATCGGCATTTCGAAAGCGCCGATCATCGTCGCCGAGGGGGTTTTCGAAAACGGCCTGCTGATCAATTCCTTCGACCTGGTGGCCGCCCTGGTCGGGGCCGTGCTGGTGGCGGTGCTGGCGATCTTTTTCCAATACACCCGGGTCGGCCGCGCCCTGCGTGCGGTGGCGGACGACCATCAGGCGGCGCTCTCGGTGGGCATTCCCCTGAAGACCATCTGGGCCATCGTCTGGTCGGTGGCCGGTATCGTCGCCCTGGTCGCCGGCATCATGTGGGGCTCCAAGGCCGGGGTGCAGTTCTCCCTGGCGCTGATCGCGCTGAAGGCCCTGCCGGTGCTGATCCTCGGCGGTTTCACCTCGATCCCCGGGGCGATCATCGGCGGCCTCATCATCGGCGCCGGCGAGCAGCTTGCCGAGGTTTTCCTGGGTCCGCTCTTCGGCGGCGCCATTCAGGACTGGTTCGCCTACATGCTGGCCCTGGTGTTCCTGCTGTTCCGGCCCCAGGGGCTGTTCGGCGAAAAAATCATCGAGCGGATATAGATCATGCTTTACCGCGAAGCCGGACAGTTCAAGACCAGCTACGGCGCCGACCAGGCGATCTTCCCGATCCGCCAGGACCAGATCGCCATCGCCCTGATGGCCGCCATTGCGGTGCTGGCGGTGCCGGCACTGGCCAGCGAGTATTTTCTCGAAACCATCTTCGTGCCCTTCCTGGTCTTCGCCATGGCGGCGCTCGGGCTCAACATCCTGACCGGCTACTGCGGCCAGCTTTCGCTGGGTACCGGCGGCTTCATGGCTTGCGGCGCTTTCTTCTCCTACAAGCTGACCGTCGCCTTTCCGGAACTGCACATCATCATCGTCTTCCTGCTGGCCGGTCTCGGCACCGCCGGGGTGGGTGTGCTCTTCGGCCTGCCGTCCCTGCGCATCAAGGGCTTCTACCTGGCGGTGGCGACCCTGGCGGCGCAGTTCTTCCTG
The DNA here is from genome assembly GCA_028280305.1 of Pelagibius sp. Classification (GTDB taxonomy): domain Bacteria; phylum Pseudomonadota; class Alphaproteobacteria; order Kiloniellales; family Kiloniellaceae; genus Pelagibius. Next base: position 27,423 of record JANQMC010000067.1, on the reverse strand, counting down.
GTCTGGATGTTCAACAAGTTCGACTGGTGGACCAACTACTCTTCCTCCGGCGTGATCTCGGCCCCGCCGCGCGAGCTGATCCCCGGCATCTTCATCACCGGCAATCAGGCCGACCCGGTCACCAAGTATCTCTTCCTGCTCGGCTTCGTCGCGGTCCTGGCGCTGGTCGCCAAGAACCTGGTGCGCAGCCGCATCGGCCGGACCTGGATGGCGATCCGCGACATGGACATCGCTGCGGAGATCATCGGCATCCGCCCGCTCTGGGCCAAGCTCTCGGCCTTTGCCGTCAGCTCGTTTTACATCGGCATCTCCGGGGCGCTCTGGGCCTTCGTCTACACCGGTTCGGTGGAGGCTCTGGCCTTTGAGATCAACCGCTCCTTCCAGGTGCTGTTCATGATCATCATCGGCGGGCTGGGGTCGATCCTCGGCTCCTTCCTCGGCGCGGCCTTCATCGTGCTGCTGCCGATCCTTTTGAACAACGGCATGCTGGCGATCGATCCGACGATCTCGACGGCGCTGGTCTCGCACATTGAGTTCATGATTTTCGGGGCGCTGATCATTTTCTTCCTGATCGTCGAGCCGCACGGCCTTGCCCGGCTCTGGCAGATCGCCAAGGAGAAACTGCGTCTCTGGCCCTTCCCTTATTAGGAACGGGCAACAGGTTTTCGGTAAGGCCGGGGCCTCGGCGGTTCCCCGGACCATTGGAAAACAATCCGCCAAGGGCGCAAAGGATGTCGCCCTTCGAACGTAACCAAGGGAGGTTTAGACGGATGAAATTCAAGGCTCTCGGACTGGCTGCGCTGGGCGCGGCCGCCATGACGACGGCGGCGGCGCTGCCCGCCGCGGCCGTCGACAAGCAGTTTGTGCCCGGACTGATGTATCGCTCGGGCCCCTATGCGCCGAACGGCATTCCTTTCGCCAACGGCTTCAGCGATTACTTCCGGATGATCAACGCCAAGGGCGGGATCAACGGTGTGGAGATCGAGTACGAGGAATGCGACACCGCCTATAACAACGACCGCGGCGTCGAGTGCTACGAGCGTCTGAAGCGCCCCGGCGCGGCGGCCATCACCCCGCTGTCGACCGGCATCACCTATGCGCTGATCGACCGCGCGACGGCCGACAAGATCCCGGTGCTCTCCATGGGCTACGGCCGCACCGCCGGCTCCGACGGTACGGTCTTCCCCTACGTCTTCACCCTGCCGGCGACCTACTGGTCCGGCGCCGACGTGATCGTGAACTACATCGCCCAGAAAGAGGGCGGCTACGAAAACCTGAAGGGCAAGAAGATCGCCCTGGTCTATCACGACTCGGCCTATGGCAAGGAGCCGATCGGCACGCTTGAGGCCCTGGCTGAGAAGCACGGCTTCAGCTTCCATCCCTTCCCGGTCGCCCATCCCGGCCTGGAGCAGAAGGCCACCTGGCTGCAGATCGGCCGTCAGGTGCGTCCGGACTGGACCGCCATGTGGGGCTGGGGCGTGATGAACTCCACGGCGATCAAGGAGGCTGCGGCCGTCGGCTATCCGATGGACAAGTTCATCGGTATCTGGTGGTCCGGCTCCGAGCAGGACGTCACCCCGGCGGGCGCCCAGGCGGTCGGCTACAAGTCGCTGAACTTCCACGGCACCGGCACCGACTTCCCGGCGATCCAGGACATCCTGACCCTGGTTCACGATGCCGGCAACGGCACCGGGCCGCGCGAAGAGGTCGGCACCGTGCTCTATAACCGCGGCGTGATGAACGCGGCGGTGATCACCGAGGCGATCCGCACCGCCCAGGGCATCCATGGCGAGAAGCCGCTGACCGGCGAGCAGATCCGCGACGGCTTCGAGGCTCTCAACATCACAGAGGCGCGTTTGGCGGACAAGGGCATGGCCGGCTTCATGGAGCCGATCCAGATCACCTGCGCCGATCACGAAGGCACCGGCCGTGCCTTCGTTCAGCAGTGGGACGGGTCGACCTGGGAGCCGGTCTCCGAGTGGGTCGAGCCTAACCGCGAAGGTCTGCTGCGGCCGATGATCGAGGAAGCCGCCGCCGCCTATGCGGCGGAGAAGGGCATCACCCCCCGGACCTGCAACTAGGGGCGATGTCTGGAGTGTTGCGCGGGGGCAGCCGCAAATGGCTGCCCCCCAGCGCCTTCTCACGGCGCGGTGCCGGCAAGTCCGCCGCAGGGCCCGATGCCCATTCTGAAACGAGAGTCGACGAGATCATGAGCGAAGCCCTCGACCTACAAGCTCAGACGAATCAGACCCAGCCGGATAGTGCTGCGCCGATCCTGGCGGTGAACAACATCGAGGTGATCTACGATCACGTCATCCTGGTGCTGAAGGGTGTCTCCCTGGAGGTGCCGCGCGGCGGGATCGTCGCCCTGCTGGGCGCCAACGGTGCCGGCAAGACGACGACCCTGAAGGCGATTTCGAACCTGCTGCGCGCCGAGCGCGGCGAGGTCACCAAGGGCTCCATCGAGTTCGAAGGCGCGCGGGTCGACGCCCTGACACCCAACGATCTGGTCCGGTCCGGCGTGGTGCAGGTGATGGAGGGGCGCCACTGCTTCGAGCATCTGACCATCGAAGAGAACCTGATGACCGGCGCCTATACCCGGCGCGACGGGCGCGGCGCGGTCGCCGAGGACCTGGAGATGGTCTACGACTATTTCCCTCGGCTGCGCGAGCGGCGCGGCTCCATGGCCGGTTACACCTCCGGCGGCGAACAGCAGATGTGCGCCATCGGCCGCGCGCTGATGTGCCGGCCCAAGATGATCCTGCTGGACGAACCCTCCATGGGTCTCGCTCCGCAGCTCGTCGAAGTGATCTTTGAAACCGTGAAGCGGCTGAACGAGCAGGAGGGTGTTTCCTTCCTGTTGGCCGAGCAGAACACCAACGTGGCGCTGAAGTACGCCCGCTACGGCTACATTCTGGAAAGCGGCCGGGTGGTGCTGGACGGCGATGCCCAGAAGCTGCGCGAGAACGAGGACGTGAAGGAGTTCTACCTCGGCCTCTCCTCCAGCGGGCGCAAGTCCTACCGCGACGTGAAGCACTACAAGCGCCGCAAGCGCTGGCTCTAGGGGGTTTTCGCTGCGCGTGAACTCGGTTCCAGCCCGCTCCCCCTCCCGGCCACCCATAGCATACTGGAGTGGGTGGCCGGGAGGGGGAGCGGGCCGGCGCCGTGTATTCCGCAAGGAATAGGAATCAGTTATGGACAACTACGACGATCTCGAGACCCGCGCGCCCGAGGCGCGCGAAGCGGCCTTGATGGCGGCGCTGCCGGGGGTGGTCGCCAGGGCCAAGCAGACCGCCGGCTTCGGTGAAATCCTGACCGAGGCCGATGCCGCCGCGGTGACCGACCGCGAAGCGCTGGCAGCATTGCCGGTAACCCGCAAGTCGGACCTGATCGAGCGGCAGTCGGTCCAGCCCCCCTTCGGCGGCCTGGCGGCGCTGGCGCCGGGCGAGACGGCACATATCTTCGCTTCTCCAGGGCCGATCTATGAATTCGAGACCGCGCGCAAGGGCTTCTGGCGTCTGGAACGGGCGCTCTTCGCCGCCGGCTTCCGCGCCGGCGACATCGTGCACAACTGCTTCGCCTATCACCTGACCCCCGGCGGCTGGATGCTCGACGGCGCGGCGCGTGGGCTTGGCTGCGCGGTTATTCCCGGCGGGGTCGGCAACAGCGAACACCAGGTCCAGGCCATCGCCCACCTGCGTCCCTCCGCCTACACCGGCACGCCGGACTTCCTGAAGGCGCTGCTCGACAAGGGGCTGGAGCTGGGCCTCGACTGCAGCTCCATCACCCGGGCGCTGGTCTCCGGCGGCGCTTTGTTTCCGGAGATGCGTCAGGCCTATGCAGATCGCGGCGTGGCGGTGCTGCAGTGCTATGCCACGGCGGACCTCGGCCTTATCGCTTATGAGTCGGAAGCCCGCGAGGGCATGATCCTGGATGAGGAGATCATCGTCGAGATTCTGCGCCCCGGGACCGGCGACCCGGTGCCGGAGGGCGAAGTGGGTGAGGTGGTGGTGACCACGCTCAATCCCGACTATCCGCTGATCCGTTTCGCCACCGGCGATCTCTCGGCGATCCTGCCCGGTGCCAGCCCCTGCGGACGCACGGCGCCGCGCATCAAGGGCTGGATGGGCCGCGCCGACCAGGCGACCAAGGTGAAGGGCATGTTCATCCAGCCGGGCCAGGTCGCCGCCGTCGTGAAACGCCACGGCGAGATCGGCCGCGCGCGCCTCGTGGTCTCCCGCGACGGCGATGCCGACGCCATGACCTTGCAGTGCGAGGTCGCGAATGCCGGCGACGCCGGCCTGATCGCCGCCATCACCGAAAGCTTGCAGGCCTGCTGCAAGGTGCGGGGCGCGGTCGAGGCCGTCACCCCCGGCAGCCTGCCCAACGACGGCAAGGTCATCGACGACCAGCGCAGTTACGGGTGACGGCCTGGGTCGTTTCTTGACGCGCGACGTCCGGGAAACCGAGAGATTGGCCCCCTCACCCTCCCGCTAACGCGGGCCCCTCCCTCTCCCACGAGGGGAGAGGGAGACGCTGCAATGCATCTATTTGTTCCCCCTCTCCCTTGGTGGGAGAGGGTCGGGGTGAGGGGACAGCTTCGCCGGTTGAATGCCTGCCGCAGCCTCTCAAGACAGAAATCATAATCTCGCCCCATTTGCGGCCAGATCCAACCGCAATCGCTGCCTAGCTTTCTAGCCACGGAGACTTCCCCTCTCTGTCGAGGAGGCCAGCGATCCTCGAGATTATTGCCCCTTAAACGCTGGCAACTATGGGGGCGGCCATGTGCCCCGACCAAGCATGGCCGCCCCACACTTTTCGAAAGCTCCACTTACGGGCGGTCGCGTACCTCACGTCTGTTGAGGCCCCAAGCCAGCGGGACCGCCCGCTTCTTTCCTGCCAATCGATTGAACTTCCGCCCGCCGCTGCCTCTTCGGGGCGTGTGGCTACCCCTTTTGTTCAAAATCGCGCCGAAAGCTCCATTGACGCTTTCATTAGATGGCGGCGAGAATTGGGCGAGAGCGAAGCCGCCTGTGCGGCTTTGGGGGGTAACATGGCAATGTTCGCAGCGGCCTGTGCTTTAGGCCTTCTGACCGGATTGCTGATCGGGCTGTCGACGTCGGGGGTTACCGGCTCGGTGGTCTCCGCGGTTCTCGCGATGGCCGCCGGTGTGGTCGCCCTGACCGGTGTGAAAAATCCCTTCCTGCCCAAGGGGGAGAGCGCGGCGCCGCGCAGTGCCGGCCACAACTGGGCGGTCACCGCCTTTGCGGTGATGACCATTGCCGGCCTCGGCAGCGGCCTCTGGGCGCGCACCCACGATTTGCTGTCGCCGACACCCCAGGAAATCGCCGAGCGTTGGCAGGCCATCGGTCTCGCGCCCGAGGTTGCCCAGCGTATCGCGGTTCGGCAGTTGAGCGGCCTCACCCTTTCCGCCGAAGGGGAGGTGAGTGCCGAGGCGGCGGAAGGTCCCTTGAAAACCGCGAGCGTACTGTTTTCCGGAGAGGCGGGCGCGGCCTGCCAGCGCACCGATCCATCGCGTGCGCCCGATGCAGCGGAGGCGCGCAACGCCTGGTCCCTGGCCCCGGCGCCCTGGCCGGCGCTGGCGGCCAGTCTCTCGGAGGTGCCCAAGGAAACCCTGCAGGCCGCCTGGTCCGGCCTTTGTGAGGAACCGCGATGATGAAAGCGACCGCCGCCTGCCTGCTGGGTTCGGTTCTTATCGGGGGCCTGATGTCGGCCTGGGTGTCTTCCGCAACGGCCAAGCCGTCGGCGGATATCGTGCGGGCCGCCGCAACCTCTGTCGTGCGGGTGACGGCGGAGGGTTGCCCCGGCGGCCAGGGCTCGCGGGTCGGCTCCGGCTTTATCTGGCCCGACCCCTCGACGGTGGTGACGGCGCTGCATGTGGTGGCCGACTGCCGCAGCGTGACGGTGGATTATGTCGAGGCCGGGGTGCAGCGCCGCGCGCAGGCCTCCAAATCCCTGCGCCGTGCCGATCTGGCGTTGCTCGCCGTGGAAAACCCGCCGGCTGTGCCGGCGCTGTCGGAAACGGCCGAAGCGGCCGAGCAGGAGGAACTGGCCGCCATCGGCCTGCCGCTCAACGTGCGCAATTGGCAGGAAACCTATGGGTCCCGGGCGCTCAACGTGAAGAAGCTGAGCGATATTCTGAATGATGCGTCGCGCCGCCAGATCGAAAACCTCGGCGCGCCGGCCATCAATCTGGAGATCTTTCGCCTGACCGCCGTGGTGAAGCCCGGCTCCTCCGGCGGGCCGGTCATCAACGCCCGCGGCGCTGTCGTCGGCGTGGTCGACGGCGGCCTGGACGGCGGGGCTTCCTCGTTGAACTGGGCGGTTCCCGCGCACCTGTTGCAGGAGCTGGTGGCGAGCGGTGCCAGTGGTGCCGACGTCGGCCTCGGCCCGGCCGCCGAGACGGTCTTCGCCTTCTCGGTCCCGGAAACTGCGCAAGCAGCGGCGCAGGTGAATCGGGACATGACCTGCGGCGGTCGCAACTATTTCCATCTGGCGACCCGCAGCCTGAACGAGATCGTCGATTCCCTGCAGACGCCGGGCACGCTCGACGATCCCCAGGGGTTCGTGCAGGTCGTCGCCGCCCTGGCCGCGGTGGTGCCGGAGAATGATCTCGCGGCGCTCAGCTTTGATCTCTTTGTGGATTCAGAGACCGGTGCGACCGTGGCAGTGCCGGAGACCATGCCGCTCAGCGACGGCGACGGGCTTTGTGTCGCTGAATCGCAGCAGGGCGATATCGCCCTGATCTTTCAGGGGCTGGTCTTCAATCCGGCGGTCACGAATGTTGATTTCGTCTCGAACCAGTTCGTCTTCAACGTCAGCAAGGGGCTCGGCTTTGCCAACTGCCAGGCCGATCCGAGCTTTTCGCAGGTGATGCCGCATGCGCGTGTCGACGGTCTGCTGGCGCGGCGTTTCGCGGCCCTCTGCTATCACCTTCCCAGCGGCGAACAGGCCTACAATTTCGTCGCCCATCTCGGACGCTTGAACTCCTATCTCGGGATCGTGGCCGTCAACGGCGAGTTCTACGACACCGGCGTAGGCGGCGACCCGGATATTACCCGCGATTGGGCCGCGGCGGCTCTGGCGGTGATCATCTCTACCTATCAGATTTGAGCGACTTGGGCCGAAAGGCCGGAAGGCTTTGAAACCCTAACCGGCAGCCTGCTGCAGCGAGGCTTCCTCTGCCGCCGGTTCCGCGACGATCCGATAGGCGGGCAGGCGCAGGGTGACCGTGGTGCCTTCGCCCAGCTCGCTCTGAAGGTCCAGGGTGCCGCCGTGCAGTTCCGCCAGCGCCTTGGCCAGCGGCAGGCCCAGGCCGGTGCCTTGATGCTGGGAATCGTTGTCGACCTGGCCGAAGACCGAGAGGGCGAGCGGAATGTTCTCGCGCGCGATACCGACACCGTTGTCGATGGCCTGGAACACGATGCCGCTGCCTTCGGTGGCCCAGGACTTGAGGCAGACACGGCCGCCCTCCGGCGTGAACTTCACGGCATTGGACAGCAGGTTGACCAGAATCTGCGTCAGCCGCCGCTGGTCGGCGCGGATCGCCGGCAGGTCTTCACTATGCTCGAAGCTGAGGGTGACCCCGGCCTCGGTCGCGCGGCCTTCGACCAGAATGCGGACGCCGTCGAACAGCATGGCCGGCGCTATGTCCTCTTCCTGAAGGCTCTCGCGGCCCGATTCGACTTTTGAAAGATCCAGGATGTCGTTGATGATGCCGAGCAGGTGCTGGCCCGACTGCCGGATATCGGTTGCGTAGTCGCTGTACCTGCCGATGCCGATCGGCCCCAGTGCCTGTTGTTCGATCATTTCGGCAAAGCCGATGATGGCGCTGAGCGGCGTGCGCAGCTCATGGCTCATCATCGTCAGGAAGGCCGACTTTGCCTGATTGGCGCGATCGGCGCGGCTGGCCCTTTCGCGGGCCTGCCGCAGACTTTCTTCGAGCTGCTTGTTCTGTGTTTCCGTGAAGGCATCCGCGGGGGCCTTTGCACCCAACTGCGCCTGCCGAAGCGCCAGTTCGCCGATCTGCCGGGCCTGGCGCAGGGACAGAAAGACCAGCAGCCCGACGAGAAGGATGAGCAGAACCAGCCCGCCGCCGGTTAGCACCGGCCAGAAGGATGAAACCGCAGCGCCGCCTTCGGTCATGACGGCGATGCTCCCGCGGTTGCGCTGTTTGCCTTGCGCGTCTTCTGCGGAACGCCGATGTCGGCGGCCACGTTCTGGCCGTGCTGCCAGCCTTCCTGGAACTGGTTCTGGTTTACGATGCGCTCGTAGTTTTCCAGCAGCGCATCGATCTCCTTGCGGTCGATGAAATCGGTCCGGTAGACGAGGTTGCGCACCATGCGGTGAAAGCGCCGCTCCTGGCTGCCCATCTGCTTCATGTAGGCGCCGACGAGTCCAACCAGATAGCCGAAGCGATAAAAGGTCTCTTCTTTCTCGGTGAAAGCTTCGTTGGTTTCGTTGATGAACGTGGCGATCAGATCGATGATGGCGTTTTCGCCGGAGATCCCGTCGGAAGTCTCGCCGCCGCGGTTGGGATCGTCGTCTGAAAGAGACTCCAGCTCCCTGATCGCTTTCTTGCGGCGCTCCGCGCCGTCGTCCGAGGACCCTTTGCGCGACCAGTACTGGACCCTTTCGACCACCTCGGCCATGGGCGCCGACTTTACCAGATAGTCGTCGCCCCCGGCGTTCAGGCACTCCAGGATCGTTTCCGGGCTGTCCAGGGCGGTCAGAAACAAAATGGGGCAGGGGTTCATGCCCTGCATTTTGCGAATTCGGGCGCAGGTCTGGATGCCGTCGAGCCGCGGCATCATGACATCCAGGATGATCAGTTGCGGATTGACGATCTTGTGCAGCAGGCTGATGGCCTTTTCGCCGTCGCTGGCATGCATGACCTTGAAGCCGGCGGCTTCGAGCATTTCAGAATAGAGACGGCGCAACTTGTCGTTGTCTTCAGCCAGAATAATCGGTCTTACAGGCACTTAAGGCAGTCCCGGCGATGATGACCCTTACGGCGGGTCTCAGATCGTATAAATCTGCGCAAACAGCCTTAATTTTCCGTTTCGCGTAGCGAATTTAGCTATATTTTCCGCAGCCTTCGCCGGGCGCTCTGTTGTGCGGCGGCGGCGATCTGCTATACCGGCCTCTACTCTCCTCAAGGGCCTGATTCCGAGACATGGCGCTTTTTGAAGCCCGCGACCTGGATTGCCGCCGCGGCGGCCGCGATGTCTTTGCCGGGCTGTCGTTTTCCCTGGCCGCCGGTGGCGCGCTGCTGCTGACCGGGGCCAACGGGACCGGTAAGTCCAGCCTGCTGCGGCTCATGGCCGGCCTGCTGCAGCCTGTCGGCGGCGCTATCCTCTGGGACGATGAGAGCATCGCCGAGGAACCCGCGGCCCATGCCGGGCGGCTTCACTATCTCGGTCACCTGGAGGCGGTGAAGCCGGTGCTGAGCGCCGCTGAAAACCTGCGTTTCTGGGCGGCGCTCAGGGGGCATAGCGCTGATATCGGCGCCGCTCTGGAGCACTTTTCCCTCGCGGCCCTGGCCGAGGTTCCCGGGCGGCTGCTCTCCGCCGGGCAGCGCCGCCGCCTTGCCCTGGCGCGCCTGCTGGCCAGTCCCGCCGAACTCTGGCTCCTGGACGAACCCTCCGTCGGTCTCGACCATGCCTCGGTCGGCAAGCTGGCCGAGGCCATCGCCCAACACCGGGCCGGGGGCGGCCGGGTGGTGGTGGCGACCCATACTGCGCTCGACCTGCCGGACGCCCAGCCCCTGGCGCTTGACGATCTGCCGCCCCCGCCGCTGCCGGAGCTGATCTGGTGAAGGGCTTTCTGCTCATCGTCGGGCGCGACCTGCGTTTGGCCCTGCGCCAGTCCGCCGATGCCTGGCTGGCGGTGCTGTTTTTCGTGCTCACCGGCGCGCTTTTTCCCTTCGGCATCGGGCCCGATGCCAGCCTGCTGAAGGTGATCGCCCCCGGTATCATCTGGGTGGTGGCGCTGTTGGCCGTCCTGTTGTCCCTGGAGCGGCTGTTCCTGGCGGATTATGAGGACGGCAGCCTGGAACAACTGCTGCTCTCGCCCCTGCCGCTGGAACTGGCGATCCTCGGCAAGGTCCTGGCCCACTGGCTGACCACCGGCCTGCCGCTCATCGCGGCGGCCCCGGTCCTGGCGGTGCTGTTCAACATGGATATGGCTGGCCTCGGCACCCTGCTGCTGGCCATGCTGCTCGGCACCCCGGTGCTCAGCCTGATCGGCGCCATCGGCGCGGCCCTGACCCTTGGCGCCCGGCGCGGCGGGGTGCTGATCCCCCTGCTGGTGCTGCCGCTCTATATCCCGGCGCTGATTTTCGGCGTCGGGGCGACGGATTCGGCCCTGGCCGGCCTCTCGGCCCGCCCGGACCTGCTGTTGCTCGGCGCCGTGTTGCTGGTCATGCTGGTGGTCACGCCCCTGGCCGGTGCCGCCGCCCTGCGCCAGGCCCTGGAATAGCCGTCAAGGCCGGCAAGCGGCGAGGCTGGAATGATCTTTATCAAGGCACTACCTATAGAGAAAGACTAGGACAGGGAAATGCACCGTTTCGCCAATCCGGCCCGCTTCACGCGCCTCGCCGACCGCGTGCTGCCCTTTGTGGCGGCCGGGGCGCTGGTTTGCCTGGGAATCGGCCTTTATCTGGCGCTTTTCGTGGCCCCGCCCGACTATCAGCAGGGCGAGAGCGTGCGGATCATGTACGTCCACGTGCCCTCGGCCTGGATGGCGATGTTCGTCTATGTCGCTATCGCCGTGGCCAGCGCCGTGGCCCTGGTCTGGCGCCACCCGCTGGCCGATCTGGCGGCCAAGGCCTCGGCCCCGATCGGGGCGGGTTTCGCCTTTCTCACCCTCGCCACCGGTTCGCTTTGGGGGCGGCCGATGTGGGGCACCTGGTGGGAATGGGACGGGCGTCTCACCTCCATGCTGATCCTGTTCTTTCTCTATCTCGGCCATATCGCGCTGATGAATGCTTTTGAGGATCAGCAGCGCGGCTATCGGGCGGCGGCCGTGCTGGCCCTCGTCGGGGTGATCAACATCCCGATCATCAAATTCTCGGTGGATTGGTGGTCGACCCTGCACCAGCCGGCTTCGGTCCTGCGTCTGGACGGCCCGACGATCCATCCGTCCATGCTCTGGCCGCTGCTGATCACGGCCCTGGGCTTCAAGCTCTACTATCTGGCGCTGGTCCTGCTGCGCATCAAAAGCGAGCTGATCGCCGCCCGCCTGCGGGCCCTGGATCTGGCGAAACTGAAGGCAACGTAAGGACTTGCCGGACGAAATGGGCGCGTTGCTGCGCTCTTCGGTCGCAGTCACGCAAATGTAAATGACGCAACCCGGTGGAATCCCTAGATTTACCGGCAAAAGAAGTCCGATAAGACAAGTGCCCGGCATGAAATGACCGGGTTCATGGCCAAGGGCCTTCGCGAAGAGGGATGATGGCGGAAGAAGGATGACGGAGATCGCAGCTTTTTTTGATATGGGCGGCTATGCAGCCTTCGTCTGGCCCTCGCTCGGCCTGACGCTGGTCATCATGCTGGGCCTGGTGGTTCAGACGGTGGGCCAGTTGCGCCAGCGCCAGCGCCGCCTGGCCGAACTTGAGGCCGAGGGCGCCCAGCGGGCGCGCCGCCGCCCCGTCGCGGCGGCGGGGCCGCAGACATGACCCGCAAGCACCGCCGCCTCTATATTCTGGTTGCCGCCCTGCTGGTCTTCGGCGGTGCCGCAGCCCTGGTGCTGGCGGCGCTGGACGAGAACCTCGATCACTTCCGCAGCCCCAGCCAGTTGATCGCCGAACCGCCGCCGCTGGACCGCGGTATCCGTCTCGGCGGCCTGGTCGAGGAAGGCACCGTCCAGCGGTCCGAGGACGGCCTCTCGGTGGTCTTCCGGGTCACCGATCTCAGCGAGTCGGTTGCCGTCGCCTATACCGGTATCCTGCCCGACCTGTTCCGCGAGGGGCAGGGCGTGGTGACCACCGGGAACCTGCAGTCCGACGGCACTTTTGCCGCCCGCGAGGTTCTGGCCAAGCACGACGAGAACTATATGCCGCGCGAAGTGGTCGATGCCCTGAAGGCTTCCGGCCAGTGGCACGACGGAGAAGGGGGCCACAGCGAAGGCATGACGCAATGATCGCCGAACTCGGACACTTCGCCCTCATCCTGGCGCTGCTGACGGCGGTAATCCAGGGCAGCCTCCCGATGCTCGGCGCCGCGCGCGGCCGGGCCGACTGGATGGCGGTGGCCCAGCCGGCGGCGATCCTGCAGGTGGTGCTGGTGGCGCTGTCCTTCGCCGCCCTGACCTATGTCTACGTGGTCTCCGACTTCACCGTCATCAATGTGGTGGAGAACTCCCACTCGGCCAAGCCGATGCTCTACAAGGTGACCGGCGTCTGGGGCAACCACGAGGGCTCCATGCTGTTGTGGATCCTGATCCTGGCGCTCTTCGGCTCCATGGTCGCGCTCTTCGGCGGCAACCTGCCGCCCAGCCTCAAGGCCCGGGTCCTGGGGGTGCAGGCCTGGATCGGTATCGGCTTCCTGCTCTTCACCCTTCTGACCTCCAATCCCTTCCTCAGGGTTTTCCCGGCGCCGCCTGATGGACGCGACCTCAATCCGCTGTTGCAGGACCCGGGTCTCGCCTTTCATCCGCCGCTGCTCTATGCCGGTTATGTCGGTTTCTCGATGGCTTTCTCCTTTGCCATCGCCGCCTTGATCGAGGGCAAGCTGGACGCCGCCTGGGCGCGCTGGGTGCGGCCCTGGACGTTGCTTGCCTGGGCTTTCCTCACCGCCGGTATCGCGCTCGGGTCCTGGTGGGCCTACTACGAGTTGGGCTGGGGCGGCTGGTGGTTCTGGGACCCGGTGGAAAACGTTTCCTTCATGCCCTGGCTGCTCGGCACGGCGCTGCTGCACTCGGCCATCGTGGTGGAAAAGCGCGACGCCCTGAAGGTCTGGACGGTGCTTCTGGCGATCCTCACCTTCTCGCTTTCTTTGATGGGCACCTTCATCGTGCGCTCCGGTTTGCTGACCTCGGTGCATGCCTTTGCCACCGATCCGGAGCGCGGCTTTTTCATCCTCGTCCTGCTGCTCATCACCATCGGCGGTTCGCTGCTGCTGTTCGCCCTGCGCGCGCCGGTCCTGAAGCCCGGCGGCCTGTTCTCGCCGATCAGCCGCGAGGGCGGCATGGTGATCAACAACCTCTTCCTGGCCGCGGCCTGCGCCACGGTTTTCCTCGGCACGCTCTATCCGCTGTTTCTTGAAGCAGTGAACGGCAGCAAGGTTTCCGTCGGCCCGCCCTTCTTCAATGCCACCTTCGTACCGCTGATGGTGCCGCTGATCTTCCTCATGGCCCTGGGTCCGCTGATGCCCTGGAAGCGCGCCGACCTGGCCGGTGTGTTTTCGCGGCTGAAGCTGGCCGGCCTCGGCGCCGTCATCGCGGCGGGCATTACGCTCTATCTCGAACAGGGCGGACCGATCCTGGCGGTCGCTGCCATGGGCCTCGTCGGCTGGCTGTTCGTGGCGAGCCTGGTGGAGTGGTCCGACCGCATCAAGCTGTTCCGTGCGCCGCTGGGGGATTCCTGGCGCCGGGCGCGCAACCTGCCGCGTTCCGCCCACGGCATGACCCTGGCCCATGCGGGTATGGCCGTTGCCGCCGCCGGTATGATCGGCGCCTCGGTCTGGAACCTCGAGGAGGTGCGCAACCTGCAACCCGGCGAAAGCATGGAGGTTGCCGGCTACAGCTATCGCCTGGACGGCGTGGAGCAGTTGGAAGGACCCAACTATCTCGCCGACCGGGCAAGCCTCACGGTGACCCGGGACGGCGAAGAGATCGCCGTTCTGACGCCGGAGAAACGCCTCTATCCCGTGCAGAACATGCCGACCACCGAAGCGGGCATTCACACCACCTGGGTGTCCGACCTCTATGCGGTGATCGGCGATTCGGACGGCCGGGGCGGCTGGACCGTGCGGATTTTCCACGAACCCCTGGTGCCTTGGATCTGGCTGGGCAGCCTCCTCATGGTGCTCGGCGGCTTTGTTTCGCTCAGTGACCGGCGGCTGCGCATCGGCGCGCCGAACCGTCAGGCGAAGGCCAAGGCGGCGCCCGAACCTGAGTCCGGTCCCGGCGGCCACCCCGCGGCGGCCGAGTAAAGGGGGCAGGATGACCCAGCGCCTTCTCTTTCTTCTGCCGGTTCTGCTCTTCGTGGTGGTGGCCGGCTACTTCCTCTGGGGCCTTTCGCCCGATCGGGACCCTCAGGCCCTGCCCTCGGGGATGATCGACAACCCGACCCCCAACTTTGATCTGCCGCCGGTCCCCGGGCTTGAGCAGCCCGGTTTCGCCTCCGCCGATCTGGGGCAGGGCGAGGTGGTGATGGTGAATTTCTTTGCCTCCTGGTGCGTGCCCTGCCGGGCGGAGCATCCCTTCCTGACTGAACTGGCCGAGGAAACCGGAGTGCCGCTCTACGGTATCAATCACCGCGACAAGCCGGAAGATGCCGCCGCCTGGCTGGAGGAGTTGGGCAATCCCTACAGCCGGATCGGCGCCGACAGCGGGCGCGGTGCGGTGGAGTGGGGCGTCTCCGGCGTGCCGGAGACCTTCATCCTGGATGGTGAAGGACGCATCCGCTAACACCATCGCGGGCCGCTGCTTGCCGAGCTGATCGAGCAGGAGGTCGAACCCATGCTGCGCGCGCTCCGCCAATGAAACGTCTCGGATTCCTGCTGCTGCTCCTGCTTGCATTCCCCGTTCTGGCCCTGCCTGCGGCGGCCCTGGAGCCGGACGAGGTTCTTGCCGACAGGGTTCTGGAACAGCGCGCCCGCGATCTCTCCCAGGAAATCCGCTGCGTGGTCTGTCAGAACGAGTCCATCGACTCCTCCAACGCCGAGATCGCGAAGGAGCTTCGCCTGCTGGTGCGCGAACGCCTGACCGCCGGCGACAGTGACGCGCAGGTGCTGGACTATCTGGTGGCGCGCTACGGCGACTTCGTGCTGCTGCGCCCGCCGATGAAGTCGTCCACCTATCTGCTGTGGTTCGGTCCCGCCATCGTGCTGCTGCTCGGTCTGATCGGCGTGTTCTTCTTCTTTCGCCGCCAGAGCCCCGCCGCCCTCACCCCGGCCGCTCTCAGCGCGGAGGAGGAGCAGCGCCTGTCCCGCCTGCTCGAAGACGGTGAAGGTGCGGGCGGCACGGGCGGTGAAGGGAAAACAGGCCGGTCATGATTTTCTGGCTTCTGGCCGGCGCGCTGACGGCGGGCGTCGTTGCGATCCTTCTGACCCCCCTGATGCGGCGCAGCGATCCCGCGGTTGCGCGCGCAGCCTACGACCAGACGGTTTACCGCGACCAATTGCGCGAGCTTCAGGAAGACCGCCGCCGCGGTCTGCTGAAGGACAGTGAGGTAGAAGCTGCGCGGCGCGAGATTGAGCGCCGGCTGCTGCTTTCAGATGCCGAATCGTCACCGCAGGAAACGGCGGCCCAACTGGCGCCGGGCGCAGGCAGCGCCGGCCGCTGGCTGGCGGTCGCCCTGGTGGTGCTGCTGCTGCCCTTTGCCGGCATGGGGATCTACCTCTACTACGGCAGCCCCGGGTTGCCGGGACTCAGCTTCGCCGAGCGCCAGGACGGCAGCGGCAGAGAGGCCGAGATGCTGGTCGCCCAGTTGGAGCAGCGTCTGGCGGGCAATCCGGAGGACGCCGAGGGCTGGTTGGTTCTGGCCCGCGTCTACGAGCGCAGCGGCCGCTACGAGGGTGCGGCCGAGGCCTATCGGCGGATCATCGCGCTGGGGCGTGGCGGTGCCGAGGTGCAGGCCTCCCTGGGCGAGGTGCTGGTGGCGGCTGCCGACGGCCAGGTCACCCGCGATGCCCGGCTGGCCTTTGCCGCGGCGATCGAGGCCGATCCCGCCAATCCGCGGGCGCGCTTCTATGCCGGACTGGCCATGGCGCAGGACGATCGTCTCGACGACGCCCTCAGTGTCTGGCGCAGCCTGGTGGCCGATGCCCCGCCCGATGCGCCCTGGCGCGCCGTGGTCGAGCAGCAGATCGCCAATGCCATGCAAAGCCTGGGGCAGCCGGCGCCGGGCGGCGATTCCGCCACTGCGCCCCCGCGCGGACCCAGCGCCGCCGATATCGAAGCCATGGAGGCGCTCACCCCGGAGGAGCGGGCGGACTTTGTCCGTTCCATGGTCGAAGGGCTGGCGGCCCGCCTGGAAGAGCAGCCCGACAATCCCGACGGTTGGCTGCGTCTGGCGCGGTCCTACGCGGTTCTGGGTGACGGCGAGGCCGCCGGAAAGGCGCTCGCCCGTGCCGAACCGCTGATCGAGGCGCTGCCCGCCGAGGCGCCGGAGCGGGCCGGTCTTCAGCAGCGCCTGGAAGCCTTGCGGGCTGCGATTCCCTAAAGTTTCAAAGGGTTGCAGGACTCATTCCAGGTTGTATCGGGCAGCGGCTGTATCCGCTTGGGCCGGGAAGGTTTTGCTTGGCATCCCCCACCCGCCTGCCGTACCGTCGAGTGTAAAGCGTCATAAAAGAGACGCAGCAGACAGGGAGCATGAACAAGGTGGCTTTGGCGCAGACGGGGAGCATGCCCGCCGCCTCACCGGCGGCCTTGGTAGCCGAGGACATTCACAAGTCGTTCGGCGATCTTGAGGTTCTGAAGGGGGTATCGCTTACCGCCAAGGAAGGCGATGTAATCGCGATGCTGGGGTCGAGCGGCTCCGGCAAGAGCACGTTTCTGCGTTGCGTGAACATGCTTGAGCATCCCAATTCCGGCCATATTGCAGTCGGCGGCGAGACCCTGCGTCTGGTGCCGGGCAAGCAGGGTGAGGGGCTGGTCGCGGAGGACAAGGAACAGCTCCGGCGCATCCGTTCGCGCCTTGCCATGGTGTTCCAGAGCTTCAATCTCTGGTCCCACATGACGGTGCTGGAGAACGTGGTCGAGGCGCCGATCCAGGTGCTGAAACGCCCCAAGGCCGAAGCGATCGCCTATGGCGAAGAGATTCTCCAGCGGGTCGGTCTCTACGAGCGCAAGGATTACTACCCGGCGCATCTCTCCGGTGGCCAGCAGCAGCGTGTCGCCATCGCCCGGGCGCTCGCTATGGACCCCTCGGTGATGCTGTTCGACGAGCCGACCTCGGCGCTCGACCCCGAACTGGTGGGCGAGGTGCTGCGGGTCATGCGCAGCCTGGCCGAAGAAGGTCGCACCATGATCGTGGTGACCCACGAGATGGGTTTCGCCAAGGAGGTCTCGACCGAGACCATCTTTCTGCATGAAGGCCGCATCGAAGAGGCCGGGCCGCCGCTGGAGGTTTTCAACAATCCCCGGTCGGAGCGGTTTCGTCAGTTTCTCGAAGGAACCCTGAAATGACGGGTTCTTTCGCTCATCACAAGCAGTGCAAACAAAGAAAGTTCAATGGAGGCAAGTTGTGAAAAAGTTCATCTCTGCGGTTTTCGTGGCCGCGATCGCCTTGGGCGCCGCGCAGGCCGACGCCAAGGATTGGAAGAAGGTCCGCATCGGGGTCGAGGGCGCCTACCCGCCGTTCTCCTCGGTCACCTCCGACGGCAAGCTGGTCGGCTTTGACATCGACATGGCCAACGCGCTCTGCGATCAGATGAAGGTGGAGTGCGAATTGGTGACCCAGGATTGGGACGGCATCATCCCGGCGCTGCAGGCGCGCAAGTACGATGCCATCATCGCCTCCATGTCGATCACCGAAGAGCGCAAGAAAAAGGTCGACTTCACCAACAAGTACTATCAGACCCCGGCCAAGTTCGTGCGTAAGAAGGGCTCCGGCATCGAGATCACCAAGGACGGTTTGAAAGGCAAGACCGTCGGCGTTCAGCGCGCGACCATCCACGACAACTTCGTCACGGAAGTCTATGGCGATGCCGTCGAGGTGAAGCGCTACGGCACCCAGGACGAGGCGTATCTGGATATCGCCGCCGGCCGCGTCGATCTCCTGTTGGCGGACTCGGTGGCCCTGGAAGACGGCTTCCTGAAGACCGACAGCGGCAAGGACTACGAGTTCGTCGGGCCGGACTTCACCGATCCGAAGTACTTCGGCGACGGTGCCGGTATCGCGATCCGCAAGGGTGAGGACGAGCTGGCGGAGATGTTCAACGCCGCCATCGACGCGATCCGCGCCAACGGCGTCTACAAGTCGATTCAGGACAAGTACTTCAACTTCAATGTCTATGGCAGCTAAGGCAGTCATGACTTTCTGACGGGAAAGCGCCACTGTCGCCTTCGGCAGTGGCGCTTTTCGCTTTTTACCGCTGTTTCCCGGCCGAGGGAAAATCGCCTCTAACCAGCAACAGGGCGCCCATGGACGAGCTTTTCGAACGCCTGCCGTTTATTCTCGACGGTGCCGTGATCACTGTCGCGGTGTCGCTGGTTTCGGCCGTGGTCGCTCTGGTCCTGGGGCTTTTGACCGCGACCGCGAAGCTCTCCCGCTCGCGGCTGGCGCGGGCGGTGGCAACGGTCTATACGACCGTGATCCGGGGCGTGCCCGATCTCGTTCTGATGCTGCTGATTTTCTTCGGTGGGCAACTGCTGGTGAACCACATCGCCTATGAGTGGTTCGGCTACGAAGACTACATCGACGTCAACGCCTTCATCGCCGGCACGCTGACTATCGGTTTCATCTTCGGCGCCTACATGGGGGAAACCTTCCGCGGCGCCATCCTCTCCGTGCCGGTGGGCCTGCTTGAGGCCGGCTACGCCTACGGCATGTCGAAGCGGCAGGTCTTCTTTCGCATCCTCATCCCGCAGATGATGCGTCACGCGCTGCCGGGCATCGGCAACAACTGGCTGGTGCTGATGAAGACGACCGCCCTGGTCGCCATCATCGGGCTGAACGAGATGGTGTTCCGGGCCGGGCAGTCCGGTGGGGCGACGCGCGAACCCTTTGTCTATTACCTGGTGGTTGCCGTCATCTTCCTGATCTTCACGACGGTGTCGATTCTGGGCCTGCGCCTCGCGGAAAAACACTACAGCGCCGGCGTCAGGAGGGCTTGAGTCGTGGATTTTTCGCCGATCTTCGAGAACTACCCCCTGTTCCTGGAAGGGCTGGTCAACACCACCAAACTGGTTGTCTCCGCCCTGGCGATCGGTTTGTTGATCGCCGTGCCCCTGGCCATCCTGCGGACCTCCCGCAATCCGCTGGTCAACGGTCCTGTTTGGGCTTTCACCTATTTCTTCCGCGGCACCCCGCTGTTGGTGCAGATCTTCATGATCTACTACGGCCTGGGGCAACTGCAGTTCGTCATCGAACTCAGCCAGGACTGGACCTTCCTGCGCGATGCCTACTGGTATGCGCTGCTGGCCTTCACCCTGAATACCGCCGCCTATACGACGGAGATCATTCGCGGCGCCATCGAGGGGACACCCTATGGCGAAGTCGAGGCCGCGCGCGCCTGCGGCATGTCCAAGAGCCAGACCTATCGCCGGGTGATCCTGCCCAGCGCCTTCCGCCGCGCTCTGCCGGCCTACTCCAACGAGGTGATATTCATGCTGCATGGCTCCGTCCTTGCCAGCGTCATCACCATCGTCGATCTGCTGGGCGCCGCCCGCATCATCAATTCGCGCTATCTCGCGCCCTACGAAGCCTTCCTCTCGGTGGCGGCCATCTATCTCTGTTTCACCTTCCTGATCGTCGGCGGGTTCAAGCTGTTGGAGAACCGCTGGTTCGCCCATCTGCGCCCGCGCGAGCAGACCACGGGCAAGAAACAAACCCAGCCAGCCTGAAGTCTTTTGGCGAATTGGAAGCGGAGGGGTTGGTGGAGCTGAGGGGAATCGAACCCCTGACCTTCGCATTGCGAACGCGACGCTCTCCCATCTGAGCTACAGCCCCTCACCCTGGGCGCCACGGGCCGCCGCGGCGGGGTGGCATGGGATCCGCCTGGGGCAACCGGGAAAAGGCCCGAAAACTCCCGCAGGCGGGCGGATAATGTGGATAAGGCCCTTTTCTGTCAAGCGAAGCCTTGATGGCGGATTAGCTGGTTTCGCAACGCCTTGTTTCTGGCCAAACCCGGCGATAGGGTATCGCCCACTGCTTACCGAAGCCTTTCCATCATGCTGTAAGAGGTTGCAAACAGCGGCCAATGATCATTCTGAATCCCATCTTCAATATCATCCAGATCGCGCTGAACCTCTATCTCTGGGCCATCATCATCTCAGCCATCATGAGCTGGCTGGTCCACTTCGGCGTGATCAACACCCGCAACCAGTTCATCAGCATGGTCGGGGAGTTCCTCTGGCGCATCACCGAGCCGGCCTTGCGGCCGATTCGCCGCTTCATGCCGAACCTGGGCGGCATCGACATCTCGCCGATCATTCTGATCCTGGCGATTTACTTCGCGAGCGATGTACTCGCCAATATCCAGTACAGCATCAACGCAGGTGGTCTCTGACCCCACGCCCTTCCGAGCCGCCGCCGGGGGGCTGCTGGTCAAGTTGCGTCTGCAGCCCGGCGCCAGCCGGGACCGGGTAGACGGGCCGACGGCCCTGGATGACGGCGCCGTGGTGCTGAAGGTCCGGGTTACGGCGGCGCCGGAGGGCGGCAAGGCCAACGCGGCGCTGATCAAACTGCTGGCCGAGACCTGGAAGCTGCCGAAGTCTTCGCTCAGCCTCGTCGCCGGACAGACGGCGCGGCGCAAGACGCTGCTGGTTTCCGGCGACGCTGCGGCGCTGCGGCCCCGGATCGAGGCTTGGCTGTCGGCGCTGCCGAAGGCCTGAGGACCTGTCACCAGTGACGTCGGTTCTGTGGCTCTGGACGGCGGATTCCGACAGGTCTAGAACGTCAGGCTCGGGTCAACTGTCCGCCGAGATGTTCAGTTGCCGGCTTCAGTAAAGGGAGTGCCCGCCTTGAGTGACACAACGCTTTCCGCCGCCCGCATCGACGGTAAGGCCTTTGCCCAGGGCCTGCGCGGCCGGGTCGCGGCCGCTGTGGGATCCCTGAAGCGCGATCACGGCCTGACGCCGGGCCTGGCCGTGGTGCTGGTGGGTGAAGACCCGGCCAGCCAGGTCTACGTCCGCTCAAAGGGCAAGCAGACGCTGGAAGCGGGGATGAATTCTTTCGAGCATCGCCTGCCGGATACCGCCAGCCAGGAGGAACTGCTGGCCAAAGTGGCGGAACTGAACGCCGACCCGGCGGTGCACGGCATTCTGGTGCAACTGCCGCTGCCCGGCCAGATTGATACCCAGACGGTGATTGCCGCCATCGACCCGGACAAGGACGTCGACGGCTTTCACGTGATCAACGCCGGCCGCCTGATGACCGGCGGGTCGGGGGCCGAGGCCCCGATGGTGCCCTGTACGCCGCTCGGTTGCCTGATGCTGCTGAAGGACCGGCTGGGCGATCTCAGCGGCCTCAACGCCGTGGTGGTCGGGCGCTCCAACATCGTCGGCAAGCCCATGGGTCAGTTGCTGCTGGCGGAAAGCTGCACCGTCACCATCGCCCACAGCCGCACCAGGGATCTGCCGGCGGTCTGCCGCGGCGCCGATATCCTGGTGGCGGCGGTCGGCCGGCCGGAGATGATCAAGGGCGACTGGGTGAAGCCCGGCGCCACGGTGATCGACGTCGGCATCAACCGCATCGAGGCTGAGGGCGGGAAAACACGCCTCGTCGGCGATGTGGCTTTCGAGGAGGCGGCCGCCGTGGCCGGCGCCATCACCCCGGTGCCCGGCGGCGTCGGCCCCATGACCATCGCGGTACTGCTGGCCAACACCGTCACCGCCGCCTGCCGCCAGAAAGGCCTGGCGGCGCCTGACCTGAACGCCGCTTAAGCGGACTTGTCTTCTTCCGGCAGGGCGAGGCGGATCAGGCCCTTGATGGGGGCCTGAGGGTCCTGCGGCTGACCGCGGCGCAGGATCACGATGCGTCCGGAGCGCGCCAGGAAGAGCGCCTGCTGGCGCACCGCATTCAGATATCTGCGCCAGACATCCGGCGGATCGCTTTTCTTGCGGCGGGATTCGGCGAAGGCCTTGGCGACCTGGTCGGGGCTCAGGCTGTGGCCCGGCCCGCCAGCGGCCAGGAGGTCGAGAATCAGGCGCGCGACCGGGTCCAGTGGCGCCGATTCGACGGGGTTCTCCGCTGGCGTTTCGGCGTTGCTTTGCGGTTCTGCTTTGCTGTTCATCGGCGCTGCTTAGCACGGCGTTTCGGCAAGGTCCCGCGCTTTTGCAGCACAGGCCGCCGGATTTGCGTTTCTTGGTCTGGACGACTCTCATCGGCTCCCCCATATTCCAGCGATGCTTGGGACCATGAACGCGCTGATCGCCGCCACGGCCCTCTTCGTCGGAGGGCATTTCCTGTTGTCCAGTGCCGCGCTGCGCGGGGCCCTGATCGCCCGTCTTGGCGACAACATGTTTCGCGGGCTCTATTCACTGGTCATGCTGGGCTCCTTCACCTGGATGCTCTTCGCCTACGGTGCGGCCCCCTATGCCGCGCTTTGGGTGACCCCGATAGGCCTCTACTGGCTGCCGGTAATCGTGATGCCCTTTGCCGCCATTCTGATCGTTGCCAGCCTGACCACGCCCAACCCGACCATGGTCGGGGGCGAGCGCCTGCTGGCCGACGGCACCGGCGCGCCCGCCGTCGGTATTTTTTCGATCACCCGTCACCCCATGCTGTGGGGCACCGGCCTTTGGGCGGTCTCCCACCTTCTGGTCAACGGCGATCTGCCCTCGCTTGTTCTGATGGGCGGCATCGCGGTGCTGAGTTTCGCCGGGATGGTCCATATCGACAGCCGGCGGGAGGCCGCCCTGGGGGCCGCCTGGGGCCCGATGAAGCTGACCACCAGCCGGCTGCCTTTCGGGGCCGTGCTCGCCGGGCGGACCAAGGTCGATTGGCACGGCATCGGCTGGTGGCGCCCGCTGCTGGGTCTGGTGCTGTATCTGGGCCTGATGCACATCCACATCTACGCCTTTGGCGTTTCGCCCCTGCCTTAGGCCCCCTGCCTTAGGCCCCCTGTGCCTTAGGGCCGTTGACGGCTGGCCGGCGCCGCTGCGGCGGAATGCCGCCCTTGGCAGGGCCCGGATTCTCACCACCTCTAGAGGACAGGGAGTGCAGTCTGCCCGTTCCTCTTTTATGGGAGTCCTGCCATGGCCGACCAATGCGATCTTCGGATCCACCATGATCCCCGCGGCTTCTCGGATCGTTTCGCACTTATCACGGTAAAGCTGCTGCGCAGCCTGATGGACCTGTTTTTCCGCAAGCGCTACGGCCATCGCGCGGTGATGCTGGAAACCGTGGCCGCCGTTCCCGGTATGGTCGGCGGTGCCCTGCAGCACCTGCGCGCCCTGCGCCGGATCGAAGACGATCACGGCTGGATCCGGACCCTGCTGGACGAGGCGGAGAACGAGCGCATGCACCTGATGACCTTCATCCATGTCGCCCGGCCCTCGCGGCTGGAACGGCTGATGATCTTCGTTGCCCAGGGCCTGTTCTATAACGCCTATTTCCTGCTCTACCTGATCTCGCCGAAGACCGCCCACCGCGTCGTCGGCTATCTGGAGGAAGAGGCGGTGGTGTCCTACACCCGCTACCTGGCGGAAATCGATGCCGGCCGCCTGCCCAACGGTCCGGCGCCGCAGATCGCCATCGATTACTGGGATCTGCCGGCGGATGCCGACCTGCGGGCGGTGGTGGAGGCGGTGCGCGCCGACGAAGCGGGGCACCGCGACGTGAACCACGATTTTGCCGACGAACTCGCGGGTTCGGCTCCGGCGAAGCCGCAGCCACGGCTGAGCGATGCCGCCTGAGTCCGTGGCTTCGGGCCCGCAGAGCAGTCTTAAGAGCAATTTTTTACAAGGGCTTCGCAGGCCGCCTGCGCGCCGGGCCCGGGTTTGCTATAAGTGCCGGGATGGGTATCGATCAGCAAACCGCTTACGCCCGCTCGGGCGGACGCCCCCAGGATCAGGTCTGTTTCTGGCGCGAACAGCGCTATGACGATCTCGAATGCCTGAAAGCGCGGTTTTATCGCCACAGCTACGCCCCGCATACCCATGACACCTTCGCCGTGGGGGTGATCCTTTCCGGCGCGGAGGCCTTCCGCTACCGGGGAACCCGCCACATCGCCCCGGCGGGCAGCCTGGTCGCGGTGAACCCCGATGAACTGCACGATGGCGAGCCGGAGGGCGATACCTACGCCTACCGCATGTTCTATCCCTCGGTTGCCCTGGTTCAGCAGATCGCCGCCGATTTGGGCGAGCGCCATACCGGCTTCACCGCCTTTCGCGATCCGGTGATCGACGATCCTGAACTGGCCGCCAGCTTCATTCAGCTCCATGCCCTGCTGGAGTACGGCGCGCCCCGCCTTGCAGTGGATGAAGCCTTTACCGAGGCAATGACCGTCATGGTAGCGCGCCATAGCTGTACCGACGCCGGGGGGCGCCGTCTGGGGCGGGAAAGCCAGGCGGTGGGCC
The DNA here is from genome assembly GCA_028280305.1 of Pelagibius sp. GTDB lineage: Bacteria > Pseudomonadota > Alphaproteobacteria > Kiloniellales > Kiloniellaceae > Pelagibius. The sequence goes on along the minus strand of JANQMC010000067.1, from coordinate 2,994 downwards.
GCGTGCGGCGCCTGTTGGACGACTGCTATATGCAAGACCTGACCCTTGAGGATCTGGCACGGGAGGCCGGGTTCAGCCGCTTTCATCTGCTGCGCCGGTTTCGCCGCGAACTGGGGATTACCCCGCACACCTATCTCACCGGGCGGCGGGTGGCCGCGGCCAAGGCACAGCTCGCCGGGCCGGCGCCTCTGAGCGAGATCGCCATCAATTGCGGCTTTTACGATCAGAGCCACTTCACCCGGGCCCTCAAGGGCTGGACGGGGCTGACGCCGGGTCAGTACCGCCGCGGCCTGCCGGGACCCGCAGGCGGGTTCGAGCCACTCTCCGCCGAACGGCCGCTATCCTAAACGATCTGGCCTTCGTGGATCGGCACGTTGCAGACCAGAAACCGCCGGACCTCGCCTTGCTGCCCTAGAGGCAGAATAAGGCGGTGCCAATGGCTGACGGTAATTGACCGCGGCGCTTCGTGCACCGTGAAGAGTGGTCGCCGCAGCGCGATGACAGCCTGATAGCAGGCGGCAAAAAAGATCCGAATCTCATCCAGGGTCGCGATGTCCGAGACGGTCTGCCCGGTCATGTCGAAACCGGAGACCGCGGCGATCTTGCTGCCGTAAAGCGCATAGCGGAACTCGCAGGACCCTTCGAGCCGGTCGACAAGCATCAGATAGCCGAGCGCCGGGCGCAGGGCTTCCGGGTCCACCTTCAGTTGATCTGGGATGCCGCCGACCCTTGGCAGGCCTTGCCAGTACCGCAGGGTGGCCCGCTGCATCTCGGTCGGCAGGTCTGCCTCGCCAGGGTCGCACAAAAGCTGGGCGCCGTTGACCTGGATGTTGAGGTGGGCCGCGGGATCGCCCCGGTGACCGGGGCCTTCCAGATAGCTGACGATACGCTCCGCGGTTGCCAGTGCTGTCGGCGGCTTCATAAACAATATAACTAGATTTTGATGATAGAAATCAAGCGCCGATTGAAAAAGGCATCATGTCGGTAACATAGGTTCCGGGCCCTTAAGACAGTCCTACCGCTGCAGGCCGGCGCTAAAGCCAACTCTCGGGGTGGTGAGCAATTTCATGCAAGACGCCGGGCGCCGCGCCCCTGCAGATTCCGGCCCGGGCAGAATTTGGGTCCGGTACCAATCTCAATACGAGAGTGCTTTCTTGAGCAAGGTTTCGACAGTCCGGCCGAACAGCGAGTTCAACGACGGGGTGGTCAGGATCACCCCTCTGCTGGTGGCTGTCATCGTCTACGGACTGCTGTTCGGCACCCTGGCGGCACAGAAGGGCCTTTCACCCCTGGAGACGGCCTTGATGAGCGCCATGGTCTTTGCCGGCGCCTCGCAGTTCGTTGCCGTGGAAATCTGGACTTCGCCGCCGGCCATCCTTCTCCTGGGAGCCACCGCCCTGATGGTCAATCTGCGCCATGTGCTGATGGGGGCGGCCATCGCGCCCTTCATGAAGGGCTGGTCGCGCGGCCAGGCCTATGGCGGCTTGTTCTTCATGGCCGACGAGAACTGGGCCTTTGCCCTGCAGCGCAGCGCGACGGCGCCGCTGACCCCGGGCTATTACTTCGGTCTCTGTCTGCCGCTTTACGTCGGCTGGATCGCCTGCACCACCCTGGGCGCCGTCTTCGGCGGCTTCCTGCAGGACCCGGCGCGCTACGGCCTCGATTTCGCCTTTACCGCGGTCTTCCTGACCCTGCTGACCGGGCTCTGGAAAGGCAAGCGCAGCTTCCTGCCCTGGGGCGCTGCGGCCCTGGCCGCCGTGGCCGGCCATCTGCTGCTGCCCGGGGTCTGGTACATCGCGCTCGGCGGTCTGGCCGGGGCCGCCGTCGGGGCGCTGCAGCCGCCGCCCGTCGCGGAGGGTGAAACCGATGGGGCCTGACATCCTGCAGATCGACCCGCTGGTCTTCGCCGCCATCGCGGCCATGGCCGCCGCGACCTATGCGACGCGGGTCTTCGGTTACTGGCTGGTGCGGCGCACGACGGTGAGCGGCCGCCTGGCCGGCGCACTGGAGGCGGTGCCGGGCGCCGTCCTGACGGCGATCATCGCCCCCATGGCCTTTGCCACCGGCGCAGCGGAAAGCGGCGCAGCCTTGCTGACGGTGTTGCTGGCCCAGCGCCTGCCGCTGCTGCCGACGGTGGCAGGGGGCTGCCTGGCGGCGGTCGGCCTCAGGATGCTGTTGGGTTAGCGCTTTCGCACTTTTACGGCACCGGGAGGGGGAGCGGGCTGGAACCGCATCGACGCAAGTCTAAAACGCTGCGAGGTCGCGGAAGAAGCGAGGGACAGCGCTGGCCCGCCATGTTAGGGTCCGGCCTCTAACCCTTTCCATTCCATCGCCATCTAACTTGATTTGGGGGCAACCATGGCAACCAATGCTGAAATTGCTGCGCGCCTTCTGCGCGACGCGGCTGGCTTCTTCCGCTCTGTGGGAGAGCAGAATGCGCCCCTGAAGGAGCATATGGACAACAACGCCCAGGCCTTCGAGATCATGGCTGACCGGGTCGAGACCGATCCGACCGGCGAAGCCTCCTTCGGCGAGGGCACGCCCCCGCCGCCGCAAGCAGAAAGCTAATCCTGCTGACGTTTCAGCAGGCGCAGCCTTAGGGCATTCAGCTTGATGAAGCCGGCGGCGTCGCGCTGGTCGTAGACCGAGTCCTCCTCGAAGGTGACGTGCTCCATGGAATAGAGCGAGTCCGGTGACTGCCGGCCCTCGACGATGACGTTGCCCTTGTAGAGCTTCAGCCGCACCTGGCCGTTTACCTTTTCCTGGCTCTTGTCGATCAGCGCCTGCAGCATCTCGCGCTCCGGCGAGAACCAGAAGCCGTTGTAGAGCAACTCCGCATAGCGCGGCATCAGCTCGTCCTTCAGATGGGCGGCGCCGCGGTCCAGGGTGATGGACTCCATGGCCCGGTGGGCGGTCAGCAGGATTGTGCCGCCGGGGGTCTCGTAGACGCCGCGGCTTTTCATGCCGACGAAGCGGTTCTCCACCAGGTCCAGC
>JANQMC010000023.1 GCA_028280305.1 Pelagibius sp. | reverse complement strand
TCCCCGTCCAGCCCGTAGCTGCCCGGCTGGTCCGCACCGATCGAGAAGAAACCGGCAATCGAGCCCGTCACCTCGGTCACCTGACCGCTCTCCTCATTACCGCCGTCCAGCGCATCCTCATGCACCGTCGCCATCTCCATGGCCTGCGTCGCAACCGGCCCATCGTCGCCGAACTTGATCTGTGAGCCGATCGCTGTGCTATCTGTGGCAACATCGCCGTCGCCGTCGGTCACCGCGACCTGAACGAACACCGACTCGCCATCCAGCTGTACGGTCTCATCGAAGTTGTTGGGGCTGTCGGGATGCTTCAGGGAGAGCCACTGGCTGAGGAAAACCTCGCCGCTGTCGGGATCGATGGCGATGGCAAAAGCGGCATCGCCGTCATCATCGCCGCCCGAGACCCGGCCGACGATGACATCGCCCTCAAGGAAAAGGTTGATGTCGAAGCCTTCGGTCGTCTGCAGACCGGACTCGACCATACCGTCGTCGTTGGGCTCACCCAGGGTGAGAGAGTATTGGGTGGCTTTTGCGCCGTCTGTCCCGAAATCAACGGAATCGATATTGACCAGAGATCCTTCGCTTCGGGCGTAGCCCAACGCGCCGTTGTCCTTGGGTCCAGCACTGCCGTCGGCGCCGGGCAACGTAACATCATCGAAAAGATTCTGGATGTTGTCAGGCAGACTACTGAACGGAACATCATCGTCCTGCTCACCCGCCGACTCATCATGCGTCACCATCGAAGAAGTGTTGGAACTGATTGCAACAGACGGGCCGTCGTCGTCGAAGGACACGAAGGTCGTGTTGCCGTCGATCAGCGTCACCGTGTGGCTGTCCACCGCCTCGTCGTCGTCGCCGTCAACCAGCGTCGCCGTCAGCTCCACATCCAGGCTGCCCTCAGCCAGCAGAAGCTCCAGCTCGGTGTCATAGAGACCGTCGTCATCGCCGTGGTCGATCGCCAGGATCTGCTCAACCGTCAGCGTCTCATCATCCAGCGCATCCGTCGGGTCGTTCAGCGTGATCCGCAGCGCAACCGGACCGTCCGCGCCGCCCACGCGGCCCTCGACAACCGTATCGCTCACCTGGAAGAGAGAAATCGTCAGATCATCAGGCAGATCATCCGGGTTGCCCCCGGCCGCCGCCGGCGTTACCGACAGGCCGGTCGCCAGGCCCGCGTCGCTCAGCACCAGCTTGAAAGCATGGCTCAGCGACTTCTCGCCGTCCGTGCCCGCATCCCCGTTCACCGAGAACAATGCAGCGACCGCACCCGCCGGCGTCTCCAGACGGCCGATCGCATCGGTCCCGTTCACCGCCACAAGGTCGGTATCGTCTAGGTTCCCGTTGGGGCCTCCACTACCGGACTCCGTCTCTGTGCCGTTGTAAACGTCCGCCGGGGCATCGTCCGGATCGATCGTTTCGTCAAGGTTCAGGGAAAGTCGGCCAAGGCCGCCCTCACCGCCTTCGACATCGATAGAGGGCCCATCGTCCTGAACCTGTATCTCCAGCGGGCCTTCGGTGCTGCCGCCGGGACCGGTCACGGTGTAGGAGAGGCCCAGAATTTCGGGCGTGTCGGCCTCATCGGGGTCGCTCGGGTCGCCGTGGTTGATGGCCTCGCACTGAACGAACCAGATGTCACCGCTTGCCGGATCGAGGTAGACGATGAAGACCACCTCTTCTTCTTCGCCGGTCGCACCAACGATCACATTCGGGCCGAAGTTAAACAGCAGCACGTTTTGCGGGAATTCGGTTCCGCCGGTGTCGAGACCGCTGTCGGCCCCGTCGACGATCGCATTCAGTGCAACGGATTCACCGGGGCCGAAGGGAAGCGTTCCCATGGCCTGCAAGCTCTCTGGCCTGAAGTCCAGCAACCGCTGGGAGGTTTCCTCGCCGTAATAGTCACAAAGGCGATCATAGATTTCCTGAAGTTCTTCCGGCAGCGGCGGCGAGACATCGTCCTCGTCGTCGACGCCGTCATCATCATCTTCCCCGGGGCCGGAGCCCTGCACGCCGCGGGTTTCGTCATGGACAAGAACCACCAGCGGCGCATCGGGCGGCGGCACTTCGTCATCCAGGATCGTGATTTCGTCCTCAAGCTCAATCAGGCCGAATTCAAGGGCGGTCGGTGGAATTACGCCCTGTGCGACGAGAAGGTCGATGACATCGCCGAGGTTGTCGTTGTACTGAGTCGCACCGCCACCCTGCGGGCCTGCGGCACCGGCGGCGGTCTCAATCGTGCTCTGCCCGGGATCGGCCAAGGCCAGCGCCTGGCTGACCAGGACACCGGCATCGATCTGGGTGCCGGCGACCTGAAAGACCGCGCCGCCATCGGCGCCCTGGTCCGAAGCCAGGTTCTCAAAGACCAGGTTGCTGTCGACATTGCCGTCACCATCATCGTCGAAACCGATGATCAGGTCGCTGCCGTCGATCAGGATCTGGGCGGCACCGGGGTCGAAGTTGAGAACGAAGGTCTCTCCCGGGCCGTATTCAACGACGACGCTCTGGCCGGGCGCCGGACGGCTGAGGACCTGGGTTGCCCCCGCCTGCCCTACCGCCTGCTGCTCCTCACCGCCGACCATGCGGTCTTCGGCATAGTTGTCGTCGTTAGGTTGGATCTGATCGCCACCACGCTGCAGATCGTCGGTCATTACCCATCTCCCAATGGTGCCTGCTACCCAAGACAGGCGCGCACCGAGGCGAACCCCGGTGCGGATGAAAATCCCCTCGCGCAATACGCGAAGGCCTAGACTTTGAGCGATGAGAGTTTGTGGGATTGTTGTGGCATTTACAAGTGACCTTAGAGCCAATACCATAGCGTATGGTATGTGTTATTGCTCACGAATGGTTAACACCCCCGTGAGAGGTGTTAACGCCGTCGCACCCCCTATTTCGACGCAAATCAACGCTTTATAGGAATTTCGGCCCGCTCCGGTTAACCATACTGTGTTAATTTTCGGCCTGATTCGCGAAAAGGGGGGAGGGATTTCAACATCATATCAATTTACGCGTTCCTGCATGAACCTGACTCAACTCACCTAAGGTGTTTGATTAACCTCTCGCATTAGTAGTGATTTACGGACAATAAAGCCGCCCGACCCCTGCGCGATTTGACTAGATATGCTCCGGGTCAACCGAAACACAGCGCGACTTTGCATACGCGGTGCGATAGACAGAGCGCCCGGAAGTATTCTCCGCATTCTTTGTCTGGGCTCGAGGGCTTGGCAGGGCTGCTGTGCAGTCAGCGGATCGGCCCGCAAAGACGAAGCTCTGCATCAATATACGGAACCGGCGATCTCATCACGGCGGCCCTTCAATCCGCTGCCGCATTCCACCGCCTTATGCAGAACGGACGGGAAAGACAGGGGACAAAGCGGTCCGAAGGGAAAGCGCCCGGAACAACGCAGAAAAAAGGCCCCTGCGAAATCCGCAGGAGCCTTCGTTCTGACTGTTCTGAGCGCTTAGATCAAAGCACCAGACTTGGCAGCTTACACTGCCTCTGCTGTCTGTTTCTCTGGTCTTAGTTCAGCTCGATCACGACAGCACGGTTGCCTTCTTCACGCACACCGTCGCCGGTGGGGATGAGAAGCTGCGTTTCACCAACGCCCCGGCCGCTGATCCGCGTCGGATCGACACCGCCGGAAACCAGCTCGTCGATCACCCGGTTGGCCCGACGCTCTGAAAGCGTCTGGTTGTAGGCGATGGCGCCGGAGCTGTCGGCGTGACCGGTGATGTCGATGGAACGGCCCGAGTTGACCAAGGCAGCATTCAGAGCCTCGGAGACGATGGTCCCGTTACCCGGTGCATAGACGGTGCTGTCGAAATCAAACAGCACGATGAACTGGTCGGCGGTCGGGGTCTTGGCCACCATGGCCGGCGCCGGCGTTTGGTAGTCGACATCGGTCAGGGCGAAGTTGGCCTGGGCCTCCACAGCAGCCATGGCCGACTCGAACTCGGCCCGGCAAGCCTCGGCGTCACCGGTACGGCCGTCTTCGGTCGCTTCGATCCAGCAGTCGTACTTGACCTGGGCGAAAGAAGCGTCGGCCGGCGCCACATAGCGGGCCCCCATGTCAAAGCCTCTGCGCAGGCGCTCCAGCGCTGCCTGGAAAACGGCAGCCTGCTCTTCGCTCAGCTCCCGATCCATGGGCGCATCCGGCAGAACGACAGAGTTCTTGGCCGCCGTACGGGCCTTGTGATTGAAAAGCTCGCCGTCCACGAAATCCCAGTCGGCGTGCAGCCAAGCGTCAGAGCGATCCTCGGAAAGCTCCGCATAACCCGCCTGGAGGCCCTGATTGAAAGCAATTCCGTTCGCTTCCAAATCCAATCCGCTGCGCGTGTCGAACACGCTACCGAAAGGATGATCCCAGAAATCGGTACCGGGAACGTTGAACGGCGTAATCGCGTGAGCTGGCGCAGCCATGGAAACAATAACGGCCAGGCCGGCGCCAACGATAAATCCCTTCGCCTTCATATCGGCTTTCCCCTTTGATAAATCCCCTGCGATGGATGCCCTGCGCCACTTGCATGACAACCGACAGAATACATGATTAACACATCGAACAGCGGTATAGCCAGATTCTGTGACCGGCGCAAGACAAGCTCTCGCAACAGTTTGAATTACCATGGCTTTGCGACATCGCTGCCACTACCTCGATTTATTCGCGTTTAACGGAAAAACAATCCGAATATTCTCCTATAAGGCGAATATCACTCCTCTGCAGACACCAGTCCGCGGCGTACCAGTCCCTCCAGGCGAGACTTGGCCTGCCGGTCGCCCTGTTCGCTCGCCAGCCGGTACCACTTCGCCGCTTCCTGGGGATCCGCGCTGACGCCACGCCCGGTCTCGTAGAGCAGGCCGAGATTAAACTGCGCCTGTTGCAGCCCCTGGGATGCGGCCTCGCGCCACCAGCGCGCCGCCTGGGCAGGATCTCTGCCGACCCCTTCCCCATTCATATAATAAAAGCCGAGATTGGACTGCGCCCGCGCCTCGCCCTGCTCCGCCGCCTGCTTTGTCCAGCGAAAGGCCTCTTCCAAGTCCTTTCTGACCCCCTGGCCCCGATAGTATCTGAGGCCAAGGCTTGCTTGAGCGATGGGGTCACCCGCTTCGGCGACACGCCTCAGGCGATCCATCTCGCTCTCACCGGGCAGGGCCGCCTGCTGCTGGCCCAATGCCTCATTCTGAGAAACCGCCGGTTCGGTCGACCGGGCCGGTGCTGAGCGCTGCTGAGCTACGGCCCTCGCGCGGGCGGCGGCCTCTTCCGCCACCCTGCGTTCCTCAGCGGCGCGGGCGGCTTCCGCTTCGGCGGCCTGCTGTGCTGCTGCCCGCTGTTCTGCGGCCTGCCGTTCAGCCGCCAGACGGGCCGCTTCTTCAGCCCGGGGCGCCTGTGCAGCGCTGGCAAGGCCCGCACGTTGAGCATCGTCGAGATAGCCGGTCGGCTCCAGCCCGGCAACCTGTTGGTAGCGCTCGATCCCGGCACGGGTTCCCGGCCCGAAGCTACCGTCGATACCGCCAGCGTAGTGGCCCAAAGCCCGCAGGTCGCGTTGGATTTCCAACTTCTCGCTGCGCGTTAAGGCCGCTTCCGCCGCGGCCAGGGCCGCCGCGCGCCGTTCAGCTTCAGAGGGCTCCGGCAAGGCAGCGATCTGCGCATCAGCGGCCCGGTTATCCGTGGCTTCCTCGTCTGAGGGGGCCGATGCCGCCGCCTGATCAATGGTGCGCTCTTCTGTTTCCTCAGTTACCGCCTCTGCGGCCGCCTCTGGCACCGGCTCGTCGTTCGCCGTGGCGGGCTCCTGCCGGGCATCAGCCTGCTCGGCGCCGGCCTGCTCGTCATCTCCGGCCTGCTCGTCATCGCCGGCCTGCTGGGCAACTCGCGGCTCGGGTGGTGCAATCACCGCCTCTGTGTTTCCCTCCGCCTCTGCAGTCTCCTCAGCCGCAGCCTGCTGCGTGTCGGCCGGCACCGGCTCCCCGCCTGTATCGATGCCCGCGTCATCGGCCTCCGGCAGAGCTTGCGCAGCAACCGCTTCGGCCGCGTCGGCGATGGCCCCGCCGGCCTCTTCCCCCTGGGCAGCGGTATCCGCAGGCACGCCTTCTTCGGCATCAGGTTGCGGCTCGGCGGCAGGAACCGCCGGCACAGCTGGGGCCGGCGTTTGGACCGCCGCAGTGTCGCTTGGCGATTCTGGCTCCGGCACAGGCTGGCTGTCCGCCTCCTCGGCGACGACAGCGGCCGGCGGTTCATCCGCCGGCGCCGCGATTGTCGGCTCCGCCGGGGCTTGCACGGGGGGTTCCGTGGGGGGGTCCGTGGGAACTTCCGCGGGGGTTTCCACCGGTGCGACCGCCTGGCCGTTCGGCGGCGTGTCGGCCGCCGGCGCGGAAGCTTCCGGCTGCGGCGGCGCGGGCTCGGCGGTATCCACCTGCGCCACTGCCTGCGGCGGGTCCGCAGGCGGCGCCATGTTCTGCCAGGCGAAGTAACCGCCCACCGCCGCCGCGGCAACCCCGGCCGTCACGGCCGGCCACAACCAGCCCCGAGCGCTGCCCCCGGCGGAGGTGGGCCGTGCGGCGGGCTCGGCCGACAGCGGCGCTGCCGGGGCCTGTTGCTTCTGTTCCGGCGCCGCCTGCGGCCCCGCCGAGTCCAGGCGGCTGTCCAGGCCGATGACCTCACGCATGCTCTGAGGGCGGTCAGCCGGATCGGGCTGCAGCATGGCTCCCAGTTCGTTGCGCAGGGATTCGGGAACCGAGCTGAAGTCGGGAATGCGCTTCCGGGCCTCAATGACGGAGACCAGCGATTCGCTGATCTCGCCCATGTTGAGCGCCTTGCCGGTGCCCGCCGTCGCCAGCACGAGGCCGAGACTGTAGATATCCGAGCGGGCATCCACCTGTCCGCCGTAAAGGCCGATCTGCTCCGGCGAGGCATAGGCATAGCGGCCGGCGAAGTCGTCGCCGATGATCGTCGTGGCCGAGGAATCCGCCAGCTTGGCGATACCGAAGTCGATGATCTTGGCTTGAGAAAGCTTCCCTTCGCCGAGGATGATGTTGTCCGGCGACATGTCGCGGTGAATCACCCCCTTGTCATGCGCCGCCGCAAGGCCACGGGCCAGACGATCACGCAGATCGCGAACCTCCTGCGGCGTCAGGGTACCGCCCGTCAGGTACTCGGTCAGCGACGGGCCATCGACGAATTCCATGACCAGATAGACCCGGCCCTCTTCGTCCCGCAACACGCCGTCGTAGCCGACAATCGCATCTTCACGCACCGTGCGCAGCACCGAGGCTTCGCGCCGGAACAACTCCATGATCTTGTCGTCGTTGGCCAGATCGGGCCGGACGATCTTGATGGCGTGCTGGGTGCCGATCTCGGTGTGGGTGGTGCGGTAGACCTCACCCATGCCGCCACGGGCAAGCAAAGCCTCCACCCTGTAAGTGAAACTGATCAAGGTGCCCGGCGCGAAAGTTCCGGCGAGGCCGGAATCTCCGCCACCCGTGGAACCGACGCTGCGGGGGCCCTCCCTGCCGCGGTCCGGCGTATCACCGCTCATGGCGCAAATCCCCTTTGCGGCTCCACAATGCCGTCACCTCTTCACCCCCATAAATACAACCGCAGACACAGCCGGAACCCTTCGTTACGCTGCTGCATTCTTCGGCACCCCGACCAAAACCACGGTAATGTTGTCGCTGCCGCCCTCGTCCAAAGCCTTGGCGACAAGTTCATCGACAGCCTGCTGTCCGGAGCCGGAGCCGCTGTCCGATCCATCCATCTCCCGCGAAAGAACCTTCGCGATTTCCGCATCGGCGACTTCAGAGGTCAGGCCGTCGCTGCACAGCAACAGGCCCTGGCCCGGCTTCAGCGAGCCGCTCACCAGATCGGGCGCCGCGGCTGTGCCGTCGGGGCCGCCAAGCACGCGGGTGATCACGCTGCGATGCGGGTGCTGGCGCGCCTCTTCCTCTGTGATGAGTCCGGCATCGACCAGTTCCTGCACCCGCGAGTGATCGTGAGACAACCGATGCAGGCCGTCGGACCAGAGATAGGCGCGGGCATCGCCGACCCAGGCGATATGATAGTCGCTACCGGCAAAGCGCGCGGCAACGACGGTCGAGCCCATGCCCTGCTTTCCCTCCCCGGCGACGACGGCATCCAGGATCGACCGATTGGCTTCCGCAATGGCATCTTCCAGGGCGGTGCCGCGCTCGATCTCCCGCGCCAGGACGTCCACCACGATTGCACTGGCTTTCTCACCGGCCGCGGCGCCGCCCATGCCGTCGGCGACGACCCAGAGCCCCAGGTCGTCGCGAAGGGCGTAGTTGTCTTCATTGTGGCGCCGCACGCGGCCGACATCGCTCAGATGACCAAGCGTCGCGGCCGCCGAGCCTGTCTTGACCGTGCTCGTGGCTCCCCCGTTTCCACCGCTTTGCGACATTACCCCTTCAGTCCCTCACCGCTTTTGGCCGACGGCTTTCGCGCGTCGGGCTCTCCGCAGACCTCGCTGCCTGACCCGACGCCGCATCGTCCGGCGCGCGTCTCAACACGCCAAGACCTGACTCTCCCCGGGAAAGTATGGAACAGGTGCCGGGTGCGGTAAAGCAATCCGCGCAGCAGCACCGGTTGTGCCTGCGCCAGCCCAGCCCTTTGCCGGTATCTCTTTTCGCTGTTCCGTAATGTCGCTGTCTCAGGGCAGGCTGAAGCGAATCTCATCTTCGGCGGCGAGATCGGGCTCGCGGCCCAGAAAGATGCCGCCCCTTCCGCTCAACTGCACCATCTCACGCTTCACATAGGCGATCTCGCCGGTCTCGCTGCGCACATAGGTTCCATTGGTGCTGTGGTCTTTCAAGAAGACCTTGCCGCGAATGGCCTGGATCGTGGCGTGACGCCGCGAGGCATAGGAGGAATCGACCATCAGATGGCAGTTCTCCTGCCGGCCGACCACGAACTCCGCCATCGGCTCTTCCAGACTGAAGGTCTGCCCGCGATAGGCGATGTCCAGGCGCAGCTTGTCGCCGGCCTCGGCCAGAAGCGGGCCGCGGATGACGGTCGCATTCTCATCTTCGGTCACCACCTCGTAGATCGCCACCGGCTCCTTCTTGCCCTTCATCGCCGCTTTGTCGAGCCAGCGTGTCGAACTGCGGAACGGCGGTGAGAGGCGCACCACCGTATCTTCGGTAACCAGGATCTCGCCGGCCTTGGCAAGATCGGTCACGCGGGCAGCCACGTTTACCGTGTCGCCGTAGAAGTCGCCCGAATCCTCGATGACCGGCCCGAAGTGGAAACCGGCATGGATCGAAACTTGGCCCTGCTTGTGGGCGTCGCGCATCAGGGTCGCCGCCCGAAACGCTTCGTCCGGGGTTGCAAAGACACACATGACACCGTCGCCGGAGGTCTTCACGGTTCGGCCGCCGGCCATATCCGCCTTGGCATCCAGCACGGTCAAACACTCGGCAGTCAGACGGTGCGCAGTCTCATCGCCGTGAATCTCGTACAGCTTGGTGCTGCCGTCGATATCGGCGAAGAGAACGGCCAGAACCTGACCGTCGTTGTCGGACCCGTCCGAAGACCCGTCGTTCATGAGTTTCTATCAAACCCTTCTGGCAAGCCGTTCAGGCAAGCTCATCGAGAGGAGCGGCTGTCTGCACTGTCTAGCAAAACAAACCGGCCCTGTAGACCCCTTTTCGCAGGTGCACAATAGACGCCGTATCACCAAAGGCAGTCTACCAGCCGCCTCGCTGCAGCCAAAGTGCCACCTGACTCAGACGGTCATGACCCCAGAACGCCTCTCCGTCAACGAGAATAAGGGGTGAACCGAAGACCCCTTTGGCGACCGCCGCCTCCACTTCCTCGCGAAGGCGCTGCTTTACCGCGGGGTCGCTCAGGGCCGCGCTAACCGCCTCGGGATCCAGGCCTTCAGCCGCACAGACGCTCACGACAGCCGCCGGCGAATCGATGTCCCGCCCTTGTCCGAAGGCCTCCCGGTAGAGCGCCTTTGCCAGGGCCACCGCCTTTTCGGGGTCCTGGTCATACATCCAATAGTAGGCGCGCGCCGCCGCCACAGACATGAAGGGAAAGCTGGCCGGCAGTGTAAAAGGCACACCGATCAACCGGGCCGAGCGCTCAAGGTCGTGTCGCGCGTAATCGCCCTTCATCGGAATCCCGAGCAAAGGCTGGCCGCCGGTTTCCTTGAAGACGGCGCCCAGAAGCATCGGCCGCCAGACGACGTCGCGCCCGCCGCGCTCGGCGATCGTGTTGATCTCCTCGGCGGCGAGATAGCCATAGGGACTGGAGAAATCGAAATAGAACTCGATGGGCTCTGGCATAACCTTTTTGGTCCTTTGGTCGCCGCCCTGTGCGGGACTATCCGGCGGCGATCTGTCGGGCGATTATGAGGCGCTGGATGTCGGAGGTGCCTTCGTAGATCTGGCAGACCCGCACATCGCGGTAGATGCGCTCGACGGGAAAGTCGGCGAGGTAGCCGTAGCCACCGTGAATCTGGATGGCATCGGAACAGACTTTCTCCGCCATCTCAGAGGCCTGAAGCTTGGCCATGGCCGCCTCTTTCAGGCAGGGCCGTCCCGCATCGCGCAGGGCAGCCGCTTCCAGAACCATGAGTTCGGCGGCGTGAATCTGCGTCGCCATGTCGGCCAGGCGAAAGGCGACAGCCTGATGATCGACAAGCGCCTTGCCGAAGGTCTGACGGTCCTTGGCATAGTCCAGCGCCGCCTCATATGCAGCCCGCGCCATGCCGACCGACTGTGCGGCGATGCCGATGCGGCCGCCTTCGAGATTGGCCAAAGCAATCCTGTAGCCGTCGCCCTCTTCCCCCAAGAGCAGGTCGGGCGTGAGCCGGCAATCCTCGAAGACGATCTGGCAGGTGTCGGAGGCCTTCTGGCCCAATTTCTTCTCGACCGAGGCGACACGATAGCCGTCAGTTCGCGTCGGCACGATGAAGGCCGAGATACCGCGTTTGCCCTTTTCCGGATCGGTGACGGCAAAGACAATGGCGACATCGGCAGTCTCACCGGAGGTGATGAACTGTTTCACGCCGTTCAACACATAATGGTTGCCGTCGCGCTCGGCCCGCGTCTTGATCGCCGCGGCATCGGAGCCGGCCTGCGGTTCCGTCAGGCAGAAGGCGCCGAGCTTCTCGCCTCGCGCCATGGGTTTGAGAAACCGCTCCTTCTGTTCGCCGGAGCCGAACTTTGCAATCGGCATACAGCCGACGGAGTTGTGCACCGACATGATGGTGGAGCAGGAACCGTCGCCCGACGCGACCTCCATCAGGGCCAGCGCGTAGGAAACATGGTCCGTCCCGGCGCCGTCCCATTCCGGCGACACCAGCATGCCCATGAGGCCGAGCTCGCCCATGGCCGCAACGGCCTCCTTGGGAAAGTGGGCCTCGCGGTCCCAGGCGGCCGCCTGCGGCGCCAACTGTTCGTGTGCGAACTGGCGCGCTGTATCGCGGATCAGGCTTTGCTCTTCGTTCAGAAGCATGGTTCGGCCGTCCGCACCAGCGCCGCACGATCCATCGGCTGCCCCGCAGCGTCAAAAGCCGTCTTGAAGACAAAAGCCTCTGGCGTCGGCCCGCAGCGGTCGAGCAAGGCGACCCGCTGCAGTCCGTCCTCAATGCTGGGAATGGTGCCGGCCGGCAGCCACCACAGCGCCATGAAGGCGCCGCCGGGCTTCTCGAACCACCGGCGCCGCTGCGCCATCACCTGAGTGTGGCTGGATTTGTAGACATAGGCGAAGAGTGACTCTAAGTCCCGCCACACCGACATGTTGACGATGAATTGCGGATCCGGCGACGTCTGAATGTCGGTGGCATTGCCGCTTTCGCTCTGCAGCCGCCAGACGAAACCGCGACTCCGTTCGGCAAGAGCATTGATGTCTTCCAGACGCTCGACAAAGCCGGCAATCGCGGGGTCGTCGATCGGCGCGATCAGTCGGCCAACGTTGATCTGCGCCAGATGAAATGCCGTCATCTCCTGTTTCCCGGCCCTGTTTCCCAGCCTTCGCCTCACCAGTCGATTTCGCTGCCATCGTAGTTGAAGAATTTGCCGTTGTCCTCGGTGGTCAGCCCGGCAATGACCTTGCGCATGCCGACGATGGATTCATCGGAGGGAATGTCCGCTTCCTCTCCACCCATGTCGGTCTGAACCCATCCGGGGTGAAAGGAGACAACCGTGAACCCTTTCGGGCCGAGGTCGGCGGAGAGCCCCTTGGTGACCATGTTCAAAGCCGCTTTGGAACTGCGATAGGCATAGGACCCGCCGGTGCCCGTTGAGGCGATGGAGCCCATACGGCTCGAGATATTGACGATGGTCTTTCTCTCGCCCTTTTCGAGCATGCCGACGAAACGCTCTGCCATGCGCAGAGGCGCCAGGGTGTTGACGCTCAACGTCGTCGCCCAGTCGTCGAAATCGGTTTCGCCGAAGTCGGCGCGGGAACCGTAGATCCCGGCATTGTTGATCAGCAGGTCCAGGGGCTCTTCGGCAAGGCTGCGCGCCAGGCTGGCGACTTTCAGTCCATTGGTGACATCCAGCTTGTGGCAGACGACATCGCCCTCCAGCGCCTTCACGCTCTTGGCCTTCTCGACGTTGCGCGCGCAGGCGTGGACTCGCCAACCCTCGGCCGCGAAACTGCGCACAAACTCCAAGCCGAGACCACGATTGGCACCGGTAATCAATACTGTCGGCAAACTGCTCTCCCAAAAGAACTCAAAAGGATTGGATCCGCAGCATCTGCGTCGTTACGCAAACATCGGTCCGGCATCGCGCCGCGGCCTTGCGACCAATTCCCCGCCACAGTTCGGGCAAAGCGATGCCAAGGCTTTTGCGCAGGTCGGGCAGAAAGTGCACTCGTAGCTGCAGATATAGACTTCCCCATCCATCGCGAGTCCGTTCTCACAACGCTCGCAGGCCGGTTTCATCGCCAGGGCCACCGCCTTCTCCTCACGCCCTAGAGAACATCACTTGGCCGGATGAAACAACACCCGAAGTTTTGGCATACCCTGATTACAATGATAGACCTGCGGGTGGTGTAAGATGGAGAAGTCACAAAACTAATGCCGCTCATTACACTGAGAGCCTATTGGTCAGTTGTAATAGTGGCCAGTGTCTACTGACGCATCCTCAATATGCATTCCATCTGCGTCAAAATATCCATTGAATTCACCTGGGAAGCTAACCCCTACATCGGAACTGTCGCCTGCGACATCATAGCTAAGCAATACAGTCACGGTCATAGTCCCAACAAAGTCTATGGTCCCGATTTGCTTGTTAGGATTGAGACTCATTGTATTGATATAGACTTCTTCAATTAGAGTGTGGCTAGACAGGCAATCGAGTGGTTCCCACATAGCATACCCAGATGCGTTGGACGTTAGTTCTTGCTCTACAAAAACTGCGACCTCTGCAGAGTAGGTTATCTCAAGCGACAGGCCGTCCAAATGAATGGCCATATCAAGTTCCTGCTGTAGATTGCTAAACTCAAAGTATTCTTTAGTGAGCTCGAACGCATTGAATGCAATTGTCTCATCACCTTCCATCGTTACAAGATGATGAAGCATTCTCTGCGCCGTGTTGGGGTCTGTGTCTACTAGACGCTGTACCAAGGCAAAGAACGCATCAAACTCCAAAACGCCATCGTTGATAAGACGTGCAGCAGTTTCTAAATCTTCCTTCACAACCAAACACTGAACGACCTTATCCACCTCCGAAGCAACACCTGAGTCATACGGCCAAATCGAAATTCCACTGAGCCTCTCAAGCCGATTGATGTACGGAGCGAGCACTTCTTTGGCTCGCGCGAAAGCCGCGGCAGGAACTAGTTGGCCTAAAGTTTCAAGGACCATCGCGGGTTCACTTGTAGACCTCATAGACTTAAACGACTCAGGAAAATACTGTCGAAAGAGATCTGAGAACTCCTCCCTAATCAGATACCCAGCAAGCTCGTGACTGTCCCATACCGCTGTTTGGATCGGACCACCATTCCGATGATCAAGGCTATCAAGCAACTCCTTGAGGCCGGTGCTCGCTGTTGTGGTAGTTACTAACAAAAATCCGTCAACACCATGCTGATTGACCTTATCTAATATTGAGCCAACGTCCGCTTCGGAAACCGATCTGTCAGAGTTGGCAAAGTGTTTGCAACTGACCAACCACTTGATTGGCCTCGCACTTAATGGGCCTTCTTGAATCTCAGAGAATAGTAGATCGCGCCCACGGTCAGCCCCCCGTCCGGTCCACGAGAGAGCCAGTCCCAAACGCTGGCCAATCCCTCGAGTGAGCATCTCCAACGCTTCACCCCTGGGCACATCTGGTAGTTCTTTGAAATCGATCAGAGGCATATTAGTTGCCAACTACTTGGTTTCGTTGAACAACTCGCGGCCGATCAGCATACGGCGAATTTCGCTGGTGCCCGCCCCGATCTCATAGAGCTTGGCATCCCGCAGCAGTCTTCCGGCCGGATACTCATTGATGTAACCGTTGCCGCCCAGGGTCTGGATCGTCTCCAAGGCCATCCAGGTGGCTTTCTCCGCTGCATAGAGTATCGCCCCGGCGGCATCCTTGCGGGTCGTCTCTCCGCGGTCGCAGGCCTTGGCGACCGCATAGACGTAGGCTTTGGCCGCATTCATCGTGGTGTACATGTCGGCGATCTTACCCTGCATCAGCTGGAACTCGCCGATGGCCTGGCCGAACTGTTTGCGCTCGTGGATGTAGGGCACCACCAGATCCATGCAGGACTGCATAATGCCGGTCGGCCCGGCAGCCAGCACGACACGTTCGTAGTCCAGGCCGCTCATCAGGACGTTGACGCCCTTGCCAAGCGCGCCCAGCACGTTCTCCTCCGGCACCTCGCAATCCTCGAAGACCAATTCACCGGTGGGCGACCCGCGCATACCCAGCTTGTCGAGTTTCTGGGCAATGGAGAATCCTTTGAAGTCCTTCTCCACCAGAAAGGCGGTGATGCCCTTGGGTCCTGCGTCCGGGTCCGTCTTGGCGTAGATCACCAGGGTATCGGCCTCGTCGCAGTTGGTGATCCACATCTTGTTGCCGTTCAGCACATAGCGGTCGCCTTTCTTGTCGGCGCGGGTGCGCATGCCGCCCACGTCGAAGCCGGCGCCGGGCTCGCTCATCGCCAGAGCGCCGACGTGCTCGCCGGAAACCAGCTTGGGCAGGTAGCGGCTCTTTTGGTCATCGGTTCCGTTGCGGCGGATCTGATTGATGCAGAGGTTGGAATGGGCGCCGTAGCTGAGCCCGACGGAAGCCGACGCACGGCTCACCTCCTCCATGGCAACGCAGTGCTCCAGGTATCCCATACCGGCGCCGCCGTACTCCTCCTCCACCGTCATGCCGTGCAGACCAAGGGCACCCATCTTGGGCCAGAGCTGGCGCGGAAAGGAATCGGTGCGGTCGATTTCCTCAGCCAGTGGCGCGATTTCCTCCGAGGCGAAGCTCATCACCGTATCGCGCAGCATGTCGGCCGTTTCGCCGAGATCGAAGTTGAGGCTGGGAAGCTGGTTGGGAATCATCTTGGGGTTCGCCGATCTGGTTTCCGTTCAAATACTACTTTAGGCCGCCGGACCGTGACCCGAAAGGATCAATGGCCAGCCAGATCCGCCAGGTTAGCCCGCCTGCGGCATGTCGCTGCGGCCCTGCAGGCACATCAGGGTCTGCAACATATGGGCGCAGGTCTTGACGCCGCCGTCTTTGACCACAACCACCTCGGCCTCGGTCACGGTCAGGGTGCGGCCGGGTTTGATGACCCGGCCGGTAGCGCGCAGCAGATCCCCATCGGCCGGTGCCAGCAGGTTCATCTTGAACTCGACCGTCAGCACCGAAGCGTCGGCGGGAAACAGGCTGAATCCGGCGTAGCCGCCGGCGGAATCGGCGATGGTGCTGGTAACCCCGGCGTGAAAAAAGCCGTGCTGCTGGCAGAGGTCAGGGCGGAACGGCAGCTCGATCTCCACCTCCCCCGGCTCGACCCTGGTCAGCCGCGCGCCCAGCAGGTCCATGATGCTCTGGCGGGCAAAACTGCCGCGCACCCGCT
This sequence comes from Pelagibius sp., assembly GCA_028280305.1. GTDB lineage: Bacteria > Pseudomonadota > Alphaproteobacteria > Kiloniellales > Kiloniellaceae > Pelagibius. The sequence goes on along the minus strand of JANQMC010000023.1, from coordinate 41,844 downwards.
CGGCAAAGTCTGTGTCTGATGGCGCTAGGCCGGTCATTGCGGAAAGCCCCCCTGGATGATACCCGTATCGCGGACGGCAGCGATCCGCCCTACTGTGTCTCGTACCATAGCCGCCTCTGGCGACTTGCGAAGCCCCCCCTTGAAGAGCGATATTGCTCCCAACCCGAGCTTGGCGGCGCCGGGAGAACGGCCCCGAGAGGACGGAGTTGCCGGAGAGCCGGCCCCCTGGATGGTGTGGACCGAGAGACATGACGCGATTTGCGAAGATCACTGGGATTTCCCTGGCCCTGGCGGTGATGGGTCTGACCGCGGCCTGTGAGACGGCCGCCGAAAGGGCGGCGCGCGAGGAACGCGAGGCCTATGTCGAGTCCCTTGATGTCGAGGAACTCAAAGAGAGCCTGGAGACGGTCAACCCTGACCCCTACGCCAACAGAAGATTTAAGCGGGTCAGAGACAACTGATCGCGCCGGCTGCGTCGTAAGCGGCCATCCCTTTCCTGTTTCAGGCGAGAAACAGGGTCGCCAGGCCGAGAAAGGCGAAAAACCCGATCACGTCGGTGACCGTGGTGAGCAAGACGCTGGAAGCGACCGCCGGATCGACGCCCAGCTTTTCCAGGCCGAGCGGCACCAGTGCGCCGGAGAGCGCCGCAACCACGAGGTTGATCACCATGGCCGCGCCGATGATCACCCCGATCATCGGTGCATCGAACCAGAACCAGGCCAGGGCACCGGCCAGGATGGCGAACATGAGGCCGTTGGCCAGGCCGACCAGCACCTCCTTGCCCACGAAGCGCCAGGCATTGCCGGCTGACAGGTCACGCATCGCCAAGGCGCGGACCGCCACCGTCAAGGTCTGGGTACCGGCATTCCCGCCCATCGAAGCCACGATGGGCATCAGCACCGCCAAAGCGACAATCCGATCGATCGTGTCCTCGAAAACGGCGATCACGACGGAAGCGGCGACAGCGGTGAAAAGATTGATCAACAGCCAAGAAAAACGCGACCGCGTGGTGTCCAGCACCGCACTGTAAAGATCGGTCTCCTGCACACCGGCGAGCTTCAGCAGGTCCTCCTCGGCCTCTTCATCGATGATGTGGACCACGTCATCGACCGTCACCACACCGACCAAGCGTCCGGCGGCATCCACGACCGGCGCCGATACCAGGCCGTATTGGCGGAACAGATAGGCGACCTCTTCCTGATCCATCTCAATGGGCACGACCTTCATATCGTCGGTCATGATTTCGGTCAGGGGAACCGGGCGCTTTGTCCGCATGGCGCGGCTGAGAGGGACGAAACCGATCGGCTGGTGCTTCGGATCGACGATATAGAGATCATAGAAGTCGTCCGGCAGATCCTTGGCGGAGCGCATGTAGTCGATGGTCTGTCCGACCGTCCAGGCGGAGGGCACGGCCAGAAGCTCGCGCTGCATGATGCGGCCGGCGGAATCTTCGGGGAAGCTGAGGCTTTCCTCCAGCGCCAGGCGTTCGGCCTGCGGCAAGGCTTCGAGAACCTCACGCCGTGCCTCTTCGTCGAGATCCTCGACAATGTCGACGGCATCATCGCTGTCCAGATCCGACAGGGAGTCCGCCAGTTGGCGCGGCTCCATCGTCTCGATGAGCTCTTCCCGCAAAGAGGTATCGAGGTGCGTCAGGACCTCCAGGTCGAAATCATCCTGCAGAATCCTGATCAACTGCGGGCGATCGTCGCGGTCCAGGTTCTCAAGCAGGTCGGCCAGATCGGCTTCGTGCAGATCAACGGCAATGCGCCGCACCTCGGCAGCATCTTCGGCTTCGAGCGCCTCGGAAACGGCACGGACAAGCTCTGCGGAAATGCCGTAGCTGTCGGGCTGCACTTCCGGCAGCCAGGGGTCGCTGTCGTCGCGTTCGGGCGGCGTCTCTGCCATGGGCGGCCCTATTCTTGTGTCGAACGATCCTGTGCGTCGGCAACTGCAATCGCGCTCATGTTCACAATACCACGAGCGGTGACCGAGGGGGTGAGCACATGGGCCGGCGCAGCGGTGCCGATGAGAATGGGTCCGACCGAGAGGCCTTCGCCCAAGGCCTTCACCATATTAAAGGCGATGTTCGCGGCATCCAGCGTCGGCATGACCAGCAGGTTGGCGGTGCCGGCCATTTTGGAGTTGGGGAACACGCGCTCGCGGATGGCCTCCGACAAAGCCGAATCCGCGTGCATTTCGCCCTCGACTTCAAGATCGGGGTACTTGCGATGCAGGATCGCAAGCGCTTCCCGCATCTTCTTTGCCGAGGCCGTATCGGCGGAGCCGAAGTTGGAGTGCGAGAGCAGCGCCACCTTCGGCTGCAGGCCGAAACGGCGGACATGATGAGACGCCAGAACGGTCATCTCCGCCAGTTCCTCGGCGGTCGGATCGGGCGTCACATAGGTGTCGACGATGAAGAAGGACCCGCTCGGCAGAATGACCAGGCTGATGGCGGAGAAATCGTGAACCTCTTCGGAGCGGCCGAGTACACCGCCGACATGATCGAGGTGTCGTTTGTAGCGTCCGGTGGTTCCGCAGATCATGGCATCCGCATCGCCCAGCTTCACCGCCAAAGCGGCGATGACCGTGGAGCGGGTTCGCACGATCTCCCTTGCCGCCTCCGGCGACACGCCCTTGCGCTCCATCAAGGCGTGATAGGTCTGCCAGTAGGTGCGGAAGCGTGGATCGTCCTGCGGATTGATCAGCGGCACATCCTCGCCCGGACGGATGCGCAGGCCGAGGCGCTTGGCGCGCACTTCGACCACTTCGGGCCGCCCGACCAGGATCGGCTGAGCCAGCCCTTCATCGATGACGACCTGTACTGCGCGCAGCACCCGCTCGTCCTCGCCCTCGGCATAGATCACCCGCTTGGGGTTCTCCTTCGCGCGCTGGAAGATCGGCTTCATAATCAGGCCGGAGCGGAAGACGAAACGCTGCAGGTTCTGACAGTAGGCCTCGAAGTCCTCAATCGGCCGCATCGCCACACCGCTGTCCATGGCCGCGCGCGCCACCGCCGGGGCGATCTCAAGGATCAGCCGCGGATCGAAGGGGCTGGGGATCAGGTAATCGGGCCCGAAACTGCGTTCTTCCCCGCCCATGGCCTTGGCGACCACATCACTCTGCTCCTTCATGGCGAGATCGGCGATGGCCTTGACACAGGCCAGCTTCATCTCCTCATTGATGGTCGTCGCGCCGACGTCGAGAGCGCCGCGAAAGATATAGGGAAAGCAGAGAACGTTGTTCACCTGATTTGGAAAGTCGGAACGGCCGGTGGCGATGATCGCATCGGGCCTCGCCTCCCGCGCTTCCTCCGGCATGATCTCCGGGGTCGGATTGGCCAGCGCCATGATGATCGGCTTGTCGGCCATCTGCTTCACCATTTCCGGCTTCAGAACGCCGGGCGCGGAAAGCCCCATGAACACATCGGCGCCGGCGATCACGTCACCAAGGCTGCGGGCATCGGTGGGCTGGGCATAGATGGACTTCCACTGATCCATCTGCTCTTCACGCCCCTCATAAACCACGCCGACGATGTCGGTGACCCAGATGTTCTCGCGCTTCACGCCGAGAGAGACCAACTGGTTGAGGCAAGCCAAAGCCGCGGCGCCGGCGCCCGAAGTTACCAGCTTAACCTCGCCGATATCCTTGCCGACCAGACGCAGGCCGTTGTAGATCGCCGCGGCAACGATGATCGCCGTACCGTGCTGATCGTCGTGAAACACCGGAATGTTCATGCGCTCGCGCAGCGCGGCCTCGATCACGAAGCACTCCGGCGCCTTGATGTCCTCCAGATTGATGCCGCCGAAGGTCGGCTCCAGCGCCGCAACCACATCGATGAAACGATCCGGGTCCAGGGCGTCCAGTTCGATATCGAAAACATCAATACCGGCGAACTTCTTGAAGAGGACCGCCTTGCCCTCCATCACCGGCTTGGAGGCAAGCGGCCCGATGGCGCCCAGGCCCAGAACCGCGGTGCCGTTGGTGACCACACCCACCAGGTTGCCGCGGGCCGTCAGCGACGAGGCTTCGGCCGGGTCTTCCGCGATGGCTTCGCAGGCGGCAGCGACCCCGGGCGAATAAGCCAAAGCAAGATCGCGCTGGGTGCTGAGGGGTTTGGTGGCTGAGATCTCCAGCTTGCCGGGCTTCGGGTGACGGTGATAGGCCAAGGCCGCCTCGCGAAGATCCTTTGCCATACCGTCCCCCATATCGTTTTTCTTGCTTGTCCATCCTAAGCCCGGCAGCCGCGCAGCGCGGCCCCCGGCAACGCTCAGAAGATGACCGCCGCCGCGCCCGAGCGCAAGTGTCTTGGGGCAGCCGAGCGGGCGCTGCGGAGACGCGGAAACTGATGGTATTTCCGGCGCTAGCGACTATCTTCTGCAATCATGGATGCGCAAGCGACGATCCCGCCAGCAGCCCCGGTGCAGCCTCCCCTCGAGTGGCAGGTGGAGCCGGGCCTGACCGCCTATCCCGACGCCGTGGCGTTTATGGAGCGGCGCGTCGCGGCGATCCGCGATGCGGGCGCGGCAGAACTGATCTGGCTGGTCGAGCATCCGCCGCTCTACACAGCCGGAACCTCGTCGCGACGCGAAGACCTGCTGGAGCCCGACCGCTTTCCGGTGTTCGAGACAGGGCGCGGCGGCGAATTCACTTACCACGGGCCCGGCCAGCGCGTCGTCTACGTGATGCTGGACCTGAAACGCCGCGGGCCCGACCTGCGCCGTTTCGTCCATGATCTGGAAGAATGGATCATCCGCAGCCTGGCCCGCTTTTCGGTGACCGGGGAGCGGCGCGACGGCCGCGTCGGCATCTGGGTCGCACGCGGCAGCGGGCCGTTAGGGCCGCGCGAAGACAAGATCGCCGCCATCGGCGTGCGCATCCGCCGCTGGGTCACCTACCACGGCCTCGCCATCAACGTGGAGCCGAACCTGGACCACTTCAGCGGCATCGTGCCCTGCGGCATCGCCGAACATGGCGTCACCTCGCTGGTCGACCTCGGCCTGCCGGTCGGTATGGCCGACCTCGACGCCGCCCTGCTCGGCAACGTCGAGGAACTCTTCGGCCCCGCTCAACCCAGTCTGCCGGATCAGCCCGGTAGGCCGCTTCAGAACGTCAAGCCGGTCACCGACAAAGCCGTCTGAACGGCGACACCGACAACCAGCGATCCCAGCAGCGCCACGGCGAGATACCAGAAAAAGACGGCACGGCGCACCACCGCGAAGACCGCCATGGCCGCCGGCAGACTGGTCACGCCGCCGGCAATGAGAAACGTGAGCGCGGCGCCCGGCGCCATGCCCATCGCCATCAACTCACCGATCAGCGGGATCGCCGCAAAGCCGTTCAGATAAGCCGGCACGCCGACCACCACAGCCAGGGGGATCGCCTGCCAGCCGTCGCCACCCAGGGTGCTGGCGACAAGGCTGGCAGGGACCCAGGCCACCATCAGGCTCTCCAGGGCGAAAGCCAACAGCAGCCACTTGCTGAGGAACAGCGCCGTCGAACGCGCCTCGGCGACAAAGGCCTGGCGGCGCGGCGCCTCATCCCAGAAGGCCCAGCGCAGGCTGCCCTCCGGCAGGCTGGGGCTGCCGCAACCGCCGCAGCCGATCGCCGCCTTCAAAGGCTCGGCAAAAAAACCGGCGCGCTGCAGCGCAAGCGTTGTGAAGCCTGCGGCAAGGCCCAGCCCCATCGCCGCCGCCGTCTTCGCCAGGGTAAAGGGCAGGCCCAGGGTCGCCGCCATCAGAATGAACTGCTCGGGATCCATCAACGGCGAGGCAACGCAGAAAGCGAGGACCGGCGCCAAGGGAACACGAGCGAGCAGCAGCGCCGCCATCAAGGGAACCACCCCGCAGGAACAGAACGGCGAGATGGCGCCGGCCAGGGAAGCAATGACGATTGCCGTCGGCGCGGCACGACTGGCGACGCCGGCGATCAGGCTGTCTGCCCCCGCCGCCTTCAGCCAAGCAGCCAGAGCCACAGACAACAGAAGGAAAGGCAACAGCCAGAGAAAGGCATCAACCATGAACGCCAGGCTGTCCAGTGCCTGGGCGGGCACAGCCAGCGCCAGAGCGGCGAAGAGCAGTATCAACGCCAGCCAGACCCGATCAACACGGCGGATCAGGCCGTCCTGACCAAAAACCGCACCGGACATCGCGGAAACCAGGCTTGCCATGGGATCTGTCCTTTCAAGAATTACCTTCGACCCTTCCGGGATCATCGAACTATTTGAGCAAAAAAAAAGGGTGCCAGCTCTCCGGCTCAGCCGGCCTCGCGCCGCCCCTCTTTCTCTGCCGGTTTGTCCACCAGCATGCAGCATTCGGCGGTCAGGAAATCAATCAGACCGTCCATCAACGAGAAATCCGGCCGGCAAATCAGTTGCCGTCCCTGACGCTCCTGGGTCACCAGCCCGGCATTCACCAGATGGGCGACATGGTGCGAGAGGGTCGAGGCCGGTACCTCCAGATGCTCCTGGATTTCGCCGACGGGGAGCCCTTCGGGCCCGGCCCGAACCAGAAGGCGGAAGACCTCCAGCCGGATCGGATTACCGAGCTTCTCAAGACAACGGGCAGCCTGATTCAATTCCATGCCGAAAGGCTAAGCGATCCAACCCGAGGAGTCAACGATATTTCTAGAATTATGGAAATGATAGATGAAGGCAGCGGCGCCCGGTACCTGTTGCGGGACCTATTGACTGCTGAAGATGGCCCGGCGTGATTCCGCGATCTCGGTGCTCAGGGCGTAGGCCACCGAGTATTTGAAGATGTTGCGGACGTAGATGACGGGTTCGCGGCTGATCGCCTTGCCCGCGGCGATCTCCACATTGCCGAACCAGACATCGGGGTTCAGCCCCATCTTGGCGGCCCTCTTGCGGGCCCGGGCGAGGTTGCCCGGCCCCGCGTTATAGGCGGCAAAGGAAAACAGCACCCGGTCCAGCGGGGCGATCTCCTCGCCCGAGAAGTAACGGTCCCTCAGAAAACGCAGGTACTTAACGCCTGCGTGGACATTGTTCTCCGCCTTGGTGATGTCGGGGATCGCGACATTCGGATCCCGGGCCGTCGTCGGCAGCAGTTGCATGATGCCGATAGCCCCGGCCGGGCTGCGCTTCGATTGATCGAGGCCGGACTCCTGAAATCCCTGGGCGAGGATCATGATCCAATCGAAGTCATACTGCCCGGCGTAGTCGCGGATCAGCGACGCCACCTCCAGGGCCCGTGCCCGGGCCTCACGGGAGTCGACCCGCTCGACCCAGTCGGATGACTGCAGATAGCGTTTGTCCAGGATATTGCCCAACAGTGAGCCCTTGCGAATGGTGGCGACGAAGCCGTTGATCAGCGTCATCAGCTCCGGCGATTCCTTGCGCAAAGCCCAGGCGATCTGCCTGCCCTCGGCCAGTACCAAGCCGTCATGCAACACGGTTCTGTCGAAAACCTGCGCCCAGAGGGCCGCCTTATGGTCGTCGACCGGGATCGCTTCGATGATGCCGGCCTGCACCATCTCCAGCAGGTCGTAATCTTCCAGCACCTCATCGACCTCGACGAGCGGTATCGCCCGTTTGCCCTCTGCTTCGCGCGCCGCGTTCAGGGCCTGCACATGACCGTAGTAGCTGCTGGAGCGGCGCAGATGCAGGCCGACTTCGGCCAGATCATCAAAGCTGGCGATATCACCCGCTGCCGGGCCGGAAACGATGATTTCGGCGACGCCTTTGCGTGTCGGCTTTGAGAAAGCGACGCTGTCGGCGCGTTCCGGCGTGATCGTCAGGTTGGCGGCGGCGATATCGGCCTGCCCCTCGACCACCGCCGGCAACAGGCGGTCGCGCGCCAGGGGCATCAGGATCACGTCGATGCGCTGCTTCAGCTTTTTGCGCAGATAGGCCTCGAGCTCCCGCTCGATCTCCGCAGCCACGCCGATCCGCGCTTCGCCGTCATAGGCAAGGAAAAGCGGATTGTGCGGGATCGCCATGCGCAGGAAGCCGCGCTTCTTGATACCGGCGAGATCGCCGGCCCAGGGCTTCAAGGCCGTTTCGATCAGTGCGTCCGGATCGCCCTCGGCATCGGCAAGGGCCGAGCCGGCGGGGAGCAGCAGGGACAGCAGCAAGGCGGCAATCAGCAGCCGGCCTTGTCCCTTCATCCCTCTCCGCATCCTCAGGTACACTTTAAGAAATGCCTCTCAAGTTGTTGTCTTTACAACAAACCCAGGGTCAACCTGACCATCATACACGCAACTTTCCACTGCGGTCACGCGGGCCATTTGCGGTCCCTGGGAACAGGCCTGAAGCATGGCATCCACCTTTTCCGCATCGCCGGAAAAGACCGCCTCGACACAACCGTCGCGCCGATTGCGCACCCAGCCGTCCAGGCCGAAGGACGCCGCCGTTTGGCGCGTCCAGCCGCGAAACCAAACGCCCTGGACGCGGCCGGAGATCACGACATGCAGCGCCTTGGTCACAGCCCCTCCTTCGCCTCACCCCCGCTTCCGGTTGGCTCCGGATAAAGTGCGGCAAAGGCTGTCACGATGGACCGGCGGGCCCGCTCCTCCCAGAGCGCCCGGCGCATCCACTGGTCTTCGACGGTAAAGGCTGCCTTGCCCGGATTTTCATGGACCAGCCGGTTCCGCAAGCCGCGCAGCCACTTCCAGTCCTGTTCGGCGACGCCGGCGGGACAGGCCCCGCGCCGGCTGCCCTGGGCCTCGGCAATCGCATAGGCCAGGATCACGGCGGCGGCCCAGGCGCCGCTGCAGAACACCGCCTGAAGATCGATCATCAGGGCGCAGGCCTGCTCGCTCGGCGCCGGGGCGCCTGCCACCGCATGGCCGGCTTCCAGATCTTCGAACCAGGACCGCCTTTCGTCCCAGGTCAGTTCCGTCGGGCGCTCAAGCTGGTCCATGGTCTGGAGGTTTAATCCGGACTAGTCGAATTCGAGGATCGCCTGATCGACGGCCAGGCTTTCCCCGGGACCGGCGTGGACCTTGGCGACCTTGCCGTCGCGGGCGGCCCGCAAGATGTTTTCCATCTTCATGGCCTCGACCACCGCCAGTTCCTGTCCGGCCTTCACCGCCTGCCCTTCCTCCACGGCCAGGGACATCAGCAGACCCGGCATGGGCGAGAGCAGGAAACGCGAGAGATCGGGCGGCTCCTTAACCGGCATCTGCTCTGCGAGCGCCGCCACCTGAGGGGTCATCACCAGAACCTCAAGAGAGGTTCCGGCATGACCGAGCCGAAGGGCCGGTCCGCGCCGCTCGGTCTGAACCGTTACCGCCCGTCCGTCGATAAAGCAGGGAACGACCAGATCACCCGGCCGGGCATCGGTCTCGATCAGCAGGGCGGCCTCGCCGTTGGTGACACGGTAGGCGCCGTCGACCGGAACCACCCGGCGCGGGTGCGGCTCCGCACCGAGCATGACCACCCAGTCTGCCGGCTTGGAGGGATCGAAGTCGGGCACGCCATCCATCTGGCCGGAGATGGCTGCCTCCTGCCCCGCTCTGCGGTGCCGCAGAACAGCGGCGACGCCGATCAGTGCATCCCGGGTTTCCGGCGCGGCCACGGCACCCTGGAAACCGTCGGGAAATTCCTCGGCGATGAAGTTCGTCGAGATATCGCCGTCGCGGAACCGCGGGTTGGCCATCACCGAGGCCAGAAAAGCGACGTTGTGGCTGATACCGCGCACCAGATAGGCATCCAGAGCCACCTGCATCGCGGCGATGGCAGCGGCGCGGTCGGGCCCGTGGGTGACCAGCTTGGCAATCATAGGATCGTAGAACATCGAGATTTCCGACCCCTCGGTCACGCCGGTGTCGACCCGCACGGTGATGCCGGGCTCTTCCGGCGCCGGAGGTTCCCGGTAACGCACCAGACGGCCGATGGAGGGCATGAAGTCGCGCAGGGGGTCCTCGGCATAGACCCGGGTCTCCACCGCCCAGCCGTCCAGGGTTACGTCATCCTGACCAAAAGACAGCGGCTCGCCAGCCGCGATGCGGATCATCCACTCCACAAGATCGAGACCGGTGATCAGTTCCGTCACCGGATGCTCGACCTGAATTCTCGTATTCATTTCAAGAAAATAGAAGTTCTTGTTCTTGTCAACAATGAACTCCACCGTCCCCGCCGAGCGGTAATCCACCGCCGCCGCCAGGGCCACCGCCTCGGCCCCCATCGCAGCCCGGGTCTCGGCATCGAGGAAGGGCGATGGCGCCTCCTCTACGACCTTCTGGTGGCGGCGCTGGATCGAGCATTCACGCTCGCCCAGATGCAGGGTCTTGCCGTGGGCGTCGGCCAGGACCTGGATCTCGATATGGCGCGGCTGTTCGATGAACTTCTCAATGAAGACCCGCTCGTCGCCGAAGCTGGCGCGGGCCTCGTTGCGGGCCGACCGCAGGCCTTCACGGGCCTCGGCTTCGTTGGCCGCAACCCGCATGCCTTTGCCGCCGCCGCCGGCGGAAGCCTTGATCATCACGGGATAGCCGATGTCTCCGGCGACCCTTACCGCCTCTTCCTCGTCCTCGATGGCATCGGGATGGCCGGGCACGGTGCTGACCTTGGCCGCCGCCGCCAGCTTCTTGGAGGTGATCTTATCGCCCATGGCGCCGATGGCTTTCACCGGCGGGCCGATGAAGACCAGCCCGGCGGCCTCCAGCGCCTCGACGAAAGCGGCGTTCTCCGACAGGAAGCCGAAACCGGGATGTACCGCCTCGGCCCCGGTCTGCTTCGCCGCGGCGATGATCTTCTCCATCACCAGATAGCTTTCGGCCGCAGCCGCCGGACCGATGGCCACGGCCTCATCCGCCTGGCGAACATGCAGGGCATCGGCATCCGCGGCGGAATAGACAGCGACCGTCCGGATGCCCATCCGCTTGCAGGTCTTGATGATGCGGCAGGCAATCTCGCCGCGGTTGGCAATGAGGATTTTCTTGAACATCCGCCCCTATCACGTCGGTTTCCTAAGGTTCGGTCCTACCCCCGGCCCGAAATCCACCCAGACGACACCTTGTTGTTTTGCTGTTTTATGAACCTCTGCTTGTGTACTTGCTTTGCCGCTTGCTTGGCAATCCGCTTCCCCTGCTCTGGCCCCCTGGCCGCACTCGGGGCCCCCTTAGCGGCGCTCAGGCGGCGGTGCGATGGGAATGTAGCCCGGCAGGCCCGCCATCCGTTCCAGCCAGCCGTTGATCGACCCGTAGGAAGACAGATCGAAACCGCCGTGATCGGCGACGTGGGTATAGGCGTAGAGCGCGATGTCGGCGATGCTGGGCGTCTCTCCGACAAACCAGGGGCCCTTCGCCAGTTCCCGGTCCATCACATCCAGCGCGGCATAGCCCTTGGCTTCGCGCTCGGCCCAGCCCGGCTCATCGGCTTGTGTCTTGCCCGCGTATTGCTTCCAGAACCGCAGCACGGCGATGTAAGGCTCGTGGCTGTATTGTTCAAAGAACATCCACTGCAGCACCCGCGCCCGCTGGAGGCGGTCCGTCGGCAGGAAAGATGTACCTTCGGCGAGGTAAAAGAGAATGGCATTGGATTCCGGCAAGTGGGTCCCGTCGTCCAGTTCCAGCAGAGGAATGCGGCCGTTGGGATTCTTGGCCAAAAACGCAGGCTGACGCGTGTCCCCCGAGAGGACGTTGATTTCCTCCAGATCATAGGGCTGACCCAGAAAATTCAATAACAACTGTACCTTATAGCAATTTCCTGAAGACGAATCTGCATAGAGCTTCACGAAGCGTCTCTCCTCTGAAGTCGCGGCGACTTCATCCAACGCAGCCGGGTGCGCTGCGGGCGGGCACCGCCGGAACCAAACCTAAAGCGGCAGGTTGTCGTGCTTCTTCCAGGGGTTTTCCAACTGCTTGTCGCGCAGCATGGCAAGCGCCCGGCAGAGCCGCCGACGGGTGCCGTGCGGCATGATGACATCGTCGATGAAACCGCGCGATGCAGCGACAAAGGGGTTGGCGAACTTCTGACGGTATTCCTCGGTCCGCGCGGCAATCTTCTCTTCATCGCCGATGTCGCCGCGGAAGATGATCTCCACGGCCCCCTTGGGGCCCATCACAGCAATCTCAGCCGTCGGCCAGGCGTAGTTCACATCGCCACGCAGGTGCTTGGAGGCCATAACGTCGTAGGCGCCGCCATAGGCCTTGCGGGTGATCACCGTGACCTTGGGCACGGTCGCCTCGGCATAGGCGAACAGCAGCTTGGCGCCGTGCTTGATGATGCCGCCGAATTCCTGGGAGGTGCCGGGCAGGAACCCCGGCACGTCGACGAAAGTGACGATGGGAATGTTAAAGCAATCGCAGAAGCGCACGAAACGCGCCGCCTTGATCGACGAAGCAATGTCCAGGCAGCCGGCCAGCACCATCGGCTGATTGGCGACGAAACCCACGGTCTGGCCCTCCATCCGCCCAAAGCCGGTGAGGATATTGCCCGCATAGGTCGGTTGCAGTTCGAAGAACTCGCCCTCGTCGACGACTTTCTCGATCAGCTCTTTCATGTCGTAGGGTTTGCTGGGATCGGCGGGCACAAGGCTGTCGAGCGAGGCTTCCTCGCGATCCGCGGGATCGTCGCTGGGGCGCCAGGGCGGGGCCTCCCGGTTGGAGGCGGGCAGGAAGTCGGCAAAGCGCCGCAGCTCCAGCAAGGCCTCGACATCGTTTTCAAAGGCCAGATCGGCAACACCCGACTTGGTGGTATGGGTGGTCGCACCGCCCAGCGCCTCGGCGGAAACCTCTTCATGAGTCACCGTCTTCACCACATCGGGGCCGGTGACGAACATGTAAGAACTGTCCTTCACCATGAAGATGAAGTCGGTCATCGCCGGCGAGTAAACCGCGCCACCTGCACAGGGGCCCATGATCATCGAAATCTGCGGCACCACGCCGGAGGCCAGGACGTTGCGCTGGAAGACCTCGGCATAGCCGGCGAGAGAGGCAACCCCCTCCTGGATGCGGGCGCCCCCGGAATCATTGATCCCGATCACCGGCGCCCCGACCTGCAGCGCTTTATCCATTACCTTGCAGATCTTCTCGGCATGGGCCTCCGACAGGGAGCCGCCGAAGACCGTGAAGTCCTGGCTGAAAACAAAGACCAGACGGCCGTTGATTGTGCCGTGACCGGTAACCACGCCGTCCCCGGCGACGGTCTGGCTTTCCATGCCGAAGTCCTTGCAGCGGTGCTCGACGAACATATCCCATTCTTCGAAGGAGCCCTCATCGAGCAGGATCTTCAGCCGCTCCCGCGCCGTGAGCTTGCCCTTGGCATGTTGGGCGTCGATACGCCGCTGGCCGCCGCCCACGGCCGCCTCGTCGCGCTTGACCTGAAGCTGCTGAAGGATTTCCTGCATCGCCTTTGCCGTCCCCTCGCCCGATCCCGGGCCGCCATCGTCGCTGATCGATCCACAAGTGGAAGAATTCGCAAAAGCTGATAGCACGGGACCGGGGCAAGCACCACCCGGCCGGCTTTCCCGGCATTCGACCCGGCAAAAGCTCGAAAATGAGCATTATGATTATAATTAGTCGATTATTAACGGCGGCCGGATACAAGGCTCTAGGACAGCCTACCCAGAACCTCAACAGTGCCCGCAGGACAGTACATGCCAGCCAAAGACGCCAGCACCGCCGCCGCCATCAGTCAAAAACCCGAATCTGCCGACAAGGCCTCCGCCGGCGGCATTGCCGAGCAGATCGAGGCGCTGCGCGATGAAGTCGGGAATGTCGCCAATATGGCCGGCCAGATCGAGGCGATTGCCAAGCAAACCAATCTGCTGGCGCTGAACGCCACCATTGAGGCGGCACGCGCCGGCGAGGCCGGCAAGGGCTTTGCCGTCGTCGCGGGCGAGGTGAAGCAGCTCGCCGGGCAGACCAGCAAGGCGACCAACCAGATCGGCGAGATCGTCGAGAGTCTGACCCAAAGGATCGACCAGCTTTCCAGCCTGAACACGGAATCGGAGCGCAAGCAGGCCAAGGCGGGACAAGGCGCTGCCGAGCCGAAAGCCGCGGCACCGAAGGCCGCAGCATCAGAACAGAAGCCGGAACCAGCGCCGCCGGCATCCGCCTCCGAGCGACCTGAACCGGCGGCAGCGCCGACGCCGAGCGCATCCGCCGCCGACGGCCCGCTCAGCCCCTCAGAAATCAGACTGGTGCAGGATACCTTTGCCGCGGTGGAGCCGATTGCCGACGATGCCGCGGCCCTGTTTTACGGCAGGCTCTTCGAGATCGACCCCAGCACCAAACCGCTCTTCAAGGGCGACATGACCGAACAGGGCCGCAAGCTCATGGCGGTGCTGAAGACCGCGGTCGCCAGCCTGGAAAAACTCGATAAACTGGTGCCGGCGGTAAAGGTCATGGGTCAGCGTCATCACGCCTACGGCATCCAGCCCAACCATTATGAGAGCGTCGCCAACGCTCTGTTGTGGACCCTCCAGCAGGGACTGCAGGACACGTACACCCCGGCCGTCGAAGCGGCCTGGGCCAAGACCTATGGCATTCTGGCGGATGTCATGCAGCAGGGCGCCCAGGAACCGCCGGCAACACGCAGCGTCTAAGACCTTACGCCGCGCCGCCCTGGCGAACCAGTTCGAGGAAACGGGCGGCGGAGAGCATTTCCTGCCGCAAGTGCTCGCGCCGGGCAGCGGCTTCAGCATCTTCTCCCCAACGTTCCGCCTGATAGAGTTCGTCAAGCTGTGAGAGCCTATGGGCCTCTTCGGCGTCCAGCCGGCCATGGGACAAGGCAAGGCCGATGATCAGCGAACCGGCCGCCTGCGCAGCCGTGGTCAGCCCCGTCAGCGCCAGCGTGTCATGGACTTCAACCGCGTCCCGCAAGGCAGCGAGGCTCGCCGGCGGCTGATCTTGGGAGATCACACCGCAGGTCTTCGACAGCGGTGCGGCAAGGCTTTGCGCCGACCAGTCCAGCAACGGTTGCCATAGCTGTTGTTGACGGTTCAGCAGATCGCCCGTCTCGTCACTCCAATAGCAGATCAGATCGTGGCCGCCATAGTCGATCAAGTCGTCGACGATCCGTTGACGCTGCGGACCGACGATATCGATAGCCGTGCAGGTCAGGTTGTTGATCGACATGCGGGCCGTGTCGATCTCATCGCCCTGGCCCTGCCACTCTTCGGCGATGGCCTCGGCCAGCGCCTGGGAGGCAACGGCAAGAGCGGCCTTGGCCGGGGTTTTGATGGGACGGCCGTCCAGCAGGACGCCATAGCCGCCGTCGGTTAAGCCCGCTGTTGCGGCCTTGTAGAAACGCTTCATCTTTTGCATGAGAAAAGCCGGTAAATCAGTTCCCGAACAAGCCCTTAATGCCCTCTTTCAAGTCGCGCCCGAGTTCCTTGGCGGCATCGCCGGCATCCTCGACCAGACCTTTCGAGCCCGGCTTCGGTCCGCCATCGGCCGGCTTGACCTCGGAGTCAGAGGAAGGCGGCGTTGTCTCGGCCAGGCCGACCGCGGCCAGGGCTTCGCCGCAGAGAGTCTCGTCACTGCCGATCCTGCCGATTATCGGCCCGGTGCCGACCAGACCGCCGAGGGTGTCGACAACCCCACCGACGATGTTGCCACCAGTTTCAGCAACGGTGCCAACAGTGCCGACCACATTGGCAGCGGCCCCGATGGGATCGGGCACGATGCTCGGATCCTCCATCGGACCAAAGACCTTAAAGGGCACCGCCAGGCTGGCAAGGCTCGGCTCGCTGGTTTCCGTGTCGAACGAAAGACTGACGCGCTCGGCCTCAAGATCAATACCGCCCTGACCGGCAATGGCGAAGGTCCCGGTGTCCAAAACCAGTGCGCGGCTCTCGGCCTGCCCGCCCGCAATGTCGAAGCGGCCGACGATGCAGTTCAGATTGGCACGATCCGAGGTGCCGAAGAGCGGACCGGTGATGTCGCTGAGCCCGGCGCTGAAGAATCCAAGCAGCGCATTGTCGATGGTGCCGTCCTCTGAGACCGCCTGAACGTGACCGTCCAGCCCGGCGGCCAAGGCGTGGGCGGACTGCCCCCGCCCGCTAAGGACGACATCCAACGCCAACTCGCCGCCGACCTGGTCACTGACCTCCGCCGCCTGCAACAGGCTGCCGAAGTCCATGCCCTCACCCTTGAGGTCGATATCCAGCGCGGCAGGCGCCGCGCCGGCGTCAAGACCTGCAGAGCCGCTCAACAACCCACCCGCCAGCCGCCCCTGCATCGGGTCGACCTTTAGGTTGCCGTTGGTAAGCTGGGCGGTCAGTTCGACGTCATTCAGGAAAAGCCGCGGCGTCACGCGCAGCTCTGCAGCGCCCAGGGTCAACGCGCCATCAAATGCCGCCAGGGCCTCAAGGGGCAGAGGCTCTCTGGAAAAGATGCGGCCGCCCGGCCCCGCCGCCTGATCCGCCGCGCTGTCTGCCGGGGCTGAAGGGCCCTCTGAATCTCCCGGCCCGGATGACGAGAAATCCGACAGGTCCAGGGTCCTGGAAGCAAGCTTCGCCGTCACCTTGGGCCGCTCTCCGGCAAGGTCCAGGCTGCCTGCCCCAGCCAGATCACTGCCCCCAAGTTGCATCGCCAATCCTGAAAAATCAATACTTTGTCCGGCAATACTGATGTCGCTTGAAAGCTTATAGGGCCCCAGGTCCGGCAGCGTGTTGCCCACGAAGCCCGAGAAACCGGCAAGGCTGTCGCCTTCGGCGGTAACCGCGAGTTCGGCGGCTGCAGATCCTGTCAGATCGCCGGCGCTGCCCTCTACCGTTGCCCTGGCCCCTCCCGCGTCGATGGCGAGATCGATCGGGCTCGCCTCACCGGAAAGGATGTCGCGCAGACTGCCGAAGGTGCCCTCGACCCGAAAGGGATTGTCGTTATAGCTGCCGGTCAGGGTCAGACTGCGTGAACCGCTGCCGGCGGGAGCGCTGCCTGTCGCCTCCTTAAGATCCAGGCGCGTTGTCTCCTCGCCCGCCATCCCCTTGACGACCAAACGGCCGCCGCGGATGGCGAAGTCATTCACATCCGAAAGAGCTCCGGAGCCACCGCCTCGGCCGCCGACTTCATCGGCCGCTTCCGCCGTGGCGTCCGACCCATCGGGGGCGCCGAACTCCCAGTTGCCAAGTCCGTCTGCAGAGGTCTCCAACAGGATGTCCGGCTCAACCAAGACCAAACGGTTGATGACGATGTTGCCGGTCAAGAGCGCCAGCAACTCGACTTCGACCTCAAGCTGACGGACGGTCACCATCTCGGCCCGGCTGCCCCAGGCGGCATTGGCGAAGCTAAGGTCCTGGAGATTGACGGAGGGACTGAGGGAGATCTCCAGATCGGCGGGCCCGGCCACCACCAGATCGCGGCCCGTCGCCTTCTTGACCTCCGCCTGGATCAGGCGGGTCAGGTCATCGAACTGCAGCGACGAAAGGGCGGCATAACCGGCGACAAACACGCCGGCAGTCACGGCGGCAGTCCAGTAGAGAACCCGCCTCAACTTCATACCTAAACTCCACTCAAATCTATAAGCGCCTGATGAAGGTCGGAAAATCGATCAACAACTTTACCAGCACCGGCAGCCTTCAGCTCATCGCGGTGATGATAGCCCCAATCCACCCCCACCGCATCACAGCCCGCCGAGCGCGCCATCTGGATGTCGAAGGTCGTGTCTCCGATCATCACCGTATCCTGCGGGTCCGCCCCGACGTCGGCCATGGCTAATTGAAGGACATGGGGGTGCGGCTTGCTGGGCCCGTCGTCTGCAGTCCTGAGGGTGGTGAAGCGGTGCTGGATTTCGTGATGCGCCAGCACCCTCTCAAGGCCACGGCGGTTCTTGCCGGTAACGATCCCCAGAAACAGCTCGGGATGGTCCAGCGCCGATAGGCATTCGAGGGTGCCCTCAAACAGAGGCTCGTCATGATCGGGCTGACCGAGGCGCTCGTGGAATGCCTCTCTGTAGCGTCCCGCGAGCTTGAGGGCCCTCTCCTCATCGGGCTCCGGCAGCAGGGTGCCGATCGCCACCTCAAGCTTCAGACCGATAATGCCGCGGACCGCCTGGGCGGTCGGCGCGGGCAGACCATCCGAAGAGAAGGCCCGGCCCATGCAGTGGACAATCGTATGCTGACTGTCGACCAGCGTGCCGTCGAGGTCGAAGACAATAAAGCGGTGGCGAAAAGGAAGCTGAGTCATTGCGCGTTGTCTCTATCACGTTGCCCGCCCATGCTTAAGGCGATTCGGGTCGGTCTGCGCCGGGGTTCTTGGTGAGGTGAGCGCAGCCGACTTTGCGGACAGGGGCAGTCGAATGGGGCGACCGGAGAACGGCATGACAGAATCCCTGCGCCTCAGCAAGCGGAGACACGCCAAGCTGAGCGGTCTGGTTGCCATCCTGGCGCTCACGGCGGCCCTGGCTGCCTGCGATGAAGGCCCGGCCACCAACACCCGTTTCATGCATCCCAGCGGATCGCTGGATTTTCTGGCTGCTGCGACCCGGAACCAGGGCGCCCTCTACCTCGCGGTATCCGGCCAGGCCTTCCCAGGGCAGCCCATTCCGCAAAGCGATCTGGCGGCGACAATCGGAACCGCCGTCCAGTCACGAGTCCTGACGCTCACCACCGATGCAACGGCCGCAGAGGACCCGAATGCCCGGCTCCTGCTGCTCTTTAACGCCCCCGCCGCAACCGCCGTCCTGTCGATCTGCGAGGACCCGGCAACCGGTGGGCCCGCCCGAAGCGACGGCCGCGTCGAAATCCTTGCCGCCTTCTGTAGCGGCAAACGCCTGGTCTCTGCCGTCAACGGCTGGGTGGAGGAGGCCGATGGCCCCGCCTCCCCCCGCTTTCAGCAGTTGATCAGGCAGACCGCCCGCGATCTGTTCAAGCCACGCGCCAAGGACCAGTAGAACGTCTCCTCGGGAGTCGCTCTCAACAGCTCGCTACACCCTCGCGAACAATCCGCGTGATTTGTTAACGATTGTGGCCGTTCGGCCCCATTCCCATGGCCAAAAGAAGATACCCGGAGATCGCCGGAATCCTCCCGGAAGGTGACCAAAATGAGGCGGCATTAGATAGTAATCATATTTGCCGAAAATCTACCCACAGCTTTATCCATCTGAAAAATCTAGACTCTTTCTAGGTACGCCACATTGCTGCCGCATTTGCCAAATTGTTAACAAATAATTAATTAAGTAAAAATGCCATTTCATTGACTATTGCTGTGACATTTAAGGGTTTTGATTGATGTCATTTGTGGTTTTTAATCATTTTGAAGGAGAACTAAGAAAAAATCATGCCTATACCTTGGGTCATCGAAAAACACTCCAGAGGGACAGGCATGTTTTCCAAACTCAAACTTGGCAAGTCAGCAGCCATCGCTATCGCGACCGCAACGGTTATCGGTATTTCTTCGCCGGTTGCTGCCGAGAACTGGAATTTGTCGATGGACCGTCACTATTCGGCTGCGGAGTCGAATAAGTATCAGCCGGAAGCCGGCTCCGAATGGGGTTTTTCTTTAGCGAGCATGATGAGCGACATGGAGTGGCGCAAGAAGACCGCCGAGACCCTGCGCAAGCAGGAGCGCCCCAGCGTTACGCCTCAGACCCGGCGCTATCAGCAGCTTGTGCGCCGCTCTGCACCGCGCCGCCTCTCCGCTTTCTAATCAGTATAAAGCCTTCAGCAGGGCTCGGGCACAGACGCCGGTACGCGCACTGTTAAGCCCCGCGGCCCTGGCCGGGCGAATGGCTGATGCCTTCGGCATAGGCCAAGAGCGCTTCCAAAGCCGCCTCGCCTTTTCTCTCATCAAATCCGAGCTTCTGCCAACTCTCGGCCATATGCGGCGGCAAAGCCGCGGTCTGCCGCAGGGTGGTGCCGTCTTCGGGATGCGGGACCGCAAGCTCTCGCGCCAGCAGATGAAGCGGTTTTGGCAGGCCCAGAGCCTCAGGAAAGGCGGCACGCCCGCCGTACTTGCCGTCGCCGATGATCGGCAGGCCCAGCGCGGCGCAGTGGACGCGCAGTTGATGGGTGCGGCCGGTCAACGGCATCAGAACCAGCCAGCTCACCGCGCGCTTGTGGCTCTCAACTAGGCGGTAAAGGGTCTGGGCCGGCTTGCCGTCCTCCCCCTCCACGGGCGCCATGGCTTCGCCCGGTCCGGCCTGACGCTTGGCCAGAGGCAGATCGATGATCCCGCGCTTTTCCGCCGGCACACCGTGAACCAGCGCCCAATAGATCTTCTGGGTGGTCTTGCCGCGAAAGGCCGCGGTCAGGGCGCGGGCGCTCCCGGCATTGCGGGCGAGCAGCAAAATCCCGGCCGTGTCCTTATCCAGACGATGGACCAGGCGCGGGCGTTCGCCCGAGCCGAAGCGCAAGGCATCGAGCATGCCGTCGAGATGACGCGACTGGCCGCTGCCGCCCTGTACCGCCAGGCCTGCGGGCTTATCGAGGACGATTACCGCATTGTCACGGTAGAGCACCCGGTTCTGCAGTTCCGCGGCGGCCTCGGCCGAAACCGGCTTCTCTTTCGCAGGCTCCCGCGGCCGCTTTGGCGCGTCAGCGTCCGGAAGCGGCGGAACCCGCACGGTCTGCCCGGTATCGATCCGATGGGCGGACTTCACCCTTTTGCCGTCGACGCGGATCTCGCCCTTCCGCAACAGCTTCTCCAGCCGCCCCTGGGTCACCTGGGGAAACCGCTGGCGGAACCAGCGGTCGAGCCGCAGCCCCGCGTCCTCGGCGCCGATGGTTATCTGCTGCACCCGGCTCACGCGAGACTGATCCGCACGAGATAGAGCCCGGCGGCGAAGCCCGCGATCGAGAGCACCACGGACGCCCCGACATAGCCGGCCGCCTGCAGCAGCGCTCCGCGCTCATAAAGCAGAACGGCCTCCATGGAAAAGGTTGAGAATGTCGTGAAGGCGCCGAGGAAGCCGACTGTCAGCAGGGCACGAAGCTCCGGCGAGGGCGACCAGACGATGGCCATGAATTCGACCAGCAGTCCCATAACAAAGGAACCCAGCACGTTGACGCTGAGAGTGCCCAACGGAAATCCGGCCAGCATGGGCCCGAACCAGTGACCGACCTGACTCACCATGACATAGCGGCCCAGCGCCCCCAGGGCGCCACCCAAAGCAACGCTCGCCAAAACCGTATACTGCATGCGCCGCCTCCCCGCCACGTGAAGCCGCCACCGGAGCGGCTGGCAACGGCAGTCTAGCTAACAGACAAAAAACGGACGCGCAAACGCCGGGGTCGTGCCGGAAGCAAACAGCCTCCGGTGGTTCCTTCCCACAAAAGAATAGATGGCTCTCTTAGGCAGCCGCGGAGCGCGGTCCGCCGCTGTCGAGCCAGGCGATGCAGTTGTCGCTGTCCATCTGATAGACGCCGATCCGGCCCAGCTCGCGCACCGACTCATCGGAGGCGTTGCAGAGCGCGTCGGTCGCCAGGACGATCCTGAAGTCCCGTGCCGAGGCCTCATAGACCGAAGCGCGGCCGCCGGTCGAAAAGCTGAAGCCGCAGATCACCAGGGTGGTCACCTCAAGCTCCCGCAGCTTCGCTTCCAGGGCGGTGTGGTGAAAGGCGCCCCAGCGCGGGCGGTAGTGGACAAACTCGTTCTGATCGACCTGCTGGAAGTCGCCGGCGAAAAGCAACTCCGGATCCAACCGCATTTCGGCATTGGGTTGCAGTTCATCGATCAACTCGGCGCCCAGCGTGCCCGGCATCAGGATACGCATACCTTCCTCGACCGCTTGGCGGCGGCAGGCATCGACGTTGGACCCGTCGGCCTTGTAAAGCCGCACCGAATGGAAAATCGGTGCTCCCTGAGCACGAAACGCCTCCGCGAGCTTTGCCATGTTCGGCAGTGCCGAGCGCACACCCGATGCCCTCAGCGGCGAACCCGGAGTTACGAAATCACGCTGTGCAGAGATACAGAGAAGAGCTGCTTTGCCCTTGTCAGGCACGCAGTAATTGCCCATCCAACGCCCCTATTGCCTAATTTGTTTGGTTAGCCCTCTGCTCAGGCTGTTGTCAGCCGGGCAGATTGTCTCGGTGACAAACTACGAGCTTTCGGTTTGCAGACAACAGGCAAGGCGGAATAGCAGACTCGCATCAATTGCAAGGCTGAGCTTAGTTTTGGTCTTCGCTCTCGCCTTGCCGCCCGGCGCGAAGCTTCGCCCAATAGGCGAGACGCTTGCGGATCTCCCGCTCAAATCCGCGCTCGACAGGGTGATAAAGGGCTTGGCGCCCTAGCGTATCAGGAAAATAGTCCTGACCCGAAAAAGCCTCTGCCGTGTCGTGATCGTAGCGATAGCCTTTACCATACCCAAGATCCCGCATCAGGCCCGTGGGGGCGTTCAGGATGTGTGCGGGCGGCGCCAGGGAGCCGCTCTCCCCCGCGCTCTTCCGGGCCGCCTTATAGGCCTTGTAGGCGGCATTGGATTTCGGTGCGGTCGCCAGGTAGATAACCGCCTGGGCCAGCGCCAGTTCGCCTTCGGGAGAACCAATGCGTTCGAAGGCCTGCCAGGCGGCAATTGACTGCGGCAGCGCATCGGGATCCGCCAGGCCGACATCCTCCACGGCGAAACGCACCAGCCGGCGGGCAATGAAGTGGGGGTCCTCGCCGCCGGCCAGCATCCTGGCAAACCAATAGAGAGCCGCGTCACAGTCCGAGCCGCGCAGCGACTTGTGCAGGGCGGAGATGAGGTTGTAGTGGCTCTCCTGCCCCTTGTCATAGATCGGCGCGCGTTTCTGGACCACCGCCGCCAGCGCCGCGGTATCGAGCGGTTCCTGGTTGGCCGGGCTGGCAAGGGCCAGCACCTCCTCGATCAGGTTCAGCAGGTAGCGGCCATCGCCGTCCGCCATCGCCATCAAGGCGGCCCGGGCCTCGCTGGTCAGCGGCAGGTTCCGGCCCTCCAGCGCCTCGACCCTGGCAAGCAACTCCCTCAAGGCCGACTCCTCCAGCCGCTTCAGGACCAGGACCTGACAGCGCGACAGCAGCGCGGGGTTCAGTTCGAAGGAGGGATTCTCGGTGGTGGCCCCTACCAGAACGACCGTGCCGTCTTCGACGAAAGGCAGAAAGCCGTCCTGCTGGGCGCGATTGAAGCGATGGATCTCGTCGACGAAGAGCAAGGTGCCGCGTCCGGCGAGGCGGCGCTGCTTGGCTCTTTCGAAAACCTTTCGCAGGTCGGCGACACCTGAAAAAACCGCCGACAGCGGCTCGAATTCCAGTGTTGTTTCCTCGGCCAGCAGGCGGGCAATGGTGGTCTTCCCGCAACCCGGCGGCCCCCAGAGGACGAGGGAGGCCAGGCGGCCGGAGCCCAGCATCCGGCCAAGCGGACCTTCCGGTCCCAGCAGATGACCCTGGCCCACGACCTCGGCAAGGTTCTGCGGCCGGAGGCGGTCGGCCAGCGGCCGCGGCGCCTGGCTTTCAAACAATCCCGTCATCGCACTTGTGCCACACCTCTGCCCAAAGAACCGCTTGCCCGATAAAATCGCCGCTCCGGCCACAAGCTGCAATCAGTTACCGCAAAATCGACCCCGCCGCCGGGCCAAAAGAACCGGATCGCCAGAGAATACCCTGCAACCGCATGATCCATTTAGGGTTTGGCGGCGTATCAGCACAAGTGGATATACAGCGGTCGGGACGGCAAAGGATCGGTTGAAAATGGTGACAGCTTTCCGATCCGCGGCCTGTCCCGAAGCGGTCAGCCGCACTAGGTAAAGGGTAGGCAGTGTTATGCTCGGTGAACGGAAATCGGGATGGTCTGAGCGCCAGCGAGCCGGCCGGGTGATTAAGGGGAGCATATGAGGATTGCAGTAGTAGGGGCCGGGATCACCGGCCTGGGTGCGGCCTGGGCACTGGATAAGCGCCATGAGGTGACTCTGTTCGAGTCCGCAGACCGTCTCGGCGGTCATGCCAACACAGTTGATGTCGCTTTGGGTGACAGCCGTTTGCCGGTGGACACCGGCTTCATCGTCTACAACAACCTCGCCTACCCCAACCTCACACGCCTTTTCGACGCGCTTTCGGTGCCGACCGAGCGCAGCGATATGTCATTCTCCGTTTCGCTGGACAATGGACGGCTGGAGTATCAAGGAAGCGCCATCGGCCTGTTCATTCAGAAGCGTAACCTGCTGCGGCCGCGCTTCTGGTCGATGCTGCGCGATCTCCTACGCTTCTATCGTCAGGCGCCGGGCGCCATGCGCGAAGCCGAGAGCACCGGCATGAGCCTCGGCGACTTGCTGGATCAAGGCGGATACGGTGAAGCCTTTACCCGCGATCACCTGCTGCCGATGGGCTCCGCGATCTGGTCCGCGCCTTTGGAAGAAATGCTGGCCTTCCCCGCACGGTCGTTCATTCAGTTCTGCGAGAATCACGGTTTGCTGCTACTGACCGGCCGGCCGCAGTGGCGTACGGTTACCGGTGGCAGCCGTACCTATGTCGATCGCATTGCGACCGGTCTTGACGGTGAAATTCGCTTGGCCAGTCCCATCACCGGCCTGCGCCGCGCGCCTGAAGGCGTTTATCTTCGCAGCGCCGGCAGCGATGAGGAACGCTTTGATCAGGTCGTCCTCGCCTGTCACGCCGACCAGGCACTGCGTATTCTCGGGGCAGAGGCGACGCTGAGGGAGCGAAGCGTTCTCGAAGCCTTCCGTTACGAGAAAAATCATGCGGTCCTTCACCAGGATACCAGCCTGATGCCCCGACGCCGCGGCGCCTGGGCAAGCTGGAACTACACCAGCGGCCATACGGAAAACGATCAAGGGGTGCGCAACGACGGTCAGAAAGTCTCCGTCACCTACTGGATGAACAAGCTGCAGAACCTTGAGCGACGCCATCCGCTGTTCGTCACCTTAAACCCGGAACGTGCACCCGCCGCCGACAAGGTGCTGCAGTCTTTCGACTACGACCATCCGCTGTTCGATGGCGCCGCCTTGCGGGCACAGAAATCGCTGCCCGACATTCAGGGCTCTCTGAGAACCTGGTTCTGCGGATCCTATTGCGGATATGGCTTTCACGAGGATGGCCTGCAGGCCGGC
Source organism: Pelagibius sp. (assembly GCA_028280305.1). GTDB lineage: Bacteria > Pseudomonadota > Alphaproteobacteria > Kiloniellales > Kiloniellaceae > Pelagibius. The sequence continues at coordinate 16,921 of JANQMC010000023.1, read as the reverse complement.
CTCGGTGTCGCCGCCGCCCTGGGCGCGCCTGCCCCTTGGGCACACGAAATCGTGCCTCGCAGTCCCGCTGCCGAGGCGACTGTGCCCGCCGCCTTACTGGAGGCCGCGGAGTGAGGGAAAAGCGTGGCAAGGATGCAGAGAGCGGCTTGGACGGCAAGGAGCAGGCCCTGACCTCCTGCCTCTACTTCGGCCAGGTGATGCACAAGCGTCTGCGCCCCTTCACACACCGTTTCCGCTACCGGGTGTTCTCGCTGTTTCTCGATCTCGACGAGTTGCCGAAGCTGACCCGCCGTCTGCCGCTGATCTCGCACAACCGCTTCAACGTTTTCAGCTTTCATGACGGCGATCACGGGCCGCGCGACGGCTCGCCGCTGCGGGCCTGGGCCGAGGCCGAGCTGGCCGCCGCCGGCATCGATCTTGAGGGCGGCAGGCTTCAGCTGCTCTGCTTTCCGCGTATTTTCGGCTACGTCTTCAATCCGCTGACCATTTGGTTCTGCCGCCATCGTGACGGCTCTCTCCGCGCGATCATCTACGAGGTGAAAAACACTTTCGGAGAACAGCACTGCTATCTCATCCCCATTGCCGACGGTAACCGGGACCGCCAGGCCATTCTGCAGAGCTGCGAGAAGGCGTTCTACGTCTCTCCATTTATCGAGATGTCGGCGGCCTACCGCTTTCGCCTGCGGGAACCGGATGAAGGTCTCTCCGTGCTCATACGACAATCGGTTGCAGAGGGGGAAATTCTTCTCGCGACCCTGACCGGACGCCGGGTCGCCGTCGATGGCGGCGGCCTCTGGAAGGCATTGCTGCGATATCCTCTGATGACCGCCAAGGTGATGGCGGCAATCCATTGGGAAGCGCTGTGGCTTTGGCGCAAGGGCGCAACCTTTCATCAGCGCGGTGCCCCGCCGGCACAGGCCGTTACCCGCACTGCGCCATAACTGCTTTCCCGATCAGCACTTTACAACAGCCATATGGACATCGCGATGAACCTTAGGCAAAACAGTCTTGTGTCCATTGGTCCTTACAGACTCCTGATCACCTTGGGCCGCTGCCTGCGCGCCGGTTCTGTCTTGATGGAGTTGCCGGATGGTTCGCGGCACCTCTTCGAAGGCGAAGAACCTGGGCCCTCAGCGGCGCTGAAGGTCATCAGGCCACGCTTCGTCCGCCGCTTGCTGCTTGGCGGACACAACGGCTTTGCCGAAGCCTATGTGGACGGCGATTTCGAGACCGAAGACCTCACCGCAATGATCGAGTTGGGCGCCTTGAACGAGGCCGCCTGGCAACGCGTGGTGCATGGCCATCCGGTTATGCGTTTTCTGAACCGCCTGCCGCATCTGTTGCGCGCCAACTCGAAGAGCGGTTCAAAGCGCAACATCGCTTACCACTACGATCTCGGAAATGCTTTCTACGAGCAGTGGCTCGATCCCAGCATGACCTACTCCTCGGCGGTTTTCACGTCGGAGGGCGACAGCCTGGAAGCGGCGCAGCAGAACAAGTATCGGGCCATGACCGAACTTGCCGATCTCTCGCCGGACCATCACCTGCTGGAGGTCGGCTGCGGCTGGGGCGGCTTTGCCGCCTTTGCGGCAAAGGAGGCCGGTTGCCGGGTCACCGGCATCACGATATCGGAGGAACAGTACGACTACGCCCGCAAGCGCGTTCATCTCGATGGTCTTGCCGAGAAGGTGGAGATCCGTCGCCAGGACTACCGCGACGTGACCGGCCGCTTCGACCGGGTTGCCTCCATCGAGATGTTCGAGGCCGTGGGCGAGCGTTATTGGCCGGTCTTCTTCGGCAAGCTGCGCGATGCGCTGAGCCCGGAAGGACGCATCGCTCTGCAGATCATCACCATCGACGATGCGATCTGGGAGCCCTATCGGCGCAGCGCCGATTTCATTCAACGCCACATCTTCCCTGGGGGCCTGCTGCCCTCGCGTCAAGCCTTGAAGAACACCGTTCAGGCGGCGGGCCTGGAATGGATCGGCGACAGAGGCTTCGGTCACGACTATGCGCGCACGCTGGCGGATTGGTCGCAGCGTTTCGAAGCCGCCTGGCCGGACATTTCGGCGCTCGGCTATGACGAACGTTTCCGGCGCATGTGGCATTACTACCTTGCCTACTGCAACGTGGGATTCAAGATCGGTCGCATCGACGTCCGCCAGATCGCCCTCTCCCGCGGGTAGCCAACCTTGTCCCAAGCGAACGCTGCCAGCGCGGGGCTCTCCCGCTCCATGTTGTTTGCCTATGGCCTGCCGGGCCTGCCTCTGGCCGCGCTCGGTGTTCCGCTATACGTCTACCTGCCGGCCTTCTATGCGGAGGAGTTGGGCCTGGGCCTGGCGTCGGTCGGTGGGGCCCTCCTGATCGCCCGCATCTGGGATCTTTTGACCGATCCGCTGATGGGCCGCGTTTCCGATGCCTTGCCGACACCTTGGGGACGCCGGCGCCCCTGGATGCTGCTCGGCATTCCCTTCCTCCTGATCTCTGCATGGTTTCTCTTTCTGCCTGAGGAGGCCCCCGGCTTCCTCTACCTCATGACATGGACCATGGCGCTCTACTTCGGCAGCACCATGATCCTGCTGCCCTACAGCGCCTGGGGCGCCGAGCTGTCGCAAAGCTATAACGAGCGCAGCCGGATCACCGCCTGGCGCGAAGGTTTCGTGGTGGTCGGCACCGTCGCGGCAGCGGCCCTGCCCAGCTTCACCGGTGACGACAGAGGCCTCACGCTCGAATGGCTGCTGATCGGCATAATTGTGCTGCTGCCACTTTGTGTTGTAGCGGCCTGCGCGATGGTAAACGAGCCGTCCAGACAGCCGCCAAAGCCGCTTTCCTGGCACCGTTCGGCGGCGATTTTGTTCGGCAACGGCCCTTTCCTCAGGCTGATTTCGGCCTATTTCCTCAATGGGATAGCGATCGGGCTGCCGTCAACGTTGTTCCTGCTTTATGTGAAATTTGGATTGGAAGCCGAATCTTGGACCGGGCCTCTTTTGCTCACCTATTTCGTCTGCGGTATCGCCGCCCTGCCCCTGTGGCTGTGGCTGGCGAAACGCATCGGCAAGCATCGGGCCTGGTGCACGGCAATGCTGGGGGCCTGCGCGGTCTTCGTCTGGGTACCCTTGTTGGGACCGGGCGACACCTGGGCCTTTCTCGTCATCTGCATCCTGTCCGGCATCGCATTGGGGGCGGATCTGGCGTTGCCCCCGGCGATACAGGCGGACGTCATCGACCTGGACAGGCTGCGCAGCGGCAGCGAGCGGGCCGGGGTTTACTTCGGGCTCTGGGGCGTCGCAACCAAGCTGGCGCTGGCGTTGGCGGTAGGCCTTTCTTTTCCCTTGTTGGACTTGGCCGGCTTCGATCCGGCGGCGGAGCAGCCTGGCGCGGTTTGGTCGCTGGCACTGCTCTACGGTCTGGCGCCGGTGGTCTTCAAGCTGGCGGCAATCGCTTTGGTCTGGCAATTCCCGATCACACAGCAACGTCAGCGCCGCGTCCGCGCGCTCATCGAGCGGCGCGAAAACAGACGATCAACAGTTCCAGAGACAGGCAATGTTTCTTTTACGGTGCATCGCAACGACCCTTCTTCTCATCACGGCAGGCTGTAGCAGCATGACCCCCGAACAGTTCGACGGACGCGAACCGCGACTCTTGATCGAAGAATACTTCGCCGGAAACACGCGGGCCTGGGGCATCTTCGTAGACCGTTTCGGCAATCTGCGGCGCGACTTCGTGGTCGACATCGAAGGCACCTGGGACGGCGAACAGCTCACCCTTGTCGAGGATTTCGTCTACTCCGACGGCGAAACGGAACAGCGCATCTGGACCATTACAAAGCTCGATGAACACCGCTACGAAGGGACCGCCGCCGACGTGATCGGCGAGGCCGAAGGCGTGTCCTACGGCAATGCGCTCAATTGGCGCTACACGCTGGCCTTGAAAGTCGGAGAGTCAACCTGGAACGTGAACTTCGACGATTGGATGTTCCTGCAGCCGGATGATGTCCTCTTCAACCGGGCCAGGGTCAGCAAGTTCGGTCTGGATATCGGCGAGGTGACGATTTTCTTTCAGAAGATGCCGACCCAGAACGCCAGTGAGTCTGAAGCCCACAGCGTAGCCGCCGAGTGATTAAAAGCGGTTCCGAGAGTCAGGCGGCGATCTTACGCCGCATCAGACGCAACACGCCGCCGATCAAGGGAATCTTCTCATAGATCTGTCCGGCGGCATCGTAGTAGTCGATATGCGCCGTTGCCTTGCCGTCGTCGCGAAAATCGATCCGGCTCATACCTTCTATCAGCCAAACTTTCGTCTTGCCCTTTGGCGTGATCTCAAACACCCAAACCAGATAGGCCGAGTTGCCGTTCACGGCATAGCTCTGCACCTTGAACTTATGCTCGTCAACGTCGTCGAACATCTTCTCAAAGACACGCCGCACCGCGGCAACGCCCCGAGCATCATTAAAGGGATCGCGAAAACGCGCGTCGCTGCTGAAGACCTCTTCAAACCGGTTCAGACTCTCCGGTGTCAGGTTTTCAAAAAAGGTGATGTAGTCGGATACGGCCGCATCAGAGATCATTCGGCAAAAGTCCTCAATGGTGAAACCACTATCATCCGTCAGCGTTTCGGCCCTCAGCGTTTCGACAGGGTTCGCCGCGTCAGCGCAAAGAACAGGCGGTAAGGTAGGAGCCTTAGCAGCTTCATCAAGTAGGCAAAACGCCGCGGAAAGACAATCTCGAACTGTGTGGACTGCAGGCCGCGGAAGAAGGCTCCCGCCGCCTTGTCGGCCGGCATGAGAAAGGGCATCGGGAAATCGTTCTTGTCCGTCAAGGGCGTCTCGACGAAGCCGGGATTGACCACCTGAAGAGTAACCCCGAGGCCTTCCAATTCAGGCCTCAGCGCTTCGGCCATATTGATGACGGCGGCCTTGCTGGCGCCGTAGCCGGCGGCTGACGGAAGTCCGGAGTAGCCGGCCAGGGAAGCCACCAAGGCCACCTGCCCCTGGCCCCGCCCGATCATCGCCGGCAACAGGCCCTCCAGACAGTGGGCAATGCCCATCACGTTCAAGTTCAGCAAGGCCGCGACGTCATCGGCCTTGAAGCTCTCGGCGGACATGGGGCGGTGGCTGCCGGCATTCAAAACCGCCAGACCGATGGGGGCGATGTCGGTTTCAATATGCCGCACCGCCGCCGCAACGGCCGTGGCATCGGTGACATCCAGGGGAACCAGCGAGATCCTGCCCGGCAGGCCGGCCGCCTCGGTTCGGAGACTCTCCAACGCCTCCTGCCCGCGGGCCGAGGCCACGACATGCCAGCCCTCCGCCGCACAGCGTAGCGCCAAGGCCCTGCCGAGCCCTGTAGAGGCGCCGGTTATCCAGGCACAATGATCTTTCTGAAGAGGCACCCTTGAATCCCTAGCGGCAATCGCCGTGTGATTGCCGGACCGGACGCGGCGAGCCCTTTATTGAAGGCTCGACTGCTGATTGTCCACCAGTCCCTGATGCGGTCCGACGGGTACATAGTCGATGGTCGCCCCACGTGCTGTAAAGGCGATCTTCATCCACTCGCCCCCGGGGGCGTACCAGAGATCGGCATCCAGGTCGCCGTTGAGGTCGAACTTCTTCGCCGGCAGGCGCTGTTCAGCGGCCAGAACCTCGTCCAGGCCCTTGGGGTTGGTTGAGACGGCCAGCAAGCGTCCGCGTTGGGTATCCAGGAGCTGGTCCTGCTCCACGGTGGCGGGGTTCCAGTAACTGGTCGGCAGAATGTCGCCGGGTGCGACGAAACTGCCTTCCTTGTTTTCAACCAGCAGACCTTCGTCGGTCGCACGGGCCGAGACAAAGTATTCGTCGCCGTCATCGTAGGTGCGGCTTTCAAGAGAGACCAGCCGTCCGTCGCGCCAGATTTCCTTGTTGCGGTGCTCGTAACGGAAAACCGTGATGAAAGCCAAGTTGACCTTCAGGTCGATGGCGATGTCGACATGCAGCTCTTCGCCGACTTCTTCAAAGCTAATGCTGTGACTGCCGATGTTCGAGCCGTCCCTCATGACTTTGAAAGACAGTGGATCCGGCGCATCCATACCGGCTTCCGTCGCCTTCAAGTCCTTTGCCGGTGTGAAAGCGGTCAATCCCGCGGCAACCAAGACCGCCAGCAGACCCGTTCGAAGTCCGGATGTTTGCATGCGCTTCAATGCCACCACTCCCATCTTCGCGACTGCAGCACGCCCCGGGGCCGCAGTTTTGCTTGGTTTACCCAATCTCTTTACGATGCGCGGAGGGGATTGGATCGCCCGAAATCGGCCGTAAGCGGCAGATTCTTAAGAAATAGCGGCTTTCAGGAGCCGAAAGCGACCTTGCGGAGCTTCCCATCCCGCTTGAACACCACTTCCCAGCGGTCGGCGCTGCGGTCCAGCGCGGCCGCAAGGTCGGCGGAATTGAGATGGGACTGGCCGTTGATGGAAAGGATGATGTCGTTGGCCCGGAATCCGACCCTCTGGGCCGGGGTGCCGCGCTGAACCCGGATGATGATCACCCCTTTCCAGGCGCCGGCGAGATCGCGTTCCTCGGCCAAGGCCGGCGAGAGACTGGCCACCACGGCCCCGCCCAGCGGATGGTGGCCGAGCAGCCGGATCTCATTGCGCAAGGGGGATTCCGGCGGTGCCTCCAGCGGCAACCTGGCCGAGATCAGCTTGCCCTGACGATAGAAACCGACGTTCACGGCTTGCCCCAGTTCCCCCGTCGCGACCCGATAGTTCAGGGCCTCGATGTCGTTCACCGGCTGGTCATCGACCGTCACCAGAACATCCCCCGCCTTGATACCGGCGCGGTCGGCCGGGCCATCCGGAAAGGTTTCGTTGATCACCACACCGCCGGGCCGCTCAAGACGCAGCCCCTCGGCCAGGTCCGAGGTCAGCGTCTGGCCCGAGAGGCCGGTCCAGGCGCGAACCAGGGCACCGCCCGTGCGCGCACTGGCAACCACGGTCCGCACCATGTTGGCAGGAATCGCAAAGCCGATACCGACCGACCCGCCGCTACGTGAATAGATGGCCGTATTGATGCCGATCAGGCGGCCGTCGGTGGTGATCAGCGCGCCGCCGGAATTGCCCGGATTGATGGCGGCGTCGGTCTGGATGAAAAAACTGAAATCGGTGATTCCGACCTGCGTGCGTGCCAGGGCCGAAACGATGCCGCTGGTCACCGTCTGACCCACGCCGAAGGGGTTGCCCAACGCCAGCACCAGGTCGCCGACTTCCACGGTGTCGGAATCGCGAAAGGCAATGGACGGCAGGGTCTCGCCCTCGGGATCGATCTGCAAAATCGCCAGATCGGTCCGCGGATCGGCCAGAACCAGTTCGGCCTCGAACTCGCGCCGATCGTTGAGAACCACCTTGATGAGTTCGGCGCCCTTGATAACGTGCTCGTTGGTCACGATGAAGCCCAGCGGATCGACGATCACCCCGGAACCGAGGGAGGAGGGTTGCCCCTGGCGTCGCCCCTGGCCGCGCGGGTCGCCGCCGAAGAACCGGCGGAAAAAGGGATCGTCCAGCAACGAGCTTGTCCGGCGCTGCTTCTGAACCTTGCGCTTGGTGAAGATGTTGACCACGGCAGGGGCCGCTTGGCGCACCACGGGCGCGAAGGACAGCATGACCGCGTCGCGGTTCTCGGGAACCACCCGCTCCTGCGCCCCAGCCGGCGAAACGAGTGCAGCGGCGAGGAGCAGCACAGCACCGAGCACAAGCAGCCGTCCGCGGTCCCAACGTCCTCCGAATGGACGGACTTTAGGGCTGAAAGGAACGGGTTGCGCTGGGTTGTATCGGCTCAAGACTTTTCTCCTGTCCTGACTTTCGCCCAGAATCTCACAGCTGGGAATCTCATAATTGGGGCCGCATCCGCAGGGGTCAAACAAGAAAGGCAGCCGTTGAAGGCTGCCTTTCGCTAACGTGATGGCCCGTGAGGCCCCTGACGTGAGGATCAATCCTCGTCTTCGTCGTCCTCGACATCCTGGCTGGGGCCGGAATCCTGCCCCTTGGCGTCGAGGTCTCGATCAACCAGTTCGATGATCGCCATCGGCGCCATATCGCCATACCGGTGGCCGGCCTTCAGCACCCGGCTGTAGCCGCCTTTGCGCTCTTTGTAGCGGCCAGCCAGCTCATCGAAGAGCTTCTCTGTCAGCCCAGTGTCGCGCAGCACGGAGAGTGCCTGGCGGCGGGCGTGAAGATCGCCGCGCTTACCCAGGGTAATCAGGCGGTCGATGACGCGGCGCAGGTCTTTTGCCTTCGGCAAGGTGGTTTTGATCTGCTCATGCTTGATGAGCGCGGCCGCCATGTTCGCGAACATGGCCTTGCGGTGGCTTGCCGTACGATTGAAACGCCGGCCATGAAGCCCGTGACGCATGTCTCTTCCTTCCTTCTACCCTGGCCTCGCGCACGAGACCGATTGCATTGCCGCCTGCCGGATGGGTGATCCCTCGAGGGTCCCATATCAGTACAGACGGGGGGAGCGGACTGCTCCGAACGTTTCGTCGCCCCGTAAGGCGCTCGCCCCAGTAAGGCTCTTCCTAGTAGGGCTCTTCCAGGCGCTTGGCCAGTTCCTCGATGTTCTCGGGCGGCCAGCTGGGGATTTCCATACCCAGATGCAGCCCCATGGAGGAGAGCACTTCCTTGATTTCGTTCAGCGATTTCCGGCCGAAGTTCGGGGTGCGAAGCATCTCCCCTTCGGTCTTCTGCACCAGATCGCCGATGTAGACGATGTTGTCGTTCTTCAGGCAGTTGGCCGAGCGGACGGAAAGCTCCAGCTCCTCGACCTTGCGCAGCAGATTGCGGTTGAACGGCGGCTCGCTCGGCGCTTCCTCATCGTGGCGGGCCTGCGGCTCGTCGAAGTTGATGAAGAGCTGCAACTGGTCCTGCAGAATACGCGCGGCCAGCGCGACGGCATCCTCAGGGGTCACCGCGCCATTGGTCTCGATCTCCATGGTGAGCATGTCGTAGTCGGTGACCTGACCGACACGGGTGTTGTCCACCTTGTAGGAGATCTTGCGCACCGGAGAGAAGATGGAGTCGACCGGCACCAAGCCGATCGGCGCGTCTTCCGGACGGTTCTGGGTGGCCGGCACATAGCCCTTGCCGGTCTCCACCGTCAGTTCCATGTCGATGCGCGCACCGTCATCCAGGGTGCAGAGCACGAGGCCCGGGTTCATGATTTCGATGTCATGACCGGTGTCGATCTGCCCGGCGGTGACTTCACCCGGCCCCTCGCCGCGCAGGCGCATGCGCTTGGGGCCCTCGCCGCCCATACGCAGGGCGATGGCCTTTACGTTCAGCACCACGTCGGTCACATCTTCGCGGACCCCCGGGATCGAGGAGAATTCGTGCAGAACCCCGTCGATCTGGATGGAGGTCACGGCCGCCCCGTGCAGGGACGACAGCAGGACGCGACGCAGCGCGTTGCCCAGGGTCAGGCCAAAGCCGCGCTCCAGCGGCTCGGCGACCACCTTGGCGACGCGATGGGCGTCCGGTCCCGGCTGGATGTCCAGCTTTGTCGGCTTGATCAGTTCGGTCCAGTTTTTTTGCAGCACGCTGGTGCCCTCACGACTTTTAGGCTGTTCGGATCCTCAGTCGAGCCAGAGCGGTTTTCCCGTCTGCTCAGATTGGGCGTGATGCCGGCAGCCTCCGGTCATCGCCAATCTCGTTTGGGGGCCGTCACCGGCGGGCAGAAACCGCCCGGTATTGCCCCCGGCCCTCTGCGTCAGACGCGGCGACGCTTGGGCGGCCGGCAACCGTTATGCGGAATCGGCGTCACGTCGCGGATTGCAGTGATGGTGAAGCCCACCGCCTGCAGGGCCCGCAGGGCCGATTCGCGGCCCGAACCCGGGCCCTTCACGTTGACTTCCAGGGTCCGCATGCCGTGTTCCTGCGCTTTTTTGCCGGCATCCTCGGCGGCGATCTGCGCCGCATAGGGGGTCGACTTGCGCGAGCCCTTGAAGCCCTGACCGCCGGCCGAAGACCAGGAAATGGTGTTCCCTTGGACATCGGTGATGGTGATCATGGTGTTGTTGAACGTGGCGTTCACATGCGCGATGCCGGAGCTGATGTTCTTCTTCTCGCGGCGGCGCAGACGCGCTTGGGGTTTGGCCATGGCCTTGCTACTCGTTTCCTGATGCTAAACGCTGATTATCTGGCGGCTTTCTTCTTGCCGGCGATCGGCCGCGCCGGGCCCTTGCGGGTCCTGGCGTTGGTGCTGGTCCGCTGACCGCGCACCGGCAGGCCCTTGCGATGGCGCAGGCCGCGATAGCAACCCAGATCCATCAGACGCTTGATGTTCATTGCAACTTCGCGGCGCAGGTCGCCCTCTACCGCGTAATCCCTGTCGATGGTCTCGCGCACGCGCACCACCTCGTCGTCGGTCAACTCGTTGACCCGGCGTTCCCGCGGAATGCCCACCTTCTGGCAGATTTCGGTGGCCTTGGTCCGGCCGATTCCGTGGATATAGGTCAAGGCAATCTCGACCCGCTTCTGCGTCGGAATGTTGACGCCAGCAATACGTGCCACTTCGCGAACTCCTTAAACGCCGCGGACTCGGGCCCGCAAACGCCCGAAAACCATGTCTAGACAAGCAGAAGAGTCCGGTCGCCCGAGGCGCCGGAAACGCTGGATTATAGAAAGAGCCGGGGACGAGTCAACCACTAAGCCGCCCCCAAAGCATCTTCGATTTGAGCCGTCACTTCGTCGATCCCGGTCATGCCGTCGACCGCCTTCAGAACGCCCTTTTCGCCGTAGTACGGCAGGATCGGCGCGGTCTGGGCATGATAGGCCGCCAGGCGGCTGCGCACCGTCTCGGCGGTGTCGTCGCTGCGGCGGGTGAATTCGGTTCCGCCACAGGCATCGCAGACCCCGGCCACTCTGGGCTGCTGGAAGCTGTCGTGATAGCCGGCGCCACAGTTGGCGCAGGTGTAGCGCCCGGTGATGCGATCCACCAGGATCTCGTCCTGCACCTTCATCTCGATGACGGAATGCAGCTTCAGGCCCTTTTCCGCCAGCATGCTGTCCAGTGCCTCGGCCTGGGGCGTGGTGCGCGGGAAGCCGTCGAGGATGAAGCCGTTGGTGCAGTCGGGCTGGTCGATCCGGTCGGAAATCAGGTCGATCATCAGGTTGTCCGGCACCAACTGTCCCGCGTCCATGATTTCCTTGGCCTTTTTGCCGAGATCATTGCCGGAAGCCACCGCCGCCCGCAGCATGTCGCCGGTCGAAAGCTGGATCAATTTATGCTTTTCTTCCAGGCGCTTAGCCTGAGTCCCCTTGCCCGCCCCCGGCGGGCCCAACAGAATCACATTCATCCGCGCCGCCCCTTCAGCTTGGACTTCTTGATCAGCCCTTCGTACTGCTGCGCCAGCAGATGCGCGTGGATCTGCCCGACGGTGTCCATGGTCACCGTGACCACGATCAGCAACGAGGTGCCGCCAAAGTAGAACGGGAAGTTGTACTCGGCCCGCAGGATCTCCGGCATCAATGCGACAACCGCCAGATAGATTGCACCGACTGTGCCCAGGCGGGTCATGATGCGGCGCAGGAAATCAGCCGTATTGCGGCCGGGGCGGATGCCCGGAATGAAGCCGCCATGCTTCTTCAGATTGTCGGCCGTGTCATCCGGATTGAAGACAATGCCGGTGTAGAAGAAGGCGAAGAAAATGATCAGCGCGGCATAAATCCCCAGATAAAGGGGCTGCCCCTGGCCCAGATTCGCCACCACCCAGCTCAGCCATTCCGGCCCGGCGCCGCCGGAGAAACCGGCCACCGTCAGCGGCAGCAGCAGGAGCGAAGACGCGAAGATCACCGGGATAACGCCGGAGGGATTGAGCTTCAGCGGCAGGTGCGAGGCCTCGCCCCCGAACATCTTGTTGCCGACCTGGCGTTTCGGGTATTGGACCACGATGCGGCGCTGGGCGCGCTCGATGAAGACGATGAAGGCGATCACGGCGACCGAGCCGACCAGCAGCAGGACGATCACCAGAGCCGAGAGCACGCCGGTGCGGCCCAGTTCCAGCACCTCCACCAAAGCCAGGGGCAGGTTGGCGACAATGCCGGCGAAGATGATCAGCGAGATGCCGTTGCCGACGCCGCGCTGCGTGATCTGCTCGCCCAGCCACATCAGGAAGATGGTGCCGCCGGTAAGCGTGATCACCGTGGTCAGGCGGAAGAACAGGCCGGGGTCGATCACCGCCGAGCCGCTCGGCCCCTGGGTCGCCTCCAGGCCGACGGCGATGCCGTAGGACTGGAACATCGCCAGCACCACGGTGCCGTAGCGGGTGTACTGATTGATCTTCTTGCGCCCCGCCTCACCCTCTTTTTTCAGGGCTTCCAGGGTCGGCGACACCGCCGTCAGCAGCTGCATGATAATGGCGGCCGAGATGTAGGGCATGATGTTGAGGGCGAAGATCGTCATGCGGCTGAGGGCGCCGCCGGCGAACATGTCGAAAACGCCGATGATGCCACCGGCCTGCTGCGAGAAGATCTGCTCCAGAATCAGCGGATCGACACCGGGAATAGGAATATAGGTTCCCAGCCGGTAGATGATCAGGGCCCCGAGCGTAAACCAGATGCGCTTCTTCAGTTCCGGCGCCTTGGCGAAGGCGCCGAAGTTGATGTTGGCGGCAAGTTGCTCGGCAGCAGAGGCCATGGGCTATCTCTCTCGGGTTCGGGGCGGCTTGGGCCTCCCGATCATTCGGACGCCGGAGCGGCCTCGGCAACCGGTGCCTTGACCACGACGGTCACGGAACCGCCGGCTTTCTCGACCGCTTCCACCGCCGCCTTGGAGGCGCCGGCGACGGTCACATCTATCTTGGCCTTGAGCTCACCCTTTGCAAGCAAACGGATGCCGTCGCCCGCGGTCTTGACCAGGCCGGCCTCGCGCAGCGCCGCGGCGTCGACCGGCTTCTTGGCATCCAGACGGCCGGCGTCGATCGCCTGCTGCAGGCGGCCGAGGTTCACGACCTTGAAGGACTTGGCAAAGATGTTGTTGAAGCCGCGCTTCGGCAAACGCCGGTGCAGCGGCATCTGGCCGCCCTCAAAGCCCTTGATGGCCACGCCGGAGCGCGCCTTCTGGCCCTTGTGGCCCTGGCCAGAGGTCTTGCCCTTGCCCGAACCGATACCGCGCCCGATGCGCTTGCGGTTCTTGGTGGCGCCCTGATTGTCGCTCAACTGATTGAGTTTCATCGCTTTTCGTCCCTAACGGGCTGGTCCTGGGAACTGCCCGCCACAACCCATCGCGTCTCAGGCTTCGCCTTCGACACGCACCAGATGGCTAACCTTGTTGATCATGCCGCGCACCGAAGGTGTGTCTTCCAGTTCGCGCGAACGGTTCATTTTGTTCAGTCCGAGGCCCACCAGGGTTGCCCGCTGGTCTTTGCGCCGACCAATGGGGCTGCCGATCTGGGTGACCTTCAGGGTTTTCTTTGCCGCAGCCATTGGCCTTACTCCCTCGCCTCGGCAGCCGCCGTATCACGCTTGCCGAGCACCTCGGCAACCTTCTTGCCGCGGCGCTGCGCAACCATGCGCGGGCTGACACTGCGCTCCAGCGCCTCGAAAGTGGCGCGGATCATGTTGTGGGGATTGGAACTGCCGACCGACTTGGCGACCACGTCCTGCACGCCCAGGGCTTCGAAAACGGCGCGCATCGGGCCGCCGGCGATGATGCCGGTACCGGCCTCGGCCGCCCGCATCAGCACTCTGCCGGCACCGAAGCGCCCCTTGATGTCATGATGCAGGGTCCGGCCCTCGCGCAGCGGCACCCGAACCATGCCCTTCTTGGCCTGCTCGGTCGCCTTGCGGATCGCCTCGGGCACCTCACGCGCCTTGCCGTGGCCGTGACCGACCCGGCCGCGGCCGTCGCCCACCACCACCAGAGCGGCGAAACCGAAGCGCCGGCCACCCTTGACCACCTTCGCAACGCGGTTGATCCCAACCAATTTCTCAATCAGTTCCGGCTCATCATTGTCGCGCTGCCGGCGGTCGTCGCGGGACCGTCCTTCACGGGGAGATCGTGCCATAGCCTTATCTTTCCTTAGAACGCCAATCCGCCTTCACGGGCGGCATCCGCCAGCGCTTTAACGCGCCCGTGAAAGAGGTAACTACCACGGTCGAAGACGACCTCTTTGACACCGGCCGCCTTGGCGCGCTCGGCCACCAGCTTGCCGACCTCGGCCGCGGCGGCCTTGTCGGCGCCGTTCTTCAGCTTCTCTTTCAAGGAGCCGTCGATGCTGGAAGCGGCCGCCAGCGTTACGCCCCGGCTATCGTCGATAACCTGCGCGTAGATGTGCTTGCCGGAGCGAAAAACCGACAGACGCGGCTGGTCGCTGCTCTTGCGGCGGAGCCGGGAGCGAATCCGGTTTTTGCGCCGTTCCTGTAGCTGTTTTGAAGTCTTCATGGTCTTACTTCTTCTTGCCTTCCTTGCGCAGGATGACTTCGTCCGCGTACTTCACGCCCTTGCCCTTGTAGGGCTCGGGCGGACGATAGCTGCGGATTTCAGCCGCCACCTGGCCGACTTTCTGCTTGTCTGCGCCGCTCACCGAAATCGCCGTCGGCTTCTCACACTTGATGGTGATGCCCTCGGGGATCGGATAGAGCACGTCGTGGCTGAAACCGAGCTGCAGGTTCAGGGACTGCCCCTGGACCGCCGCACGATAGCCGACGCCGTTGATCTCCAGGTTCTTGGTGAAACCTTCGGAGACGCCGACCACCATGTTCTGGATGCGCGAACGCACCGTGCCCCACATGGCGCGGGCGCGCTTGCCGTCATTGGCCGGCTTGACCCAGACCTTGCCGTCTTCCTGGCTGATCTCGACATCGTCGGTCGCCTGATAATCCAGGACACCCAACTTACCCTTGGCCGAAACCAAGCCACCCTTTACCGCGACTTCAACGCCGCTGGGCACTTCGACGGGGTTCTTGCCTACACGTGACATGACTGTCAGTCCCTCAACTCTTGCGCCTTAGAAGACGCGGCAAAGCACTTCACCACCGACATTCGCCGCCCGCGCTTCCTGGTCGGACATGACCCCGCGCGGCGTGGAAAGGATGGTGATGCCGAGACCGTTGTAGATCCGCGGCAGCTCCTTGATCTTCGAATACACCCGGCGACCCGGGCGCGACACGCGGGCGATCTCCTGGATCACCGGCGCACCATCGTTGTACTTCAGCTCGATTTCGACCTCGTTGAGGCCGCTGTTCAGAGCTTCCGTGTGATAACCGCGGATGTAACCTTCGCGTTGCAGAACCTCAAGGACATTGGAGCGCAGCTTGGAAGCCGGCGCCCGGACCTTCGACTTTCCGGTCCGTTGCCCATTGCGGATACGCGTCAGCATATCACCGAGGGGATCGCTCATCGCCATCGACCGACTCTCCTACCAGCTCGACTTGACCATGCCAGGGATCTGACCGATGGAAGCCAGGTCCCGCAGCGAAATACGCGAGAGCTCGAACTTCCGATAGACGCCGCGGGGGCGCCCGGTCACCTGACAGCGGTTGCGAATACGGCCCTTGGCCGAGTTACGCGGCAGCTCAGCAAGCTTCAAATAAGCCTGAAAGCGCTCTTCCGGCGGCAGCGTGCGGTCACGCGCCGTTACCTTCAGCGCCGCGCGCTTGGCGGCATAACGGTCCACCAGCTTCCTGCGGGCCTTGTTTTTCTCGACGGCACTTTTCTTAGCCATAACTCTTTCCTTCCGCCCTTAGGCCCGAAACGGCATCTGGAAACCCTTCAGCAGGGCCTTGGCTTCCTGATCGTTCTTGGCTGTCGTGCAAATAACGATGTCCATACCGCGGATCTCGTCGACCGAATCATAGTCGATCTCGGGAAACACGATCTGTTCCTTCAGGCCCATGGCATAGTTGCCACGCCCGTCGAAGCTCTTGCCGGAAAGGCCGCGAAAGTCGCGAACACGCGGCAGAGCAATCGTCACCAGACGATCCAGAAACTCGTACATCCGCTCACGCCGCAAGGTGACCTTGCAACCCACCGGCATGCCTTCGCGCAGCTTGAAGGTCGCGACGGACTTCTTCGCCTTGGTCACCACCGGCGCCTGGCCGGCAATCAGGGTCATTTCCTTAACGGCGGACTTGATCTTCTTCGAATCAGCCACAGCTTCGCCAACGCCCATGTTGATGATGATCTTCTCAAGGCGCGGGGCTTCCATGTGATTCTTGTAGCTGAACTCCTCAATCAAGGCGGCTTTCAGCGTCGTATCGTAGTGCTCTTTCAAGCGCGGTTTCATGCTCACTGACCTTCGCTTAGAAATCGATTGCTTCACCGGACTGCTTGGCAATCCGGACCTTGTTACCGTCCTTGTCGAGCTTGTAACCGACACGGGTCGGCTTGCTGGACTTCGGATCGATGTGCGCGACATTGGAGATATGAAGCGAGGCTTCCTTCTCGATAATGCCGCCGGGCGAGGCCTGGGTCGGCGCCGTGTGGCGCTTGACCATGTTGACGCCCTGGACCAGCACCCGCTCGTCCTCGCGCAACACCCGCAGAACTTCGCCCTGCTTGCCCTTGTCGCGACCGGCGGTCACCACCACCTTGTCGCCCTTCTTTATTTTGAACTTTCTCGCCATCACAGCACCTCTGGTGCGAGGGAGATGATCTTCATGAAATTCTTCTGACGAAGTTCACGAGTGACCGGGCCGAAGATACGGGTTCCGATCGGCTCCCCTTGCTTGTTGATCAGCACTGCCGCGTTGTTGTCGAAGCGGATCGTGCTGCCGTCGCCACGACGGATCTCCTTGGCGGTACGAACGATCACCGCCTGGTGCACATCACCCTTCTTCACGCGGCCGCGCGGAATTGCTTCCTTCACGGAGACGACGATGATGTCGCCCACGCCTGCCGTTTTACGCTTGGAGCCACCGAGTACTTTAATACACTGCACCCGCCGGGCGCCCGAGTTGTCGG
>JANQMC010000008.1 GCA_028280305.1 Pelagibius sp. | reverse complement strand
TCCCGCCGACGTCGGCCTCGCGGCATCCTTGGTTCTCGTGGCCGTCAGCGCGGCGACCTCGTTTCTGACCGCCGCCGCCGGGATCGGCGGCGGTATCGTCCTGATTGTCGTCATGGCCGTCCTGGTGCCGGCCGCCGTGCTGATCCCCGTTCACGGGGTCGTTCAGATCGGCTCCAACGCCGGGCGCACGGCCGTCATGCTGCGCTCCGTACAGTGGCGGGTCATCCTGCTGTTCAGCCTGGCAGCCTGGTGGGGGCGGCGCTTGGCGGCATGACGGCGGTGCGCCTGCCGCCGGCGGTTCTCAACATCGGTCTCGCCGGTTTCATTCTCTGGTCGGTCTGGGGGCCGGTCATGGCACCCCCGGGCCGTTTCAAGGTCGTCGCCAGCGGCGCCTTTTCCAGCTTTCTCACCATGTTCTTCGGCGCCACCGGCCCCTTCGTCGCGGCGACGATAAAGACCATGAAATTCGGCCGCTTGGAGCATGTGGCGACCCATGCCGCCTGCATGGTGGCCCAGCACGGCATCAAGGTTTTCGCCTTCGGGCTGCTCGGTTTCAACTACGCACCCTACGCCGCTCTGATCGTGGCGATGATCGTCAGTGGCTTCCTCGGTACCTTGCTGGGTCGGCATGTGCTGGTGAGAATGAAGGAGGAGACCTTTCAGCGCGTCATCGCGGTCGTGCTCTCCGTCCTGGCGCTGCGTCTGCTCTACGAGGGGATCGTCTTGCTGGGGATCGTTTGACCGCCGTGACGCTCAGATAATCTCGTCTTCGTCGAAGAGAGGGTCGGACTGAAGTTCGGCTTCGATCTGGCCGACGGCGGCCTCCAGTTTGCCGGCCCGCTTGTGCCGGGCGATGTGGGCCAGGCCGTCGCCCTGGTTGACCACCGGCAGGTTGGTGCGGCCGATCATCAGCCCGGCATCGCGGGCACGGACCTCGGTCTCGGTCTCTCCGAAGGGGTCGGAGATGATGCCGATCAAGTCCCCTTCGGCAACGCTGTCGCCGATGGTCTTGAAGCTGCGCAGGACGCCGCCGTCAGGTGCGCGCAGCCAGTAACTCGACTGCGAGATGGTGGGCGTCACCTTGGCATCCCGCACACTGCGCGCTGGCAGCATGCCCAGGCGCTTCATTACCCGAAGGATGCCGGTGACCCCGACCCGTATGGCGAACTCATCGAAGCGCAGGCCTTCACCGGCTTCGAACAGCATGACATCGGTGCCGACGGACTGCGCCGCCTGGCGCAGGGAACCCTCGCGCAGCGGCGCCTCCAGAATCACCGGCGGGCCGAAGACGATGGCCAGTTCCTCCATGCGCTCCTGGTCCGGCGAGATACGGATCTGCGGCAGGTTCACCCGGTGTACCGCGGCGGAGTGAAGGTCGATCCCGACCTCCGCCCGGGCGACGATTTCCGTCAGGAAAAGGTCGGCGAGCTGGCCGGCCAGGGAACCCTTGGCCGACCCTGGAAAGGAGCGGTTCAGGTCGCGGCGGTCCGGCAGATAACGCGAATGGCTTATGAAGCCGAAGGCATTGACGATGGGCACGGCAAGCAGGCTGCCGCGCAGCTTGGCCAGGGCGGGCAGGGCCAGCAGCCGGCGGATGATCTCAACGCCGATGATTTCGTCGCCATGGATGGCGGCGGAGATGAAAAGCGTTGGACCGGGCCGGATGCCGTGGGCGACATGGACCGGCAAGGCCATGGGTGTGTGATTAGAGAGAACGGAGAGCGGCAGCCCGACGGTACGGCGCTGCCCGGCTTCGATACTGAACGCACCGATCTGAAACGCGGCCCGCCCCGGCATCGGTTCAGCCGCGGCCTTTCGTCTTGGTTTTGCCCGGTTTGGCGTTCTTTTCCAGGTACTGGATCATCAGGTCGGCAACGTCGACACCGGTCGCCTTTTCGACGCCTTCCAGTCCGGGGGAGGAATTCACCTCCATCACCACCGCGCCGTGATTGGAGCGCAGCATATCGACGCCACAGACGTTCAATCCCATTGCCTTGGCAGCTCGCACGGCGGTCGAGCGTTCCTCGGCGGTGATCTTGATCCGATTGGCTTCGCCGCCGCGGTGCAGGTTGGAGCGAAAGTCGTCCGTGGCGCCATGCCGTTGCATGGCTGCCACCACCTTGCCGCCGACCACGAAGGCGCGGATATCCGTGCCGCCGGCTTCCTTGATGAACTCCTGCACCAGGATGTTCACGTTGGCGCCGCGGAAGGCCTCGACCACCGACTTGGCCGAAATCTTCGTATCGGCCAACACCACGCCGATCCCCTGGGTGCCTTCCAGAAGCTTGATCACCACCGGTGCGCCACCGGCGATCTTGATCACTTCCTCGGTCACCTTGGGGTCGTGGGCGAAAGCGGTGACCGGCAGGCCGATGCCGTCGCGGGCCAGCAGTTGCATGGAGCGCAGCTTGTCGCGGGACCGCCCGATTGCCACCGACTCGTTCAGCGGAAAGACGCCCATCATCTCGAACTGCCGCAGCACGGCGAGGCCGTAGTAGGTGATCGACGCCCCGATCCGCGGGATCACCGCATCGTAACCGGCCAGCTTCTCGCCGTTGTAGATCACCATCGGCCGGTGCGAGGTGATGTTCATGTAGCAGCGCAGCGTGTTGATGATGTCGAGTTCGTGCCCCCGCGCCTCCGCAGCCTCGACCAGACGCTTGTGCGAGTAGAGATTGGCGTTTCGGGCCAGCATTAGCATCTTCATCGGCGCGTCCTAGTTTCGAAGTCTGGGTCTTGGCGTTTTTGGGTTCGCCGTTTTTGGGTTCGTGTGCTGCTGCCTCGGTTTTTTCGCCTCGGCCTGGTTACTTGGGGCTCAATAGAAAGGATTTCGTCGGGTGTACCAGAAAGCGCCCGGCGCGCAATGCGGTTCTGCCGAACAGCATTTCGAAACCCATCTCGGCGCGGTCGGTCAGGGTGACCTCGATATCGAAGTGGCGGCCGCCCAGAACAACCGGCGTGGTGATGACATAGCGGTCCTGGCTGTGCCCGCTGGAGCTTTTGATGCTGCGCCGGTCGCGGACCGGGGCACGGCATTCGATTCGCGCCAGATCGCGGGCGCCGCCGCTGTGGGGGGCGACCTGAAAGGAAACCCAGGCAGTGCCGTCGTTGTCGAAGGGCGTGATCTGCATGGCGTGGAGCGCCGAGGTGCGGGCACCGGTATCGACCTTGGCCTTGATCCGCTCGATCCCGAAGGCCGGCAGGGCCAACCACTCCCGCCAGCC
Source organism: Pelagibius sp. (assembly GCA_028280305.1). GTDB lineage: Bacteria > Pseudomonadota > Alphaproteobacteria > Kiloniellales > Kiloniellaceae > Pelagibius. The sequence continues at coordinate 41,873 of JANQMC010000008.1, read as the reverse complement.
GATCAGGGCCCGCTTCTCCACCAGCGAGATGACTTCCGCCTTGATCCCCCGCCGTTTCGGCGCTGTCATCCGCGCCCCGGGCTTTCTCACGGGCTTTTTTGCCTTCTTTGCCATCGCGCGTGACCGCCGGGCCCCCCAAAGACGTGCTTTCTTTGGATGCTGACGGACCTTGGGGGCCGGATCAAGGAAACTATCGCCGCTAGAGCAGATCCAGGATTGATGGAATCGCTTCAGCGATCCATCAATCCTGGATCTGCTCTAGCTTTTGGTCGTAGAGCGGATTCACATGTTTTGCCGAAACCACGCAGTGGTTCCGTCAAAGCATGATCCGCTCTAGTCGGCGCCGGGCCGCCTATTCGGCGGGGGCGCTGCTGGGCTTCTGGGCCGGCTTCTCGTCCGGTTGCGCGCGGCGCCGCCCGAAAATGCGCCGCAGAAGAACATAGAAGACCGGCGTCAGCAGGAGGCCGAAGAAGGTAACGCCCAGCATGCCGGAGAAGACGGAGGTGCCCAGTGCCTGGCGCATCTCGGCGCCGGGGCCCTGGGCGATGGCCAGGGGCAGAACCCCCAGGATAAAGGCAAAGGCCGTCATCAGGATCGGGCGCAGACGCAGGCGCGACGCCTCGACGGTGGCCTCGATCAATTCCTTGCCCTCTTCTTCAAGCTGCTTGGCGAACTCCACGATCAGAATGGCGTTCTTGGCCGCCAGGCCGACAAGCACGATCAAGCCGACCTGGGTCAGGATGTTGTTGTCCATGTCCCGGAAATTCACCCCCAGCAGAGCCGCCAGGATACTGGTGGGCACGATGAGAATGATGGCCAGAGGCAGCACCCAGCTTTCATACTGTGCGGCCAGGACAAGGAAGGCGAAGATCACCGCCAGGGCGAAGATATAGATCGCCGCGTCGCCGGCGATTTTTTCCTGATAGGCGAGTTCAGTCCACTCGAAGCTCAGGCCGCGGGGCAGACTGTTGTCCGCCATGCGTTCCATGATCTCAAGGCTCTCGCCGGTGGAAACGCCGGGCGCCGCGTTGCCCTGAAGGGGCACCGATACCAGCATGTTGTATCGTTGCACGAGGTCCGGGCCGGAGCGGTTTTGGATCTCGACCAGGGTGCCAAGCGGCACCAGCGCCCCGGTGGCCGAGCGCACCTTCAGTCCGACGATGTCTTCCGGCGCCAGGCGGAACTGCTGATCGGCCTGGACGCGCACCTGATAGAGTCGCCCGAAGGCATTGAAGTCGTTCACATAGGTCGAGCCCAGGTTGACCGACAAGGCTTCGAAGATGTTGGCGATCGGTACGTTCAGCATCTGCGCGCGCACCCGGTCGATCTCCAGGAAAATCTGCGGGCTGGAGGCGGAGAAGGTGGTGAAAACACCGGCGACACCAGGCGTCTGCTGCGCTTGGCCCATCATCTGGAAAGCTGCGGCGAGAACCCGACGCAGGTCCGACCCCTGGGTTTCCTGAAGCTGCATCTTGAAACCGCCGGCGTTGCCGACGCCTCGCACCGGGGGTGGCGGGATGGCGATGATGAAAGCTTCCCGGATCGACTGAAGGCGCTGGTAGAGCTGGCCGATGATCGCGCCGGCCGGCAGTCCCTGTTCGATCCGCGGATCGAACTCGTCGAAGCGCGCGAAGATAACGCCCTGATTGGAGGCGTTGGTGAAGGTCGCGCCGGAAAAGCCGGCAAAGGCCACGGCATCGGTGACGCCGGGGGTCGAGTTCACGATCTCCGAGGCTTTGCGGATGACCGCATCGGTGCGGTCAAGCGCCGATCCGTCCGGCAACTGCACGACCACGATGGCATAGCCCTGGTCCAGTGTCGGGATGAAGCCGCGCGGAACCGTGGTCAGCATGTAGTAGGCGCCGTAGATAAGGCCGGCGAAGACGACCATGACCCCGGCCAGCGTCGTGCCGCGGGAAACCAGCATGCGAATCAAGCTGGCGTAGGCGTTCGCCATGCGATCGAAGCCGTTGTTGAAGTGCGTCGCAATCCAGCGCCCGCCGCGGGCTACGGGGTTTTGCGACTGAGGCTTGTCGTGGCGCTGCAGCAGGATGGCCGCCATGGCGGGTGACAGGGTGAGGGAGTTGACCGACGAAATCGCCGTCGAGACGGCAATGGTCACGGCAAACTGCTGATAGAACTGGCCGGAAACACCGGGAATGAAGGCGGTCGGGACGAAGACCGCGATCAAGACCAGCGAGGTGGCGATGAGTGCCCCGGCCACTTCGTCCATGGTGCGGTGGGAGGCGTCACTCGGACTCATCCCGTTGGCGATGTTCCGCTCGACGTTCTCGACCACCACGATGGCGTCATCGACAACGATACCGATCGCCAGGACCAGGCCGAAAAGCGTCAGCATGTTGATCGAGTAGCCGAGCGCCAGCATGACGGCAAAGGTACCGACCAGGGAAACCGGAATCGCAAGGATTGGAATCAGGGCCGTCCGCCAGGATTGCAGGAAGACGATGATCACCACGACGACCAGCAGAACTGCTTCGAAGATGGTCGTATAGACAGCGTCGATGGATGCGGAGATGAATTCGGTCGGGTTGTATACGACCTGGTAGGCCAGACCTTCGGGGAAGTCGGCGCTCACCTCCTCCATCACCTGAAGGATCTCTTCCGCTGTTGCCAGGGCATTACTGCCGGGCCGCTGGAAGATACCCAGGGCGACGGCTGGCTTGTTATTCAGGTAGGAGTTGGTGACATAGTCTTGTGCGCCCAATTCCACCCGCGCCACGTCGCGTACCCGCACAATGCGCCCATCCTCCGTCGCGCGGACGATGACATTGCCGAACTCCCTGGCCTCGTCGAAACGGCCCTGGGTGGTGACCGTATACTGAAAGGCATTGTCGGCTTCGTTCGGCGGTGCGCCGAGAGCACCGCCGGATACCTGCACGTTCTGTTCGCGCAGCGCACTCACCACGTCGCCCGGAGTCAGGCTGTAGGCCGAGAGCTTCTCCGGGTCGATCCAGACCCGAAGGGCGAATTGACGCTCGCCGAAGATGGTCAGGTTACCGACGCCGTCCAGGCGGACGAGGATGTCGCGCACCCGCGAACGTGCGTAGTTGGAGACGTAAAGCTGATCGTAGGTTTCGTCCGGCGAGAGCATATGAACGACCATCATCAGGTCGGCCGAACTCTTGTTGGTGGAGATCCCCAGACGCCTTACTTCCTCGGGCAGGCGGGCCTCGGCGATGGAGACCCGGTTCTGTACCAGAACCTGCGCATCGTCGAGATCGGTACCCAGTTCGAAGGTAACTGTCAGCGACATGCTGCCGTCTGAGGTGGAGTAGGAAGACATGTAGATCATGCCCTCGACTCCGTTGATTTCCTGCTCCAGCGGTGTCGCCACCGTGGCCGCCACGGTTTCAGCATCGGCGCCGGGGTAGCTGGCCTGGACAACAATGGAAGGGGGCGCGATTTCCGGGTACTGCGAAACCGGCAGCTGCGTATAGGCAACAAGCCCCAGGATCACCATGATGATCGAGAGCACCGAGGCGAAGATCGGACGCTCGACGAAGAAGTGTGCAAAGTTCATGGCTGCGTCCCTACCAGGCGGCCGAAAGAATTGTTGACCTTATCGGCCACCAAAGAAATTGGTCTGCACTATTGTTCGCGGACCTGTGCAAGCTCGGACTCCTCAGGTGCGACGACAATGCCGGGCCGTACCCGCATCAGGCCTTCGATAACGATCCGCTCTTCACCGTTCAGCCCGTCGCGGACCACCCGGTAGCCGTCGATCTTGGGACCGGGGCGAACTTCGCGAATGGCAACCGTTCCCTTGTCGTCGACGACATAGACGATGCGCTTGTTCTGGTCGGCTGTAATGGCCTCGTCGGGAATCAGGATGCCGGTGTAAGGCAGCGATCCTGGGACGTTTACGCGGCCAAAGAGGCCGGGCTGCAGAACCAGGTCCTGGTTGGGCAGGATCGCCCTGACCCGCATGGTGCCGGACTCCCGGTCCAGGCGGTTTTCGGAGAAGTCGAGCTGGCCGCTGCGCGTCGCGGAAATGCTGTCGCCGAGCGTTACCGTAACCGGCAGTCCACCACCGCCTTCCTGCATGGAAGCACCGCGAGACCGGGCGTCGCGGGCATAGGCCAGGTAATAGCGCTCATTGATGTCGAAGTAGAAATAGATCGGATCGAGAGAGACGATAGAAGTGAGGACCGTCTCATTGGCTCTGATCAGGTTACCGACGGAGAGCAGATCCCGGCCGATGCGCCCGGCAAAGGGTGCCCGGATTTCCGTGTACTCCAGGTCAAGGGCCGCTGACTCCCGCGCCGCTCTGGCTCCGGCGACCTCAGCCTGCGACGAAATGAACTCCTGGCGCCGCTCATCGACGACGCTGCGCGAGATATTGCCGCGGCCGACAAGTTCTTCGGCACGCTCCAGTTCCTTCCTGGCGAACTCCAGGCGCGCCTGAGCCACTTGCAGGGCTGCGTCGGACTGCCTCAGAGTTGCCTGGAACGGGCGTTGATCGATGGTGAAGAGCAGTTGTCCTTCTTCCACCAGCGCTCCGTCTTCGAAGTGAATCTGATCCAGATAGCCGCCGACCCGGGCGCTGACCTGCACTTCGTCCACAGCTTCGAAGCGGCCGACGAATTCGTCGTCCTCCACGATCTGCTTTACCAGAGGCTTGGCCGTCGTCACCGCCGGTGGCGGTGGGGGCCCGGCATTGGCTTGGGCAGCCTGATCGACGTCGTCGCAGGCTGCAAGCACGGCTAGCGCCGCGAAGGGAAATAGGAAACGCAGCATCGTCATCGCTCGCCCTGAGGTTGGTTGAGAAAAGCAATGCCAGAAGGAGAGGACGCCGCGGCAGCGACACTCTCCGGTCCGACCCAGCAGACGACATAGTTATGGTAGCGAGCGGGAGATACAACCCTATGAGAAATTAATAATCATTGAGATTGATGAAAAGGAGGCCGCTATAGCAGAGGTTGTCGCAAATCTGACACGAATCTCCATAGGCAGACTTCCTGACAAGCCCCTGACCTTTACTTCTCCGGAAGTACATCTCCTGAAATCCGAATCTCCGTCGTTTGGCGATGCAATCGCCTTGGTTTGTGAGGATTCTCATACGCGATAGCCGCCAGCTAAGCCAAAATCCCGGCATAGGGGCCAGTTGGTGACGGTCCCGAACAGAGGTGGAGGAGGAAACTCATGGGACGTTTGCGGCTGACTTACTACACCGTTCTTATCTTCACGACGGCCGTCATCGCCAGCGCGATTGCCAACGCGTAACGAGCGGAATTCCCGGGTTGGGCAGTGATGCCGTTCTGCTATGCGAAACGCCCGGGCCTGCCGATAGGCGCAGCGACTCCATATGGGTCACCAGGTCCGTGATGCGTTATCCGCATGGCGGTGTTGCCTGCGCCGGGGCGTTCGGCGTTTCGGGGTGAGCTGACGCCTTGCCGGTCGTCTCGGGATCGAGGGCCGCCAGGGCATCGTAGTGGCTGAGGAAAATCTTGCCGCTAAGCTCTTCGAGGAAATGCGAGCGCTTCAGCTTGTCCATCACCGGACCTTTCACCTCCGAGAGATGGAAGCGGACCCCGGCCGCATCGAGGCGCTCGACCAGCGTTTTCAGGCTTTCCAGCGCGCTGGCGTCAATGTCGTTCACTGCCGAGCAGACCAGCACGACATGGTTGATCGCCTTGTCGGCCACGGCCATGTCGTAAAGCTTGTCTTCCAACCAGCGGGCGTTGGCGAAGTAGAGACTCTCATCAACTCGCAGGCTCAGGATGGCCGGGCTTGTCACCACGCTGTGGCGTTTCACGTTGCGGAAATGATGACTGCCCGGCACTTGGCCCACCACTGCCATGTGGGGCCGGCTGGAACGGGCCAAAAACAGCACGATGGAGAGGGTGACGCCGGTAATGATCCCGGCCTCCACCCCGGCGGCCAGGACCATCACGATCGTTGCCGCCATGGCCGCGAAGTCGCCCTTGGCGTAGTACCAGGTGCGTTTCAGCGCCGGAAGATCGATCAGCGACAGTACGGCGACCACGATGGTGGCGGCCAGGGTTGCTTTGGGGAGTTGCTGAAACAAGGGCGTCAGGAGCAAGGCAGCCAGGCCGATGCCGACGGCGGTCATGACCCCGGCCATAGGGGTACGCGCGCCGGCATCGAAGTTGACGACGGAGCGGGCGAAGCCCCCGGTCACTGGATAACCGCCGGTCATGCCGGCAGCGACGTTGGCGGTGCCGAGCCCGACCAGTTCCCTGTTCGCGTCGATGCGCTCGCGCCGCTTGGCGGCCAGTGTCTGGGCGACGGAAACCGACTCGACAAAGCCGACAACCGATATCAGCACGGCGGAGGGCAGCAGCTCCCGCCAGAGCGCTGGGTCGAACGGCGGCAGGGCTACCGGCGGCAGGCCCTGGGGGATTTCTCCGACGACCCTGACCCCGGCATCGCCCAGCGACAGCAGGTCGACCAACACAATGGTGACGACGACGGCTGCCACTGGTCCGGCTTTGGCGATGCTGTCGGCGAGCCTTGGGCCCAGCCCGGCTCTCATCAACAAGGGTTTCAAGAAGCGGCGGACCCAGAACAGGAACAGCGTGGCGCCGGCGCCGATGGCCAGGGTCGCCCCGTTCACCGAATCGATCCGGTCGGCGAGAGAGCGGACCAACTCGATCAGGTTGTGCCCGGAGGCCTCGACTCCCAGAATGTGTTTCAACTGGCTGGCGGCGATCAGGATCCCCGAGGCTGTGATGAAGCCCGAGATCACCGGATGGCTGAGCAGGCTGGCCAGAAAACCGAGGCGCAGCAGTCCCATGGCGATGAGAAAGACCCCGGAAATCAATGCCAGGGCAAGGGCCGCGCCGCGGTACTCCGGCGTGCCTACAGCGGTTAGGTCCCCGACCGCCGCTGCGGTCATCAGCGAAACCACGGCGACCGGACCGACGGCCAGAGTCGAAGAACTGCCGAAGAGCGCATAGGCGGCGAGCGGGGCCATGCTGGCGTAGAGCCCGACCTCCGGCGGCAAGCCGGCCAGCAAGGCATAGGCCAGGCTCTGCGGTATCAGCATGATGGTGACAATCACCGCCGCCAGGGCGTCGCCCTGGAAAGACACCTTGTCGTAGCGGCGCATCCAGGCGAGGCCCGGCAGCAGGCGTTCGATCATGTTTTGCTTCCGCTCTATATCAAATGGTTAGAGCAGATTCACCGGGTTGGAGGGATCGTTCACGTGATTCCATCCAACCCGGATCTGCTCTAGGCCCGGGGCCGCTCAGTTGACGACTTCCGGTTTGGCCAGCCATTCCCTGCCCCGCAGCATCGCCTGCCAATAGACCGGCGGCAGGATCTTTTCCTTGAGCAGCCAGGCCAGGCGGCTCGGCTGCTTGCCGTTGATCAGCCAGCCCGGAAAGCTCGGCAACAGCTTGCCGCCGTAACCGAACTCGGCCAGCACGATTTTCCCGCGCTCCACCGTCAGCGGGCAGGAACCGTAGCCATCGTAGTGGCCGATGGCGACCTTGTGCCCCATGTCGGCCAGGACGTTTTGCGCCACCACCGGCGCCTGTTTGCGGGCCGCCGCTGCCGTCTTGGCGTTGGGGGCGTTCATCACGTCGCCGAGGCTCCAGATGTTTTCGTAAGTCTTGTGGCGCAGGGTGTTCTGGTCGACATCCACCCAGCCGGCCTGATCGGCAAGCGGACTGACGCGGATAAAGTCCGGGGCGCATTGCGGCGGGCAGACGTGGATCATGTCGAACCTGCGCTCGACCCTCGTGGTGTTGCCATCGGCGTCGGTCTGATCGAACCAGGCCCGCCTGGACGGCCCATCGACTGCGACGAGGTTGTGACTGAATTTCAGTTCGGCCCGGTACTTCTCGATATAAGCCATAAGGGCGGGCACGTAATCCTTGACCCCGAAGAGCACGGCGCCGGCGTTGTAGAAGGCGATGTCGATACGGTCGAGCGCCCCGCTGCGCAGCCAATGATCGGCCGAGAGATAGAGCGCCTTTTGCGGTGCGCCGGCGCATTTGATCGGCATCGGCGGCTGGGTGAAAAGCGCGGTTCCCGCCTTCAGCTCATTGACCAGTTGCCAGGTGTAGGGCGCCAGATCGAAACGGTAGTTCGAGGTGACACCGTTCTTGCCGAGGGTGTCGACCAGCCCCTCCACCTTGTGCCAGTCCAGCTTCAGGCCGGGGCAGACCACCAGGCGGTCGTACTGAATGGCGCGGCAGCCTTCCAGCAGTACCACGTTGCGCTCCGGCTCGAAGGCGGCGACGGCGGCCTTGATCCAGTGCAGCCCCTTGGGCAGGACGGAGGAGAGGGTGCGGACGGTTTCCTCCGCCTCGAACACACCGGCGCCGACCAGTGTCCAGCCGGGCTGATAGTAGTGAATATCCGCGGGATCGATGATGGCGATCTCCAGGTCGCCGGCACGGTTCTGTAACGAGGAAGCAACGGCGATCCCCGCCGAACCGGCGCCGACGATCACGATGTCGAACTTGCCGTCGATGGCCTCGCCCGGGGTTTTGCCTTGATTGGCGATCCGCCGCACCACGCCGGACATGTCGTAGTCGGCGTTCTTGGTGGCGACCAGAATGTCGGCCAGCGGCATCTTGCCGGCACGGCTGAGCGACCACAGCGTGATCGAGCGGGTGCCGCTGCGGCAGTAGGCGAAAACCGGTTTGGGCGCTGCGTCGAAGGTTTCGTCAAAGGCCGTTGCATCTGCGTCGCTGACCTTGCCGCTTTCGACCGGTAAATAGAGCGCCTGCAGACCAAGCGCCTGGGCTGCCTCCTCGATCTCATGAAACAACGGCTGGTCGTTGCCTTCCCCGTCGGGGCGGTTGCAGATAACGGTCCGGTAACCCGCCTCGGCAATCTGCTTCAGATCGCCGGGCAGGATCTGCGGCGCGACGCCGAAGCCGTTGTCGACTTTCTTGATTTCCATGATTTCCTCCTGCCTCCCTTTTTTTGAGGGAGTTGTTTTTTCTGGGCGCGCCTTACAGCGCGTCTACGGGAATCTTCAGGTAGCTGACCCCGTTGTCCTCTGGCGGCGGCATGTCACCGGCGCGCATGTTGACCTGGACCGAGGGCAGGATGAGAACCGGCATTTCGAGTTTTTTGTCGCGGGCGCTGCGCATGGCGACGAACTCGTCTTCGCTGATGCCGTCGTGGACATGAATGTTGTTGGCTTTTTCCTCCGCCACGGTGGTTTCCCAGGCATAGGCGTCGCGGCCCGGCGCCTTATAGTCGTGACAGAGGAAAAGCCGTGTCTCAGGCGGCAGCGCCAGGATCTTGTGGATCGATTGGTAGAGCTGACGGGCATCGCCACCCGGGAAGTCGCAGCGTGCGGTGCCGAAGTCCGGCATGAACAGCGTGTCGCCGACAAAGGCCGCATCGCCGACGATGTAGGTCGCGCAGGCCGGCGTGTGGCCGGGCGTGTGTATGACCTTCGCCTCCATCCCGCCGATGGCGAAGGTCTCGCCATCCTTGAACAGCCGGTCGAATTGACGTCCGTCCGTCGCGAAACTTTCTTCGGCGTGGAAGACCTTCTTGAAAACACCCTGCACCTTGTCGATCGCGGCACCGATCGCCACCGTGCCGCCGACCTCTTGCTTCAGGTAAGGGGCGGCTGTCAGGTGATCCGCGTGGACATGGGTTTCCAGGATCCACTCGACGGTCAGCTTCTCGGCCTTGACGAAGGCGATGACCGCATCGGCCGAAGCGGTGCCGGTGCGGCCCGACTTGGGGTCGTAGTCCATCACCGAATCGACAATGGCGGCTTTGGCGGTTTCCGGGTCCCACACCACATGGGTAGCCGTGAAGGTTGCTTCATCGAAGAAGCTTTTGATCTTGGGGGTCATAGCATTCACTTCCCTAGGGTATTTATCTTTGACTGCCGGTTCTCCGGCTTAGCTCTGCTCTTTCTGCTTGGCGCTGGTGCAGATCCCCAGCAGGCGGTAGGCCGGGCAGAAGCCGACGAGAGCGGTACCGAGGGGGATGACGCCGATCCAGCCCCAGGGGGTTTGCGGGCCGACAAAAACGAGGGCGATCAAGACGATGCCCAGTACGACACGCAGGCCGCGGTCCAGGGCGCCAACATTGCGGTTCATCGATTGTCTCCTTTGAAAGGCGGGGATTCGGTTGCCTTGCGCCGGAGACTAGCGAAGCATCAAAGCCTTTTATGTGACCAAGTCACCAAGGGGCGGGGCGCTCATTGGCCCTGGACTGGCAGGCGATCACTCACCGGCAGTGAGCCGTGTCAGAGCCGTGGGGTCGTTGAGTTTTATCTGGCCGCGGGTCATCTCCAGCCAGCCCCGGCGCTGAAACTCCTTCAGGTGGCGGCTGATCACTTCCCGTGCGCTGCCCAATTCCACGGCAAGCTCCTGATGGGTGAGGGAGAGTCGGCCTTCTGGATCTGCCAGCTCCGTCAGTTTCTGTGCCAGGCGTTTGTCGATGCGCTCAAAGGCCACTTCCTCGACCACATGCAGCAGATCGGTGATGCGGCTGGAGTAGTCGGCGAAGACGAAGCGGCGGAACTCCGCCGAGCGCGCCATCATCTCGTCGAAAGTAGCCTTCGGGACAGCGACCGCCTGTACCGGGGTCTCCGTAATGCCTTCCGCATTGTAAGTGTCCTGAGAGAGCAGGCAGGCGGTGGTCATGATGCAGCTCTCGCCGCCGGTAACCCGATAGAGAACGATCTCCCGGCCGCCTGAGGACACCTGCTGGACCCTGACGGTGCCGTCGAGCAGCAGCAGGAAGTTCTCAGGCGGCAGCCCCGGCGCGAAGACTGTTGTCTGGGCCGGCAATTCGACGACCTGTGCAGAGTCCGCGACCCGTTGCTGCTCGGCAGGGGTCAGCTTGGCCAGTTCCGGAAAGCGCGGGATCCAATCAAGCGGCATGGCGGGGGAGGGGCTCCTGGAGTCTGCCCGATGACGACTGCGGTAAGGTCACACGATAACCCGTCAGGGTAAAGGGCGTCCGCTGGCTGTGATTGGCAGTGAGAAGACCGCCCCTGATATAAATCCCAGCGCCATAAACAGGAGGTCAATAAAGAAGGGGCGGCCCCGAAGGGACCGCCCCGACAAACGCTTTCCCGCAGAAATCAGGAGTAGCGGTAGGGAACGCCGACCTTTTCCATCACGGCCGTGTATTCCTCGAAGATCTTCACCACGCGGGCGGCCCGGGGGCTGCTCTCGGCGATCTCCGTCCAGAAGCCCTTGGCGTCTGCTACGACCTGATCCCACTCCTCGGTCGGGATCGTGGTCAGCTCCATCTTGTCACCTTCGGCGCGCAGCTGCGCTTCACCGCCCCAATACCAGACCTGCCGGTAGTAGTGCGACTGATCGATGGTGATCTTGAACAGCTCCTTCAGGTGATCGGGAACCTTCGCCCAGCTGTCGGTGTTGGCGAAGTAGGAGCCGCACCAGGCGCCGGTGACGTTGTTCAAAAGGGCATAGTTGCAGACGTCTGCCCAGCCAACTTCGTAGGCTTCGGTGAAGCCGCACCAGGCAACGCCGTCCAGCTCACCGGTCTGCAGGGCAACTTCCACATCGTCCCAGGGCACGGTCACCGGGATCAGGCCGTAGCGCGACAGGAAGCGGCCGGCAGTGGGAACACCGAAGACGCGCTTGCCCTTCATGTCGGCGAGGGAGCGGATCGGATCCTTGGTGAAGATGTGAAGCGGGTCCCAGGCGCCGGCGGAGATCCACTCGACCCCGTCGACTTCGCCGTAGGCTTCTGCCCAGATCTCGTTCAGGCCGTAACGGTCGAAGAGCACCGGCAGGTCGAGGCTGTAGCGGGTGGAGAAGGGGAAGTAGCCGCCGAAGACGCTGATGTCGACGGGGGAGGCCATGGTCGCATCATCACTCTGCACCGCGTCGATGGTGCCGTTCTGCAGGGAGCGGAACAGCTCGCTGGTCGGCACCAACTGGTCGGCGTAGTAAAGCTCGATCTCCATCTCACCGTTGGCCGCCTTATTGAAGGCCTCGATCTGCGGCTTGATGACATGGGCGCCCAGCGGCGCGCCGGAGTAGGTCTGCAGACGCCACTTGATGGGCCCGCTCTGCGACAGCACCGCCGGCGCCCCCAGGGTCGATGCCGCTGCCGCCGTGGCGCCGCCGATGCTCGCCTTTTTCAGAAAGTCGCGCCGGTTCGTCTTGCCCGCCGCCTTCGCAGTCTTGTTATCGATTTTTTTTGTCATTCCTTGCTCCTGTTCGTCAGTTTCTCTCTGCTATCGTTTGACCTTCTCATTAAGGTCAGTCATTGCCTGTTGTCACTTCCCGTAAACGTAATCGGGAAGCCAGAGCGCGATCTGGGGAAAAGCCATCACCAATGCCAGCGCCAGCGTCATCACCAGGACGAAGGGGATAATGGATCGGTAGATATCGATCAGCGTTATCTCCTTGGGCGCCATCGCCCGCATCAGGAATAGGTTGTAGCCGAAGGGGGGCGTCATATAGGCGATCTGACAGGTGATCGTGTAGAGCACGCCGTACCAAATCAAATCAAAGCCGAGAATCTTCACCAGCGGCACGTAGAGCGGTGCGACGATCACCAGCATGGCGGTGTCGTCCAGGAACATGCCCATCAGCAGATAGGAAAGCTGCATCATGATCAGCACTTCCCAGGGCGACAGGTTCCAGCGCGTGATGAAGAGGGACTCGATGGCGCGCGCCGCGCCGATACCGTCGAAGATGGCGCCGAAAGCCAGGGCCGCTAATATGATCCAGAGGAACATGCAGGAAATGCCCAGCGTCTTCCTTACCGTCTGGTGAAAGATCTGAAAGGTGAGGCGGCGCTTTGCAATGGCGGCCAGGGTGGCGCTGGTGGCGCCGACGGCCGAGCTTTCGACAAGGCTGGTAATGCCCATGACGAAAAGGCCGGTCATGAAGAAGAAAATCAGGAAAGGGATGATCCCGGCGCGCAGCAGCCGCAACTTCTCGGCCATGGGAATGTCCAGTTCTTCCCTGGAGAGCGTCGGGCCGAGGTGCGGTTGGGCGCGGCAGCGTATCGCGATGTAGATGATGAAGAGGGCCGCCATCATCAGGCCGGGTATGGCTCCGGCCAGCCAGAGCTGGCCGACCGGTTGCCGGGCGATCATGCCGTAGAGCACCAGCACTACAGAGGGTGGCACCAGGATTCCGAGCGACGAGCCCGCTTGCACTACACCGGTGATCATCACCTTGTCGTAGCCGCGGCGCAGCATCTCCGGCAGCGCGATACTGGCGCCGATCGCCATGCCTGCGACGCTGAGGCCGTTCATCGCCGAGATGACCACCATCAGGCCGATGGTGCCGATGGCAAGGCCGCCCTTTATGTTCCCGAACCAGACGTGGAACATCTTGTAGAGGTCTTCGGCGATGCGCGTTTCGGAGAGGATGTAGCCCATGTAGATGAACAGGGGCAGGGTCAGCAGCGGAAACCAGTTGAAGAGTTTGAAGGCGGCGTTGAAGGGCATTTCGATGGCGCCCTCGCCGTAGAGCAGCAGCGCCGCCGATGCGGCGACAAAGCCGATGGCGGCGAAGACCCGTTGCCCCATCAGGAGCATTACGAGCATCGTCGCGAACATCGTAATGGCGATGAGTTCGTGGCTCATTGCACCGACTCCCCCTTCGCCTTGGCGAAGTCCTTAAAGAACATGGAGACGGCCTGCAGCAGCATCAAAATGATGCCGGCCACCATGATGACCTTGATCGGGATCATGGAGGGGTTCCACATGGAGAAATTGCGCTGGTCGTATTTGATCGCATAGGCGGTGCTGGAGATCGATCCGACCAAAAGGCAGATCAGATAGAACACCAGGAAGAAGCTGGTGAAGGCGTCCATCCGCGCCTTGCCTCTCTCTGAGAAGCGGTCGTAGAGCAAGTCCATTCGGACGTGATCGCCGAGCTGCAGGGAGTAGGCGCCGCCGCAGATGTAATAGGCCGCCAGAATGAACTGGGCCATCTCGATGGCCCAGTGGATCGGTATGTCGAGAATGTTTCTGGTGATGGCATTCACCAGGAGAACGCCGATCATGGCGACGATGAGATACATCGTCACGATGCCGATCTTCTCCGAGATGGAATCGATATACTTCACATATAGCTTTATTGCTCTCGGCAATGCCCGAAACCCCCTGCAGCCCCGATCTGGATTTGCGCCAACCCGCGGTTTCTTCTTCTTCTCCCAGGTCTGCGCCTTTTTGACGTCCGCAATATCATCGCACTGTTGTCTTTGCCGCCGCCAATACTTTCTGCATTTCCGGCCCCGGCGGTTTGTCCGTAACCAGGGTTTGTATGCGCTCCAACGGGCACACCCTGAAGCTGCCTTTGCGCCCGAACTTCGTCGAATCGGCGAGAACGACCGCTTCTCCGGCGTTGTCGATCATGGCGCGGGCGATCTGGGCTTCGTCAAAATTGAAGTCCATCGCGCCTTCCCGGCTGTCGAGGGCGCCGACGGTAATGACGGCATAATCGGCGCGGAAGCTGGCGATCTGTTCGATGGTTGTCGGCCCCACGGTTTCGCGGTTGTCGCCGTCGAAGCGGCCGCCAAGCAGAAAAACACTGGACCGGTTGTCCGCCGACGCCATGGTCTCGGCGATCCGCGAGGCGTTGGTGACCACCGTCAGCCCGCTTACCTTGGCGAGTTCCTGCGCGCACATCAGAGTTGTGGACCCGGTATCGATGAAGAGTGTCTGGCCGGGCGAAAACAGCGCCGCCGCCTTCGCGGCAATCGCGCGTTTGGCGGCTGCGTTCTGTGCCATCCGCTCGCGGAATGGCCCCTCGGCGCCGTCGCGCGGCAGGCGGGCGCCGCCATGGAACTTTTGGACCGTGCCGGCCTCGGCAAGGGCGCTCAGATCGCGGCGAATGGTTTCGTGCGAGGTATCGAAGCGGACGGCCAGGTCGTCGACCGTGACCTGCCGCTGCTTTTGCACCAGCTCGGCTATCCGCGCTTGCCGTATTCTCGGCCGCATTTCCGAACCCCCGTCACTCCCGAACCCCCGCGCCGCAGCTTGGCGGTTGCGCCGCTCAAAGCACTCAGCTTGCCATTTCCGACTATAAGTGCATTGACTGATTTCACATAAAATATACTAACTAGTTGATTTATATTGTGAAAAATACAAGACATAGACAATCGAAACTTGACCGTTCGGTCATTTGTTTTTAGGCTAGCCGTCTCACGGGAATGGCACAAGCCCCAAAACTTGCCCAGAGGGTCTGGAGACCGGTCATGCCGAGTGCGCCACCGGAAAGCGAAGAATATTTTGATGTCGCGGTGATCGGCGCCGGCGTCGTCGGCTGCGCCATTGCGCGGCGCTTCACGCTTGAGGGCGCGCGGGTCATTGTGATCGAGAAGGCCGTCGATATTCTCGACGGTGCCAGCAAGGGTAACAGCGGCATCCTTCACACCGGTTTCGATGCGCCGGTCGGTTCTCTCGAACAGCGTTGCATCGCAGCGGGCTACCGGGAATACCTCGACATCAAGGACCGGCTCGGGCTCTCGGTTCTCAAGACCGGCGCGCTGGTACTGGCCTGGACTGAGGAAGAAGAAGCGCGGCTCGAAGCCTTAATGGAACAGGCGAGAGCCAACGGTGTCGACGATGTCGAGCGGCTCGGCGTCACGGAGATACGGGCGTGGGAACCCGGCCTTTCCGATCGGCTGAGAGGCGGGTTTTCAGTGCCGCGGGAATACATCATCGATCCCTGGACCGCACCGCACAGTTATCTGCTGCAGGCGCTTGAGAACGGCGCCCGGCTGCTGCGCCGCGCAGAAGTGTTGGATGGCGGCTTTGACGGTTCGGCCTGGCGCCTGGAGACGTCGCGCGGCGCGGTCAGGGCAAGCACGGTGATCAATGCCGCGGGGCTTTACGGCGACCATGTCGACCAGCGGCTTCTGAAGGCAAGCAGCTACGCCATTCGCCCACGCAAAGGCCAGTTCGTGGTCTTCGACAAGGCGGCCTCCGTCCTGCTGTCCTCGATCCTGCTGCCGGTGCCGACGGCGACCACCAAGGGCATCGTGGTCTGCAAGACAAGTTACGGCAACGTGCTCGTCGGTCCGACGGCCGAGGAGCAAGAGAGCCGTGACGCCGCCGCCGTCGATCACGAGACCCTTGCCGCCTTGCAGCGGCGCGGCATTGAAATCCTGCCCGGCCTGGCCGACTTCGAGGTGACGGCGACCTATGCCGGCCTGCGCCCCGCCACCGCCGACAAGGATTATCAGATCAAAGACCACCCGGCGCAGCGCTACATCTCCGTCGGCGGCATTCGCTCGACCGGTCTCTCTGCGGCGTTGGGCATCGCCCATCATGTCTTCGATCTCTATGGGCAGTTCGGGGGCCGGCATCAGCCTCCGGAAACGCCGCACTGGCCCAAGGTCAGCCCGATCGCGGAGTACCAGAACCGCGGCTGGACCGAACCGGGCAATGCCGGGGTGGTCTGCCATTGCGAACTGGTGACCCGCCGCGAAATCGAAGAGGCGCTGAACGGCCCGCTTGCCGCTGGCAGCCTGCCCGGCCTGAAGCGCCGGACCCGGGCGACGATGGGTCGTTGCCAGGGATTCTACTGCCTCGGTGAACTGGCCGAGATCACCGAGGGACGGTTCGAAAGGCCTCTGGCAACAGCCTATGACAGCAATTCCTGAGCATGCCGGAGGACCGCCGGGCGCCTGCGATGTTGCCATCGTCGGCGGCGGCCCGGCGGGTCTCGGCGCGGCCCTGCGCCTGAAGGACCTCGGAATCGAGGCCATCGTGCTGGATCGCGAGGCCGAAGCCGGCGGCATCCCGCGCCACTGCGGCCACTATCCTTTCGGCATGCGGGAGTTTCACCGCATCCTGAAGGGACCGGACTACGCGCGGCGCCTGGTGCAAGCAGCGAAACAGGCTGGTGTTGCGATCTTCACGCAAACCAGCGTCGTGGCTTTGGACCCGGGGCCCTGCCTGGCCGTGACGACACCGGACGGTAGAGCTGAAATTCGCGCCAAGCGGGTTCTGCTTTCTACCGGGGTGCGTGAACGCAGCCGGGCGGGCCGCCTGGTCGGCGGCCAGCGGCCCTGGGGCGTCCTCTCGACCGGGGCGCTGCAATCCATGGTCTATCTGAAGGGCAGGCGGCCCTTTGAGCGTCCGGTGATCGTCGGCAGCGAGTTGGTCTCCTTTTCCGCGATCCTGACCTGCCGCCATGCCGGCATCCGGCCTGTGGCGATGGTGGAGGCCAACGACCGGGTGACCGCCTGGTGGTTCGCCGCCGGGTTGCCGCGCCTGACCGGTGTTCCGCTTCACCTCAACAGCCGGGTGTTGCGCGTTGTCGGGGATCAGCGGGTCGAGGCGGTGGAATTGCAGGACGGCGCCGGCGCGTCGCGTCTTATCGAAGCCGACGGAGTCATCTTCAGCGGCCAGTTCCTGCCGGAGGCGACGCTGCCGCGTGCGGCGGGACTGACGATCGATCCGGGCAGCGGTGGCCCGGCGGTCGATCAGTACGGACGTTGTTCCGACCCGGCGGTCTTCGCCGCCGGCAACCTGCTGCGTCCGGTGGAGACAGCCGGCTGGTCCTGGCAGGAGGGAGTCTTTGCTGCAGACAGGATCGCGGCAAGCCTCGCGGGGCAGCTGTCCGAAAGGCAGGGGGCGATAGAAATGCGGGTTCACGGTGATGCGGCGATCAAGTTCGTGCTGCCGCAGCGTCTGGCGTTGCCCGTGCTGCCAGGTGCCATGAGAAACCTTCAGCTTCGGGCCAAGCGGCCCTTCCACGGCACCCTGTCTGTCCGGCAGAACGGCAGGACCCTGTGGTCGGGCCGGCAGTCCGGCCGTCCGGAGCGTCGTATCCTTTTGCCCTTGGCGCCGATTGCCGAAAAAGCGGTTCCAGGTACCATCGAGATCGACCTGCAGGAAGAGTTCTAAGTCGGGGGTTCGCGAATATGGCTGTCGTTGCAATTGATCAAGGGACGACCAGTACCCGCTCGCTGTTGCTTGCCAAAGGGCGGGCGCCGAGGGTGTTGCGTGCCATTGAGCACAAGCAGATCTATCCGCAGCCCGGCTGGGTCGAACACGATCAGGAGGAGCTTGTCGGCAACATCCTGCTCTGCGCCGAGGCGGCCGACGACATCGAAGCCATCGGCATCGACAATCAGGGGGAAAGCTGTCTCGCCTGGGATCGGGAAACCAAAGCGGCAGTCTCGCCGGTGCTGGTCTGGCAGGACAATCGGACCCAGACTGCGATCGACCGGCTGAAAGCCGAGGGCGCTGAGGCCGTGGTCTTGGAGCGCGCGGGCCTGCCGCTCGATTCCTACTTTTCCGCCTCCAAGCTCGCCTGGATTCTCGAAAACAATCCGGAGGCCCGCCGGCTTGCCGCCGAGGGACGCCTGTGCCTGGGGACGACCGACGCCTTTTTCCTGGACCGTCTGACCGGGCATTGCGTTACCGACATAACGACCGCTTCGCGGACATCCTTGATGAACCTGGCGAGCGGTGCCTGGGACCCGGATCTCTGCGCACTCTTCGGCGTGCCCATGGATGCTCTGCCGCAGATCGTGCCCTCGACCGGAGACTTCGGGGTGATGCAGGTCAACGGCCGGGCGGTTCCGGTGGCCGCGAGCATCGTCGATCAGCAGGCCGCGCTCTACGGCCACGGCTGCCGGGCGGCCGGCGATGCCAAGATCACTTTCGGTACCGGCGCTTTCGCCCTGATGGTGACGGGGGCGGAGATCCACCGCGCGCCGGAGAAGGGGCTGCTGCCGACCGTCGCCTGGCAGAAAGAGGGGGAGGCGCCGGTCTACGGCCTCGACGGCGGTGTCTATTCCGCCAGTGCCGCGGTCAACTGGGCGCGAAGCCTGGGGCTGTTCGAGGAGTTCGATACGATCAACAGCTTCGATGGTCCTTCGGCCATAGAGCGCGGCCTCGCCTTCGTCCCAGCCTTGACAGGCCTTGCCTGCCCGCACTGGGACCGCAAGGCACGGGGCCTATGGCTCGGCATGGCCCTTGAAACGACCCAGCGCGACCTTGTGCAGGCGGTGCTGGAAGGAGTCGCCTTTCGGGCGGCAGAGGTGCTGACCGCGATGAACGAGCGCGTCGCCATGGCCGGGCCGCTGTCGATCGACGGCGGCATGGCGGCCAATGGCTACTTCCTGCAGTTTCTGGCCGACATCCTGCAGCGTGATCTTGCGGTGCCGCAGAGCGGTGAGCTCACCGCCATGGGGACCGCCCGCCTCACTGCGGAGGTGATAGGCGCGGTGGCGGAAGAAACGGACGATGTTTCGGTCGTCAAACCGCGCGTCGACCTGGACCGGCATCGCGCAGACTTTTCTAAGGCCGTCGACCTCTGCCGTTCCTGGGCGCCGGGACAAGCCTAAGGTTGCCGCGCAGTGGTTGTCTATGCGAAGCGATCGTGCCGATACAAATAGCGAGTTCATTTCAGCACTTCTTAATATGCGCTAACCTGATTCCAGCCGGACGCCCGTGCTTCCAATGGGCGCCCGCTTGAAGGGATATCGGGAGTTCTGAAAATGACCACTGAGGATTTTGCGCTGGAAGGCGGCTGCGCCTGCTGGGGAGTCCGCTACCGCCTGACGGCGCCGCCGATCTACGTCCACTGCTGTCACTGCCATTGGTGCCAGCGCGAGACCGGGAGTGCCTTTGTCCTCAATGCCATGATCGAGGCCGGCCGCGTCGAATTGTTGAAGGGGGAGCCGCTGGCGGTGATGACCCCTTCCAACAGCGGCAAAGGCCAGAAGATAACGCGCTGCCCGGACTGCATGGTCGCGCTCTGGAGCAACTATGCCGGGGCCGGCGATGCCCTCAACTTCGTGCGTGTTGGAACGCTGGACGATCCCGACAGGGTGCCGCCGGACATCCACATCTTCACCGACTCCAAGCAGCCCTGGGTCATCCTGCCGAAGGACAAACCGTCGTTTCCCGAATACTACAACCGCAAGGAGGTTTGGCCGGCAGCTGCGCTGGCCCGCCGTTCGGCGGCTTTGGGGCGCTGAGCGGCGGTCGCCAAAACGCCTCGCTCAGGCCGAAACACCCTTGTAACCCTTTATACTCAAAGCGTTTTGCGCCCTGCGGGCGGTGATGGGCAGGTGTATTGAGCCGTTGCCGGATAGTGATCGATGGTTGAAAAGAAGTTCTGCTTGCCGGTTCTGATATAAACGATTTGTTAAGCGTATTCGGTCAGGTTCCATTAAATTTCACTAATGAACCGTGAGTCCGAATCGGTTGAAGACAATGGCAGCGCCCATTCCCATAAACGAGCCTTTGCGGCTGCAGGCCCTGCTCGAGCTGGACATCCTCGACACGCCGCCCTGTCCGCGGCTGCAGTCCCTCGTGCAGATAGCGGCGCGTGTACTGGGCGCGCCGGTTGCGCTTGTTTCGTTGATCGATTCCGACCGGCAGTGGTTCAAGGCCAACGTCGGCCTTGATGCGGCGGAAACCTGCCGCGACTATGCATTCTGTGCCTACGCAATCCTTCAGAGCGAGCCGCTGATCGTCGAGGATGCATCGTTGGACCCGCGCTTCGCGGCCAATCCCCTGGTGACGTCGGCGCCCTTCATGCGTTTTTATGCCGGAGCGCCGCTGACCACGACCAAAGGCCACAACCTCGGTACGCTCTGTGTCATCGATCAAAAACCGCGGTCGCTGACATCGGAGCAGGTCTCCACCTTGCAGATGCTCGCCTCATTGGCGGTACAGACCATCGAGACTCAGGAAAGGCTTGATCACGCTGAGGCCCGCGTCAGCCAACGGAGCCAGGTGGATGGCCCCCTTACGGCAAGCCTGTCGAGCTTCGGGCACGAGATGCGGACGCCGCTGAACCATATCATCGGCTTCGCCGACCTTATGAAGCTCACCTTGCCGCCGGAAGGGGAGGGCAAAGCGTCCCGCCACCGGGAATACCTGGATATCATCCGGCAAAGCGGCGCACATCTTCTGGGCTTGATCGACAATGTCATCCGTAGCGACCGGACGACCCTTGAAGACAGTCTGCAGGCGGTTCATGTCGACGTAAATGCAGCCCTGGCGGAGGTCGTGCGATCTTTTACCGGGACCGTCGAGGCCAAGCAGCAGTCGTTGCGCTTTCTCCCCGATGCGGGCAGGGCCATTGTTCTCGGTGACCCGACGGCGCTGCGTCAGATTGCGATTAATCTGATCGCCAATGCCTCCAAGTATTGCCCCAACGGCGCCTCGATTGATGTCTCCGTCTATCAAGCTGCCGTTGGCTCCCGAATCTGTGTAGCCGTGGAGGACAACGGCCCCGGGCTGCCCGAGGATGTTCGTGAGGAGTTGGGCCGGCCCTTTGTCCGTGGGGCGAAGGCTTGCGTGAGCGGAGAAGACGGATTCGGCTTGGGCCTGCACATCATCAAGCGCCTGAGCGAGGCCATGCGGGGATCGCTGGACTTTGAAAAAGGCAGCGAGGATGGCCTGCGGGCCGTGCTGCAGCTTCCGGCCGCCGACCAGGAGGCCGGTTACGCCGCACCGGTTGTTGCCAAGCTCTGACACTGTTTGTGCTGGTGATGCCTCCGCAGCTTGGACCTTACAACTAGGTGCGGATCTTCTACTTGGCGCCGACCCGCGCCAGGACTTCCGGCGGGATGGCGTACTCGGCGATAGGGTCGTCGTGATCCATAAGGCCGCATAGCTCGCGTTGAATGAAGTAGCCGTAGACCGCGTCCGCTGCGGCCTGCAAGGCGGCCTGTCTTCCGGTTGCGGTTGTGCCGTTGCGGGTGTCTTTGCCTGGGTCCCCGTCAAGCTTCTTCAGGGCATCCAGAGCCTGCCGAACCTGCCGGCCTGCGCGGCCGAGCGAAGCGGCTTTCTCCGCGAGGATCTCGCCATCGAGGACGCTGGCCCCAGTCTCAGCATTCAGGCCGGTGGAGAGGTTCTGCGGTAAGCGAAACGACATGGGGTGGCTCGTAAACAGTAGCTGCCGTGGGTCCTTGCAGTGGCTTGATTTCTCGGACCGGTGGGATGCTATCGCCTGTTTGGGGTCGAAGTCACCGATTTTGAGCTTGGCGGCAGTGTGATCGGGCCGACCACGACACTCCCCGACCTCGGGTGAATTTCATTCACGCCCGCCTGTGTCTTTCGCGTTTGCCGCTTGGCCCCATTGCCGCGACCTTGGAGCTCCCTTTGACCACGGAGAGTCCCATCATGCCCCGGACCACCGAGCCTGTTCTTTACGAAGTCTCTGATGGCATCGCCACGCTGACCCTGAACCGTCCGGCGAAGCTGAATGCCATCAACTATGCCATGGCCGATGCGTTGCTGGCCCGACTCGACCGCCTGGAGGTCGAGGGAGCAGTGCGGGCGGTGATCCTGACGGGGGCGGGCGAGCAGGCGTTTTCCGCCGGCGGCGATATTCATGAGTTTTCCGAAAGTGTCGCCGCGGGGCCGGAGACGGCACTGCGCGATTTCGTGCGTCGCGGTCAGGCGATGACGGCCCGCATCGAGGCCTTTTCGAAACCGGTCATCGTTGCGGTGAACGGTCTCGCCTTTGGTGGCGGCTGCGAAATCACCGAAGCGGCGCCGCTGGCCGTTTCGAGTACGGCCGCCGTTTTCGCCAAGCCCGAGATCAAGCTCGGCATGCCGCCGACCTTCGGCGGTACCCAGCGCCTGCCACGCCTTGCCGGGCGCAAGCGTGCTCTGCAACTGCTGCTGACGGGGGAGACCTTCTCACCCGAGCGGGCCTTCGAACTGGGTCTGGTGAACCAGGTTGTGGCGCCGGAGGATCTGCTGTCCGCCGCGCACGATCTTGCCCGGCAGATCATGGAGTATTCACCCCTGGCAGTCAGCGCCATCCTCGGCGCCGTTACCCGCGGCATCAACCTCTCCATCGCCGAGGGGTTGCTGGCGGAGGGCGAGGCCTTCGCACGGCTGGTGCCGAGCCATGACCTGGGGGAGGGCCTGGCCGCCTGGAAGGCACGCCGCCCGGCGGTTTATGAAGGGCGCTAGAGGAAGCCGGCTGTGTTTTAATCGACTGGTTTGCCGCGCATGTCGAGCTTGCCGCTTAAAATACCGAAGACCTCGGTAATCCGTTTGTTTTGTGTTGCGGGGGTTTTGGCCGAGGCGACCCGATAAGCAAGCCCGCGTTGCTTGCCGGCGGTCTGAGCCTTCCAAAGGCGATCCATTTTCCCGTTGGCTGACAAGGCCTCCCGCAGGGCTTTTGGTACGTTGACGGCGTCCTGATCGGCGATGTCGAAGCAGACTTCAACGATGTCGCCGACGCCGCTGCCCAGGGTCCGCAGCATTTTCCGGGAGAGAAGAATGTACCAGGAGCCCCTGACCGGAGTCAGCGCCGCTTCGAAGGGGTGTTCGCCAATTTCTCCCGAGACGCGCAGCCTGGGATATGCCTTCAAGGGAAGCTTCTGGGCCAGCTCACCGGGCAGAAAAACGACCGTATAGGCATAGGTTTCGCTGCCGACGTCATGGTGGACGATTTCACCTTCGAAACGGTATGGAAAATAACTCACGGTCGCTTCGATACTGTGATCATGGACGGTTTTCCGCAGCGCCGGGCTCCAATGTGCTGCAAATCCACTCCCGAAAGCAGGCCGCTGCGGGGCGCCGCAGCGCGTCCTCGCCGCCGGTCAGCCAGTAGGCTGTTGATGCGCGCTGCGGCGGGCCCAGAACCTGAACCAGGCGGCCGGCTTCGAGGTCCGCGTCGATCAGCGGGCGGCGGCCGACGGCGACCCCCAGACCGGCCGCGGCGGCCTTCAGGGCCATGTCGATGTTGTCGAAACGCGGGCCCTGTTCCAGGTCGATGTCGTCAACGTCGATACCGGCAAGCCGGGCCCAAGCCGCCCAGTCTTCACTGACGCTGGTGACCTGCAGCAGGGTCTGTTGTCCGAGGTCGCCGGCGTGGCGGATCGCCGGGGCCAGGGCCGGGGCGCAGACAGGCACCAGGTATTCGTCCAGCAGGTTGTCCGCATGGAGGTGGGGCCAGCGACCTTGGCCCATGCGGATTGCAAGGTCGATCCCTTCACGGTCGAGGTCGACGCGCCGTTGGCTGGTGTCGAGTGTGACGGCGATGTCCGGGTGCCGTTCGCTGAAGGCGGCGAGCTTCGGGATCAGCCAGCGCAGACCGAAGCTCGGCGCGACCGAGAGCGCGAGCCTTTGGCTGGTCTCGCCTCCTTGCTTGCGCCCCGGAAGTGCGGCGGTGGCGCGGGCCAGCCTCTCCAGGGCGGCGCGGATCTCCGGCAGGTAGGCGGAACCGGCTTCGCTCAAGGTCAGGCCGTTGGGGCTGCGGTGGAAGAGCGCCATGCCGAGCTGTTTTTCCAGAGCGCGGATGGCATGGCTGACGGCGCTGGGGCTGCGGTGCAGTTCGGCGCCTGCGGCCTTGAAGCTCAGGTGGCGCGCCGCAGCCTCGAAAAGGCGCAGGGCGCTCAGCGGCGGCAGGGGGCGGGGCATAAGGACCTCCTGGAAAAATGACGGGCCTGAAAAAAATGATAGGCGGCTGTCACAGGCGGCGGTCCTGGATCGTCATAAGGGTATAAAGCGATTTCAGCCCGACGAAAGAAGGACCGTCATGAGCGACAGCGAAACCCTTGAGAGAGTATCATCGAAAAGCAAGGCCGTGAACTACGAGACGGTTATTCCCAATGTTTTGAAGGCCATGGCCGGGGTCAACGAGGTCATGGCCGCCAGCGGCTTCGACCGGACCATCCATCATCTGGTGCAGCTTCGCGCCTCGCAGATCAATGGCTGTGCTTACTGTGTGAAGATGCATACCCGCGAAGCGCGCGAGGACGGCGAAACCAACGATCGGCTGGACCGGGTGATCGTCTGGGAGCATGTCAGCGACTTCACGGCGCGGGAGCGGGCGGCCCTGGCCTGGACCGAGGCCTTGACGATCCTCGACCCCAAGACCAACCTCGGTGCTCTGCGGAAAGAACTGCGCGAACAGTTTTCCGAGGCCGAGATCGGTATCCTCACCGGAACCATCGCCCAGATCAACCTGTGGAACCGTATCGCAATCTCCCGGCATTGATGGGTAGGACCATGAGGCAGAACAGCGATTCGCTGAACCGTGAAGAGACCGAAGTCTTCGAGGAGGCCCGTCCCCGGCTTCTGGGGTTGGCCTATCGCATCCTCGGCTCGCGCGCCGATGCCGAGGACGCGGTTCAGGACAGCTTTCTGAAATGGGTCCGGGCTGAGCGCGGCGAGATCGAGAATCCTGCCTCCTGGCTGACGACGGTCTGCGTCCGGCGCTGTCTCGATCTGCAGCGCTCGGCTCAGCGCAGCCGCGTCAACTACGTCGGCGCCTGGCTGCCCGAGGCGGTGCAGACCTCCGTTGAGCACGAGGCGGAAGCGCGGATGGATCTTTCCGCCTCCCTTACCACCGCGTTCCTGTTGATGCTGGAGCGGTTGAAGCCCAAAGAGCGTGCCGCCTATCTGCTGCACGACATCTTCGAGATGCCTTACGCGGAGATCGCTGGGATGTTGGAGATCAACGAGAGCACCTGCCGCAAGTGGGTGTCCCGCGCCAAAACCCATATCGAGCAGGCGAAGGTGCGTCATGCGACGCCCCTGGAACAACAGGACCAATTGCTTGCCGCCTTTCGGGCCGCGGTCGAGGAAGGAACCACGGCGAGGCTTGCCGAACTGCTGTCGAGCGATGTCCGTTTGAGCACCGACGGTGGCGGCAAGGTGGTGGCGCTGCGCGAGACGCTGCAGGGTGTGGAGCCGGTGCTGCGCTTTGTTTCGCAGGGCCTCAGCCGCTATTGGATCGGCTTCGAATGGGTCGTCACGGAATTGAACGGTGGCCGGGGTATCCTGCTCCGGCAGGACGGTGCGACGGTGGCGGCGGTTTCCTTTTCCTTTGACGAGGCGGGGAAGGCCACGGGCATCTTCATCCTGCGCAATCCGGACAAGCTGGCCCATCTCGGTCCTGCCGTCCTGCAATAAAAACACATCCGACGACAGTGGAGGTTCACGGCCATGCGGACGCCGTCGCTTAAACCCGTCTTACTCTTAGGAGTGCTATCTCTCATGAGCAGTTTTCCCCCAACAGCGGCCGCCGAGCAGCGCGGCGTGTCTCTTGCCATCGTCAATCCGGCGGAACTCTATGACCCCGCGCCCAACGGCTACAGCCATGCGGTGGTCGCCAAGGGCGGCTCGCGCCTTGCCTTCATCGCCGGTCAGGGCGGGGAGGATGCAAGTGGTGCCCTCTCGCCCAACTTCGCCCATCAACTGCGCCAGGCTTACGCCAACCTGCGGCTTGCACTGGATGCCGTCGGTGCCCAGCCGGACCAGGTGACGATGATCACCACCTACGTTGTGGACTACGACCCGACGATGCTGGCGGTGATGACCCGAGAGGTGAAGGAAACCTTTGGCAAGGCGCTGCCGGCCCAGACCCTGGTGCCGGTGCCGCGCCTGGCCCTGGACGGCATGCTCTTCGAGGTCGATGCCGTGGCGGTGCTGGAGTAGAGTGGTGTTCTGAGAAGAGACCTGGAAAAGGGAATGGCACTAGAGTCTGTAAATCAGCCTTACGACCAAGCCGATTTTCACAGGCAACTGGTAGTGCTTGCCGGGGTCGAGGCGTCGTCCCGAGTACTTGACGTCGGTTGCGGTATTGGCAGAACTCTCCGGGAGGCTGCGCTGGTTACTCAACAGGTCGTTGGTGTAGACAGCAGTGAAGAGTTCCTGGAGCTGGCAAGGCGTTCTTTGAGCGAGACAGGTCACGACAGTGTGGTGGAGCTTTTAGGCATCGATCTTAACCGAGATGTCTTGCCGTTTCCCGATGCCGATTTCGATAATCTGGTCTGCCAGAACGTCCTTGAGTGTATCGAGGATAAGCCGCGACTTATCGCCGAATGTCACCGCGTGCTGAAGCCGGGCGGCGTGCTTCTTCTGGCGCACCATGACTTCGGTGGTGTCATGGTGAACAGCCGTGACAGCGAGCTTACGCGACAGGTCATTGCCGCTTATGCTGACGAGACGCAAGGCTGGATGGACACCAGCGACGGCGAGATGGGTCGGAAGCTCCCTGGCTTGATGCGGGGCAGCGAATTCCGGGAAATGACAAGCGAGACACGGCAGCTTGTCGCCTTCAGCTTCGCCGAGGGAACCGCTGCGCACGACTACTGCTCGGACGCCGCCAAGGCGGCAGTTCAGAGGGGGATCGCCAAGCTGGATGTCGATCGCTGGTTTGCCGATCTCGTGGCACTCGAACGCTGCGGAGAATTCTACTTCAGTATTCCCTGGGTTTATGTAAAAGCGCTGAAGTGACGGCGCGCGGGATATCCGATAAGCCCCACACCTCTTAACGCTGGTGGGCCGTTGCCGGGTGATATCACCTGCACGGATCGAGCGCTTTCCGGTCGTACATCTAGCTGGTATGGTAGTTGTTCGGAAAGGATGGAATTGACCATGAACGCAAAAACCCCATGAGTGCAGAAGCCTGGGACCTTGAGACGACGCGGCGCACCACCGCCGATGACATCTTCGAAAAGCTGCGTGCGGATATCGTGTCCCTGAACCTGCCGCCGGGCACGAAGCTGTCGGAGGCGGAGGTGGCGCGAAAGTTCGATGTTTCGCGCCAGCCGGTGCGCGAGGCTTTCATCCGCCTGGGGAACATGAAGCTTCTGCGCATTCAGCCGCAGCGCGCAACCATCGTGCGCCGCATCTCGCGCAGCGAGATTCTGGAAAGCCGCTTTATCCGCACGGCGGTGGAGACGGAAATCATGCGGCTGGCCTGCGAGCGCTATGACCCCGCTCACGAGAAGCGGTTTAAGAGCAATCTGAAACAGCAGAAGGCCGCCGTCGCCGCGGGCGATACGGACCGCTTCAACAACCTGGACTATGCGTTTCACCGCCTGATCTGTGAGGCGGCGGGTTGCGACTTCGCTTTCAAGACAATCGCCGAGAACAAGTTCTATGTCGACCGGCTCTGCATGCTGTCGCTTTCGAGCAAGGCGGGGCAACAAGAGGTCTATGAAGACCATGTCGGCATCTTCGAGCGGCTGAGTGCCGGTGATGAAGCCGGCTTGATTGCCATCACCCGGCTGCACCTGTCGCGCCTCAACGAGACTCTGGACTACGCCGAGAAGCAACATCCCGCCTATTTCGAAGACTAAGTTGGTGTTTTGGAGTTTCGGCGCCGGGCCGGAACCGCTTCGACGCAAGTCGCCTAAGACTTAGAGACTCACCAGGCCGGGCAGGGTCATGGAGATCGCCGGTATGAAGGTGACGGCGAGCAGGGCTGCCAGGATCGCCAGGTAGAACGGCCAGATCGATTTCAGTGTCTCCTCGATCGGAACCTTGCCCACGGCGCAGCCGACAAAGAGGCAGGCGCCCACCGGCGGCGTGCAGAGGCCGAGCCCCAGATTCATCAGCAGCATGATTCCGAACTGAACCGGGTCCATGCCGATGGCGCTGGCGATGGGCAGGAAGATCGGCGTGCAGATCAGGATCAGCGCCGCCATGTCCATGATCATGCCCAGCATCAAAAGCATCAGGTTGATCATCAACAGGATCATGATCGGGTTCTCGGAGATCGCCAGCAGCGAGCGGCTGAGCAGTTCCGGCACCTGATAGAGCGCCAGCAGATAGCCGAAGGCGCTGGCGCAGCCGATCAGGATCATCACCATGGCGGTGGTCCTGACCGAGTTGACGACGGCGGTTTTGAAAGCCTCCCAGGAGAGCGAGCGGTAGACGATGACCGTCAGGGCAAGGGCGTAGATCGCGCCGAAGGCGCCGGACTCGGTGACCGTGAAAACGCCGGAGAGAACGCCGCCGACGATAATGATGGCGGTGACGAGGCCGGGAATTGCCGTGGCGGCGGCAAGGGCGACCACGCGCCAGCCGGGAAAGGCCTCGGCCGGGTAGTTGTGGCGCAATGCGACGATATAGGCGGCGATGGCAAGGCAGAGGCACATCAGAATGCCCGGCACCACCCCGGCCATGAAAAGCTTGGAGATCGAAATCCCGCCGCCGGCGGCGACGGTGAAGATGATCATGTTGTGACTCGGCGGAATCACCACACCAGCGATGGAGGAGGTGACGGTGACGTTGACTGCATAGTCGCCGCGGTAACCCTTTTCCTTCATCACCGGAATCAGGATCGACCCGAGCGCGGAGATGTCGGCGACCGCCGAGCCGGAGATGCCGCCGAACAGCATGCTGGAGAAGATGTTCACCGAGGCCAGGCCGCCGCGCACATGGCCGACCAGAGCGGAGGCGAAGCGCACCAGCCGGATGGCGATGCCGCCATGCAGCATCAGCTCGCCGGCGAAGATGAAAAACGGGATCGCCAGCAGCGAGAAAACGGTGATGCCGGAGGTGATGCGCTGGAAGGTGATGAGAAGCGGAAAGCCCTCGTAGAAGAAAACGGCGGCGGCGGCGATCCCCATCGCAAAGGCCACCGGAACGCCGATCACGATGCAAAAGGCAAAGAGACCGAGCAGAAGAGCCAGCCCCACGGTCAGTGCGCCCCGGCGTTACTGGAGGGATGTTCGGCCGGCGGCGTTTCGTCAGTGTCCCGGCCGATCCAGTATTTGTGCACCATGCCGATGGTCCGCCCTCCGGCGAAGAGAAAGATCAGGCCGCCGCAGATCGCCGCGGGCAGGGTGCGGACGCCCTCGGGAATGTTCAGCATGGGCAGCAGGGTGCCCCAGCCGAAGGCGACGAGTTCCAGGCAGGACAGGAACATCACCAGGCCGAAGGCGGTCATGGCGGCCTCGGCGAGAATGCGCAGGGAGCGGCGCAGCGGCGCCGGCATGGCCTCGCGGATGAAGGAGACCCCCAGATGGGTGTTGTCCTTGACCCCGGCGGCGGCGCCGAGGAAGGCGATGTAGCAGACCAGCACCAGGGCGAGTTGCTCGACCCAGGTGGGTGTTTCGTTCAGCACGTAGCGGCCGAAGACCAGCCAGGCGAAAATCGTGATGAGGACAACCATGGCAAGGCTGCTGAGCAGGACGCAGCAGGACCTGATCAGCGTCAGTACCTTGTCGGTGGCATTGCAGACGGAGGCAACGGACTTCACGGTATGAACCCCTTGGCGGAAGCTGCGGCACACCGGCGATCCCGCAATCATTGCAGGGCCGCCGGTATGGTCCGCAGGTTACAGCAGGTCAGTCCGCGTTGCGGATCAGGTTGACCAGTTCCGTCAGGTCGGGGTTCTGCTCCAGGAACTGATCGTAGACCGCGCCCATCGCATTCTGGAACGGCGCCTTGTCGGCGATCTGGTTGACCACCGTGCCGCCGGCAACGACGGCATCCATGCTCTTGCGCTCACGCGCCTGCCACAGCTCACGCTGCTTCAGGGCGCTGGCGTGTCCGGCCTCTTTGAGGATTTTCTGATCCTCGGCGGAGAGACCGTCCCAGGTCTTTTTGCTCATGCAGAGGCATTCCGGAATGATCAGGTGCTCGGAGATCGAGTAGTACTTCGCGACCTCGAAGTGGTTGGTCGACTCGTAGGAGGGCGGATTGTTCTCCGCACCGTCGACCACGCCGGTCTTCAGGGATTGATAGACTTCGGCGAAAGCCATCGGCGTTGCGTTGCCGCCCATCGATTCGATCATGCCGACGAAGAGGTCGTTGTTCATGACCCGCACTTTCATGCCGCCGACGTCCTCTGGTTTGTTGATCGGCTTCACCGAGTTGTAGAACGAGCGGGCGCCGGCGTCGTACCAGCCCAGCGCCACGATGCCCTTGGCTTCCATGCCCTTGCCGATGGCCTCGCCCGCGGCGCCGTCCATCAGGCGGTACATCTGATCGATGCTTTTGAAGATGAAGGGCAGGGAGACGACGTTGGTTTCCGGCACAGCCTGGCCCATTGGCCCGAGGCTGAAGACGGCGAAGTCGATCGCGCCGAGGCGGACCTGCTCGATGGCATCGGGTTGGGAGCCCAGCACGCCGCCATGGAAGACCTTGCCGCTGAGGCGGCCGTCGGTCTTCTCCGCAACCTCGGCGATGAACTGTTCCATGCCGTGGGAAACAGGATAGTCGGGGACGTGGATGTTCCAGCCCCGGAGTTCCTTGGCCTCCAAGGCCGTGGGCAGGGCCAGGCCCGCCGCCGCCAGGAGGGCGCCGCCCAGGGCGAAACCGCGCAGGATGTTCACTGTTTTCATTGAGTTTCCTCCCAATTCGAATGCCTGCATTTCGGGATCGTCGTAGCAGGTCTGGATGATTTGCTGCGCAAGCATCTGCTGCTTGACAGTGTCTGGCATACTACCATACTAATTTTGCCGGACAAGCCGAATTCATGCCCGTCCCGGGTCTGACATCCGGTGCGCAGATAAGCGCCGTCATCGGATGACGGCACCATTCTAACGCCGTTTGTAACGAACAATACAACCAGCGAATCACCAGTAGCTTTTTAGGAGAGACCCATGCAGTTCGCCCCGATGTCGTTTCAGGGAAAGACCGCAATCGTAACCGGCGGTGGCCGCGACATCGGCCGCGCCTGCGCGATGCGCCTGGCGGCACAGGGAGCCCGGGTCGCCATCAACTATTTCAGCAGCGCCGAGGGAGCGAAAACCGCCGTCGGCGAGATCATGTCGGCCGGGGGTGAGGCCTTTGCCCTGAAGGGGGATATGACCCAGCCGCTGGACGTCGCCGAACTCGTCACCGAGACGCAGATCCGTTTCGGCGACAAGATCGACATCCTGGTGCATGTGACCGGCGGCCTTGTCGCCCGCAAGACAGTTCAGGAAATGGATGTTGCCCACTGGAACAAGGTCATGGCCCTGAACGCCACCTCGTTGTTTCTGATGGTGAAGGCTGTGGTGCCGCGCATGTCGGCGGGCGGCTCCATCGTTGCCCTGGCATCACAGGCCGGGCGTGACGGCGGCGGCCCGGGTGCGGTTGCCTATGCCTCTTCCAAAGGGGCGGTGATGACCATGACCCGCGCCCTGGCCAAGGAACTGGCGCCCGGGATTCGGGTGAACGCGCTTTGCCCCGGCATGATCGACACCGACTTCCACAACATCTTCACCAAGCCGGAGGTGCGGGCCAATGTCGCCAAGGCGACGCCGCTGAAGCGCGAGGGCACCTCCGAAGACTGCGCCGAGCTCGTCGCCTTCCTGGCCTCCGACCAGGCCGCCTTCATGACCGGCAACTGCGTCGACATCAACGGCGGCCTGCTGTTTTCGTAAGCGGAGTTTTATGCGGCGGTCACGCTGAACCGCGGAGATCGATTTCCATCGTCTGATGGGGGATACCGGCATCGAGGTATTCCGCGCCGACAGGCGAGAAGCCGAGCTTCCGGTAGAAGGCGAGGGCCTGCATCTGCGCACCGAGGCGTACTTTTGAAATTTTCGGGCTGTCTGAAACCTCGGTAAGGACGAAGCGGATAAGCTCTGCGCCCAGGCCCTTGCCGCGGCAGTCCTTGGCGACACAGACCCGCTGAATTTTTGCCGTGCCGCCTGCGTATTGAACCCGGCCCGCGGCGACAGGGCGGCCGTCAAGCCTTGCCAGCACGTGCGCGCTGACACCGTCTTCGCCGTCGATCTCCAGTTCCTCGCTGACACCCTGCTCGGCGATGAAGACTTCGCGCCTCAGCCGTATGCAGAGGGCGATGTCATCTTCACTGTCGACGAAGCGGATGTCGATCACTTTGGTTTGCGTCATATCGGTTGTCGGCCTGTCGGCTGTTGCTGACGGCGCGGTGCAGTTCCGGCCAAGCATCATCAGATACCCGGATCAAAGGCCGATTCCAAGCCGGCAGGGGCCGTTGTTTTGGGCTGCTGCGGTTGACTGTTCACGGTCCCCTAGTCTCCCGAAATCTTGACTCTTTGCCTAGGAGAATGTAGAACAAAAAGAGAACAAATTAGAACATATCCTCTAGGTTGAAAGGCTGCGCATGGCACCTGCTCTGCACGAAAAGAGCCGGGATTCGGGGCTTTCGGGAACCCCCCGGGCTTTCCGGCGGCCTTTGTCGAGAGCTGAAGGACGGCAGGCCGGGCTGGCGGCCCTGCGCGCCCAGATCAGCCGCATCGAATCCGCTGGGCGGGGGTTGGCCCGGCGCCCGGTGCTGCCGCTGGGGCTGTCGGCCTTGGACGAGGCGCTGCCCGGCGGCGGCCTGCCGCTCGCTGCGCTGCATGAGATCGAGGGTGAACGCGCGGAATGGGACGACGGCGTGACCCTCGGTTTCTGTCTCGCGCTCCTGGCGCGGCTGCGGAGACTTTCATCGGACAATCAGAGCGTCCCCCCCAAGCATGTCCTCTGGATATCGCGTTGGGGCGATCTCTACCCCCCGGCGCTGGTTGCCCTGGGGCTCGACCCCGGGCGCTTCATCATGGTGCGCGCCAAGGCCGAACCCGATCTGCTCTGGGCGATGGAGGAGGGGCTGCGCTGCAACCGCCTCGCCGCCGTGGTGGGGGAGGTCGAAGGGCTTGACCGCCTCGCCGGGCGGCGTCTGCAACTGGCCGCCGAAGCCTCTTTAGAGAACGGGGCTGGCGTGACGGCTTTTGCCTTGCACC
The DNA here is from genome assembly GCA_028280305.1 of Pelagibius sp. Lineage (GTDB taxonomy): Bacteria > Pseudomonadota > Alphaproteobacteria > Kiloniellales > Kiloniellaceae > Pelagibius. Next base: position 8,534 of record JANQMC010000008.1, on the reverse strand, counting down.
GCCGCTTCCGGCCGCGCCGCCGCGGGCGCGATGCCAGCGCCGCCCTCAGCCGCTGGCGGGTAACGGCTGCGCGTTCGAACGACATAGAGGATGCAACTTTCATCGGCCGCCCGCGCTGGCGGCTGGACCTCCTGCGCTGCCGCGGGGCGGCGCCGGGATCATGGCAGGTGGAGTGGGACAATGCGGCGTGTGGTTTCTCTCTGGCTCCCGCGCTTCGCGACGGATCGTTGGCAACGGGGCCGCTGGCAGCGCGCCCGCGGACAATCCAGACACAGGCAAGCGCAGGGCCAGGGGCAGAGGCAGAGCTTATCGACTTCCGGCAAGCGGTCTGAAGAAGCGCCGCTGGCGCTGGTAACGGCGGAGCGCGGGCAGCTCAGCCTGGCGGCGGTGAATGCCGCGGCGGCGGGGGCGGGCCTCACCCCCGGCCTGCCTCTGGCCGAGGCCCGCGCCCTCCTGCCCGGTGTGACCACGGCCCCCCACGAAGCGGAAGCCGACGCCCAGGCCATCGCCCGGCTCGCCGCCTGGTGCGGCCGCTACAGCCCCTGGACGGCGCCCTGCTCGACAGCCGAGGGCAGCGGTCGGGGGCCGGGCGGCGGGGCGGGGGTCTTGCTCGACGTCTCCGGCTGCTGTCACCTCTTCGGCGGCGAAGCGGCATTACTGGAAGATCTGCAGGCGCGGCTGACGGATCTCGGTTATACGAATCGCCTTGCCATGGCCGACACCATCGGCGCCGCCTGGGCCATGGCGCGTTTCGCCGCCTCGCCGGCGCATCCCTGCGTCGTCGTCATGCCGGGCAGCCAGCGCGCCGCCATCGCCTGCCTGCCGCCGGCGGCGCTGCGCCTGCCCGACGCCGCGGTGGAGGTGATGGATCGCCTGGGGCTCAGGCGCATCGAAGATCTCTATGCGCTTTCGCCCAGCGTGATGACGCCGCGCTTCGGCCCGCTGGCGGCGCGCCGTTTGGCCCAGGCCCTGGGGGAGGAGGCCGAGGCCCTGTCGCCGCGCCGCCCGCCGCCGGCCCATCTTCTGCGGCGCATCTTCGCGGAGCCGATCAGCGCCCCCGACGATATCGCCCGCGCCCTCGACGATCTGCTGCCGCGGCTCTGCCGCGAACTGGCCCTGGCCGGGCGCGGGGCGCGGCAGTTGGACTTCACCGCCTACCGCAGCGACGGCAGTTTCCAAAGCCTCTCCGTCGGCACCAGCCGGGCGAGCCGCGATGCCAAGCACCTGCGCCGTCTCTTCACCGAGAAGCTGGCGCAGATCGACCCCGGCTTCGGCATCGAGGTGATGACCCTGGCCGCCGCCCGCAGCGACCCCCTGGGTGCAAGGCAGATGAACTTCCCGGTGCCCCCACCCCCACAACAGCAACCGCCGCAACAACAAAACGACGCAGAGGAAGAAGCGCCTGCACCCGCCGTCGTCACGGCGCAACCGATCAACAGCGCCGCCGGTGCCGAAGACATTCCCGATCTGGTCGACCGCCTGGGCAGTCGCCTGGGGCTTGCCGCCGTGCGCCGCCCCAGCCCCCGGGAAAGCCATCTGCCGGAGCGCGCCTTCGTGCTGGCAAGCGTTGAGGGGGAAGGCGGAGAAGAAAAGCCTGGCGAAGACATGCAGGATGAAGGCTGGCGCAAAACGCCCCATCCGAACCTGCGCCCCCTGCGCCTGCTGCCGCGGCCGGAGCCGGTGGAGGCGGTCTCCTTGCTACCCGATCATCCGCCGGCGCGTTTCAGGTGGCGCCGCATGCTGCACGAGGTGGTGCAGGCCGAGGGGCCGGAGCGCCTGCTCGGCGAGTGGTGGCAGAACGATTCGATTTTGGGCAATCCCGCGCCCAATGTCCTGGCTGGGGACGACCCAATCGCCGGCGATGCCGAGCCGCGCGATTATTTCCGCGTCGAAGACGCCGACGGCCGCCGCTACTGGCTCTACCGCAGCGCCGGCCAGTGGTTCCTGCACGGGCTGTTCGGATGATGGGTGAAAGGGCAAACGAAATCCCCCTCTCCCCTCGTGGGAGAGGGAGGGCCCCGCGAAGCGGGAGGGTGAGGGGGCTTCGCGCCGCTGCTTCATTACCCGCAGAAGATGACCGGGGATTGCCGCTTGCGAGAGTCACCCTAACCCCGATCCTCTCCCATCAAGGGAGAGGGGGAACCAAAAGAAGGGCGAGGAGAAATCATGACTAAGGCCGCTTCCGCCCGGCGTCTGCGGCGCGACGAGACCGCGGCGGAAAGGAAGCTCTGGTCGGCCCTGCGCAACCGCCAACTCGGCGGCCACAAATTCCGCCGCCAGGTGCCGCTCGGCCGCTTCGTCGCCGACTTCGCCTGCTATGACGAGAAGCTGGTCGTCGAATTGGACGGCGGCCAGCACGCTGAACGCCAGGACGGCGATGTGGAAAGAACCGCTTGGCTGGAGAACAAAGGTTTCCGCGTTCTGCGCTTCTGGAACAACGAGGTGCTGGAAAATCTGGAGGGCGTGTTGACGACCATCGCGCAGGCTTTGGAAAACCAAAAGCCTCCTCACCCATAGAGGGAGAAGGGAAACAAAAGAAAGGTGCGCAGTGATTTCCCTCTCCCCTCGTGGGAGAGGGAGGGGCCCGCGAAGCGGGAGGGTGAGGGGGCTTCCTGCCGCTGCTGCATTTCTTGCAGAAGGTGGTTGAGGGCTACCGGCTGCGGGAATCACCCTCACCCCGCCCCTCTCCCATCAAGGGAGAGGGGGAAACAAAAGGGGAGAGGAGGAATTAGAGAAGGTGCTTGCAATGAATTCCCTCTCCCCCCGTGGGAGAGGGAGGGGCCCACGCAGTGGGAGGGTGAGGGGGAAGCCGGGTGAGGGGGCTTTGGTTGTGGTGGAAGGAAGACCGAACGCGATATGACCCAAACCAACACCTACGTCCCGCTGGAGGTGACCAGCAATTACTCCTTCCTGCGGTCCGGTTCCCACCCGGAGGAATTGGTGATGGGGGCGGCGGCGCTGGGGCTGCCGGCGGTTGCCATTGCCGACCGCAATTCCCTGGCCGGGGTGGTGCGCGCCCATGTGGCGGTAAAGGAATTGGCGGCGAAGCAGGCGGGAATCCAACTGCTGGTCGGCGCGCGGTTGATACCGGAAGACGGGCCGGAAGTGCTCTGCTTTCCCGCCGACCGCGCCGCCTATGGCCGGCTCTGCCGCCTGCTCACCCTCGGCAAGCGCCGCGCGGAGAAGGGAAGTTGCCACTTCTCCTTTGAGGAGATCATCGAGCACGGCGCGGGACAGACCTTCGTCGTGCTGCCGGATGAAAACATAGAGAGTCATCTGCGCCGCCTCGCCGAAGCCTGTCCCGGCGCTGTCTTCCTCGGCGCCCGCGCGCTCTACCGGGGCAGCGACGCCCGCGACCTGAAGGCGCTGGCCGCGCTGGCGGCGCGAACCGGCCTGCCGCTGGTTGCCTGCAACGACGTCTGCCTGCACACGCCCCAGCGCAAGCCGCTGCTCGACGTCGTCACCTGCATCCGCGAACACTGCACCATCGACACGGCGGGCTACCGCCTGCAGGCGAATGCCGAGCGCATCCTGAAAACGCCGGAGGATATGGCCCATCTCTTCCGCCACTACCCCGAAGCCCTGGCCAACACGCTGGAGGTCGCGAAGCGCTGCCGCTTCTCCCTCGACGAACTGCGCCACGACTATCCCGAGGAACTGACGACGGGAGGCCGCAGCCCCCAGGAAGAACTGGAACACCTCACCTGGCGCGGCGCCGCGGAGCGCTACCCTGAAGGCATCCCGGAGAAGGTCCGCGCCGCCGTCACCCGCGAACTGGCGCTGATCGCGCAGCTCGACTACGCGCCCTATTTCCTCACGGTGGAGGACGTGGTGCGCTTCGCCCGGTCCCAGGACATCCTCTGCCAGGGCCGCGGCTCGGCCGCCAACTCCGCGGTCTGCTACTGCCTGGGCATCACCTCGGTCGACCCGACGCTGATCGACCTGCTGTTCGAGCGTTTCGTCTCCGCCGAGCGCCGCGAGCCGCCGGACATCGACGTCGACTTCGAGCATGAGCGCCGCGAAGAGGTGATGCAGTATATCTATGAAAAGTACGGGCGCGAGCGCACGGCGCTGACCGCCACGGTGATCTGCTACCGCTCGCGCGGCGCGATGCGCGAGGTCGGCAAGGTGATGGGCCTTTCCGCCGACACCATCGCCGCGCTTTCCGGCGCCATCTGGGGCTGGAGCCAGGAGGGGGTGGAGGAAAAGGAGGTGCGGGCCCTGGGCCTCGACCCCAGCGACCGCCGCCTTGGCCAGACCCTGACGCTGGTGCAGGAACTGATCGGCTTTCCCCGCCATCTCTCCCAGCACGTCGGCGGCTTCGTCATGACCGAGAGCCCGCTCTGCGAGGTCGTGCCCATCGAAAACGCCGCCATGGAAAACCGCACGGTGATCGAATGGGACAAGGACGACCTCGATGCGCTGGGCATGCTGAAGGTCGATGTGCTGGCGCTGGGCATGCTGACCTGTCTGCGTAAGGGCTTCGCCCTCATCAAGGAACACTACGGGCGCGACTGCACCCTGGCCTCGGTGCGCCAGGGCGACCCGGAGGTCTACGGCATGCTTTCGCGCGCCGACACCATCGGCGTCTTTCAGGTGGAAAGCCGGGCCCAGATGTCCATGCTGCCGCGCCTGAAGCCGAAGAATTTCTACGACCTGGTGATCGAGGTGGCGATCGTGCGCCCCGGCCCGATCCAGGGCGATATGGTGCACCCCTACCTGCGAAGGCGGGAGGGGAAGGAGAAGGTGGCCTATCCTTCCGAAGCGCTGCGCCGTGTTCTCGAAAAGACTCTCGGCGTGCCGCTGTTTCAGGAACAGGCCATGCAGATCGCCATCGTCGCCGCCGGTTTCCAGCCGGCGGAGGCCGACCGCCTGCGCCGCGCCATGGCCACCTTCCGCCATGTCGGCACCATCCATTCCTTCCGCCAGAAGTTCATCGACGGCATGATCGCGCGGGGCTACGACCCGGATTTCGCCGAGCGCTGCTTCAACCAGATCGAAGGCTTCGGCGACTACGGCTTTCCCGAAAGCCACGCCGCCAGCTTCGCGCTGCTGGTCTACGTCTCCGCCTGGATGAAGCACTACTACCCCGCGGTCTTCGCCGCCGCGCTGTTGAACAGCCAGCCCATGGGCTTCTACGCCCCGGCGCAGATCGTCCGCGACGCCCGCGAACACGGGGTGGAGATCCGCGCGCCCGACGTGAACCTCAGCGCTTGGGACTGCACGCTGGAGACGGCGGCCGACGGCCGCGACCCGGCCCTGCGTCTCGGTCTCAGACAGGTGAAGGGCCTGGGCGAGGAAGAGGGGCGGGCCATCGTCGCCAAGCGGGGGCCAGGGAAAGGTGGGGTTTACACCGACCCCCTGGCGCTGTGGCGCCGCGCCTCCTTGCGGCCCCTGACCTTGGAGGCCCTGGCCCGTGCCGATGCCTACCGTTCCATGGGCCTCGCGCGGCGCGAGGCACTCTGGGCGGTGAAGCGCCTGCCGGGGGAGCGCCGGCGCGCCGAACAGCTGCCGCTCTTTGCCTTTCAGGAGGAGGAGAGGGACGCGCCGGAAGAGTTGGCCCCCGAGGAGTTAGGACCCGAGCCCGCCGTCACCCTGCCCGAAATGGCGCTGAGCGAACACGTGGTCGACGACTACCGCGCGCTGCGTCTTTCGCTGAAGGCCCACCCCCTGGCCTTCCTGCGCCAGCAACTGGCGGCCGAGGGCATGGTGGAAATGATGCATCTGCCCGACCTGCCGCCCGGCAAGACGGTGACCGTCGCCGGGCTGGTGCTGGTGCGTCAGCGCCCGGGCAGCGCCAAGGGCGTGATCTTCGCGACCATCGAGGACGAGACCGGCACCGCCAACGCCATCGTCTGGCCCGACGTTTTCCAGCGCCACCGCGCCACGGTGATGAAGGCCGGCCTGCTCGCCGTGCGCGGCAAGCTGCAGCGCGAGGGCCTGGTGATCCACATCGTCGCCGAAGACCTCACCGACCTCACCCCGCGCCTGCTAGACCTGAAACCGGGCCCGGCCCTGGAGCCCGGCAACCTGAAATCAACCCGCGCCCGCGCCGACGAAGTCGACCGCCCGACAAGGGACCACCGCCCCGAAAAACAAAGGCCCGCGCATTACGAAACGGCGACAGCAAGGCACCCGAGGAACGTGAACCCGATGCCCAAATCGCGGGATTTTCATTGAGTGAAGCTGCTACGGTGCAGCGTTAATTCCAGATACTGAAACGGTGATTTCACCTGATAGGTTTGTGACTTTTCTATTTGCCACCGTTCTAAGCAGATCAACGAGTTGCTCAAAATTCATGGACCGTTTGGTGTCTGGATGACGCCAGCTACGACTTCCGTGATTTGTAACTACGAGAACACCGCATCGGCGAGTCTTTGGCTTCAAATAGTTTTCTGCTAATTGCACGGTTAAGGCAGTTTTTAGCTCATTTGGCGACCAGGAATCGGCCTGCTTTACTTCAATGACAACCTCGAACGGCTTGGAGGTCGATGAAACAATAATGTCAGGCTTATCCTTGTTAGCGATTTCGACCTCCCGCGATACATGGAACCTGCCAATAGCACGCAGTGTAAGTTGTTCAGCTAGCCAATTTTGAACACTTTCCTCATCACGTTCACGTGTCTGAGTTGGTTCTTTCTTAGGTTTGGCTAATTTCTCTAGGAGCTTAAGGGACGAAGCGTCGTCCTGGAACAAACTGTTCTCGATATCGCCCAAAACGTTCAAAACGACCTGTAAAAAGTCCCCATTGCTTGCTATTGGTGCTGCGTATCGACTCTCATACTCGACAGTGTTTTCTTCAGTCCAGGATTGCCTCTCGGAGTCACGCTCAGCCATGCCTCGAGCGAGTTCGTGGAATCGATCTGCTCGATCTCCAACCTCTTCCGATTTCGCTAACTCTTTCATTGCCTCATAGGCATCAGCACCTGTTGCTTCTAGCAGTGCAGATAAGACCGTGTTGCGACTGCTCTCCGCGTGATCGCGTGTGTCTGAACTCCAAGCTCCCTCATGTCGGTTGTCATCAATTGGTCTCACATACCGGTAGGCCAGACGCACAAGTTGCTTTTTCGTAGAAGTTTTTGCACGTTCCAAAGTGCTAACCATCAGCTCCTTTTTTTCGAATCCGCCAAAGACTATTGCAAACGCTTCAACGGCTATTGCTGATCTCTGCGGAGGTTTAGAGACTTTTTCTAACCAACCACAAAACGTCTCGCAGGCAACATCTGGATTAATCCAGAAAAGAAGCGCAATGTACCGAGTGGATTCTTCGGGTTTACGGTTCTCCACCACTCTGTCCTGACAGACTTGTTGAAGCCGATCGAGTTGGTTCTCTGTTAATCTCATACGCTGGAATAGCCGGATTGCCAGCTCGAGCTTATGTAGCGAGTTGGGCTCTGCACCAACGAGAATGTCAAAGAGGTCGTTAGTCAAGGTTGGTTCAATGGGTGCCTTTCCGCTGCTGAAGTGGTTTAAGAAGCCACAGTGCGCATTCGTCTCGGACAACCACTCTCGTTTGGTCCATTTCATTAGTGCTGGCAGAACAGTATCTGGGTAAAACGCGGCGAGGTCGTCTAACCAATCGGGATAGTCGAGGCTTTTAGCGACGGAGAAGCCATGCTTTGCTGCTAGCTGGGCTTCACTTGATGTGAGCTGTGATAGCCAATTTGGGTTTTCTGCTTTTTCAGCGCCAATAGCTCCAACACAATAGATTGATGGCCATGTTACTCTGATAGGCTGCTTCTCGCCTGGTGAGATATTGGGCTTAGTTTCGCGCCAATAGCTGCATATCGCCTCCTTGTACGCGACCGCCACCTCTCCGCTGAAGCCTGATTCAAGTAGATTCCAATGTCTCATCGCGAGGTGCGGGTTTTGTCCGGTTTTCCTTTGTAGCCAATGGGATAAATTGTTGACGTAGTAGTATCGAGAGTCTTTTTGCAGCAGCTTTCGAGGGTTTTGGCAAATCTCCTCGCGAAGCTGCCGCCACGACTCAATTGCTTCCTCACGCTCTTGTTTTAGTCTCTTCTCCTCATCTTTTTTTTCTTCCTTTATGCGAGCTCGAGTCGCCCAATCATCCTCAGATGATTGGGCGAGAAATTCATCTATATCATTAATGAGCACCGGTACCGCATCCATTTCGCGGCGCAGCTTTTGGGCAAGATGTAGCCCAGGGTCGATAGACCCCATCAATTCCAACGCACCGCTCAGCGCTACACGCTTGTCGTCGACCCGAGACATTAAGGTTACGTCATTTTTCAACCATTCCAAGTCATCCGGCACAAGTTCCCACAAGGGTTGGTTCATAAAGTAGATCTGCCAAACCTTTACAACGGGTCTGTCATTGCTCCCGTTGGCCCTGATTTCAGCGATGTCAGCCCAAAAGAGTTCTCGCTTTAAACTCTGTCGGGCTTGAATCTGTCTCTTTAGGTCAAGCGCGTTCTCGTTCAGAGAATACGATCTGTCAACACGTTCGATTGCCATTAAGAAAGGGATTAACGCTTCAGTATTCCCGGAGGCCTCGAGTGAGGTAATTACAT
>JANQMC010000166.1 GCA_028280305.1 Pelagibius sp. | reverse complement strand
TGTTCAACGCCGGGCTCTACAATCCGGAGAAGAAGAGCCCGGACGTGCAGGCCTGGCTCAAAGCGGAATCCTATGAAGAAGGGCATAACGGGCATGGGCATGGGCATGGGCATGGGCACGGCCATGAACATGGGCATGATCACCATCATCACGACGTGAACCGCCACGACGAGTCGATCCGCGCCTTCTGCCTGACCTATGAAAGACCTTTGGATTGGGACCGCTTCAATTCATGGGTGGAAATGCTGATTACGCTCTACGGCGGCAACATTCTACGGATCAAGGGGATGTTGAACGTCGATGGCATCGACCAGCCGATCGTCATCCATGGCGTTCAGCACGTCTTTCATCCGCCGGTACGTTTGGCGGACTGGCCGGATGGGTCGCGGGACTCGCGCATCGTCTTCATCGTCCGGGATCTGAAACCGGAGATGTTCGAGCACACACTGAAGGCTTTCAACGAAGACTCATCTTCACCGATCATGTAACGGGCTGCCATTTCATCCTCGACTGGCTGCGCTTCGACAGCCGCCGGCAGCGCTCAGTTGTTTCTCTGCCACTGGCGAACGATACCGGCGTTGCGCCGCACAAACGCGGTGAACCAGTCGTCAAAGGCGCGCCGGTCACCGCCACGCCAGCCGTCGGTGAGGATGTGCGGCACACCCTCTTCACGGCGCACCGTCACGGAAATCACGCTGGGGTGGGCCGGATGATCCGCCTTGGTGAAGAACAGCACCGTGCTCTCGGCGCTGAGTTCGACACGAATGGTGTCGCCCTCCTCACTTTGCGCACCGCCCTTCTCGCCGGTCGCCTCGTCCAACATCTGCTGATAGGCCGCCGCGTCGATCTGCGCGACTTCCCCGGCCTCCGCCGAAGCGCGGCCCACCGAAACGGCCTCCGCCGTGTTGTCGGGGGAGGCCAACACCGTGAGAATCAGCAGCGCAGACGCCAATCGAGCCGCACCAATCATCCAACGAATCCTTATCGATATAATCTAGTTATACCGACTATCATTCGAGTCTTGATGAAAGGTGAAACCTGGGATTTTAGGGATTTCAGGCGGGCACCCTAGTAAGGGTCATACCATCGCCCGGTGACCGCTGACCCGTCACTGTTATACGCGGTGCAGTTGTCTGCGCCATGGCAGAGACCACCCAGAAAACGCCCGACCTGCTGATTGCTGCAGGCGCTGAGACCCAAGATCAGGGCACCGAGAAGGGCCGCCCTTCCAATCCGTGAGAAAACCGGGCGCGCCACAGGCAAAGGACTAAACTCCCAAGGGTTGCAGTGCATGGAGCTTACAGGAGTTTCTTGGAAGTTTCCGTAAATCGGCCAGCCCGGCCGGTACCCCGCGAGGGAGTCGGGGCGCCAGCAGATTCAAATACTTACTCAGAATGCACCTTTAAGCGATTTACTCCACATTAAATCTATCACTGGTGTTCTTCTCGGCACCCCCTTGGGCTTCCGCCGGGCATCTATGCAAGAAGAGAGCAACGCCTCGCGCTGACTGCGCAGAAGGCCGGTGGCGGCAGGCCTTGACGCTGCAGGGCCTGCCATTCTCCCCCAACCTACTTGCGCGTCTCTGCAGCGGGCACCGTCGGCGTGCCGACTGTGGGGATCCGCAGGCGCATGGCAGCGGCCGGTTGACCCACCTGGAAGTTCTGGCTTGCGCCTTCCGCCGTGTCGTTTTCCTTCTCGGGGCGGTCGCCCTTCACGACGATGGGCTCCATGGTGCAGTGGTCGCAGGGGCCGTTGTCGATGGCTATGGCGGTGGAGGGAACCACAGCAGCGGTGGAAACGGCGGCGGCGAGAGCGAATGCGGTGAGCTTCAACATCGGACTGTGTCCTTCAGGGTTCGATTGCGTGTTGCTGATACCCTTTAGTCGCAGCGCCCGAGGGAAGGTTCAAAGTCTCACAGAAAAGGCCCAACGCGGATCGCAGCCCCGGCTCACGAGGGCTCCACCACCACAACGAGGTCATGCGGCTCCACCCGGCTGCCGGCGGCGGCCACCACCTCGGTCACCTTGCCGGCGACCTCGGCATAGACGGCGGTTTCCATCTTCATCGCCTCGATGGTGAAGAGGCGGTCGCCTGCCGAAACCCGCTTGCCGGAATCGCAGATGTTGACGATCAGGCCGGGCATGGGTGCGCCGACCTGGCCGGGGTCGGCCTCGTCGGCCTTGCGCCGCACCTTGCCGGAGGCGGCCAGGGCCTTGTCCAGAACCTTCACCGTGCGCGGCTGGCCGTTCAGTTCGAAGAAAATCGTGCGCTGGCCTTCGTCGTCGGCATCGCTGAGCGCGAGATAGGAGATGATCAGCGTCTTGCCCCGCTCGATCTCCACCGCGGTCTCCTGGCCCGGCTCCATGCCATAGAAATAGACCGGGGTCGGCAGCACCGAGGTGTCGCTGAACTTGCGCCGGTGTTTTGCGTAGTCGACGAAGACATCCGGGTACATCAGATAGGAGGAAAGCTCGCGCTCGCCGATGTGGCGCCGCGCTTTCTTCTCCGCCTCCTTGCGCACCGCCGCGAAGTCCGCCGGCGGCAGCGAGGCCCCGCGCCTTTCCGTAAAGGGCTGCTCGCCCTTCAGCACCTTGGCCTGCAGAGCCTCGGGGAAGCCGCCGTAAGGCTGTCCCACCTCGCCCCGGAACAGGGCAATGACCGAAGCCGGAAAGGCCACTTCGCGCTGCGGATCGGCAACGTCTTCCGGAGTCAGGCCGTTGGAGACCATGAAGAGCGCCATGTCGCCGACGACCTTGGAGGTCGGCGTCACCTTCACGATGTCGCCGAACATCTCGTTCACCTGGGCATAGGCCTGTTCCACCTCGCCCCACTTGCGCGCCAGACCGAGAGAGCGCGCCTGTTCCTGCAGATTGGTGAACTGCCCGCCGGGCATGCCATGCTCGTAGACAGAGGAAGCGCCGGAGCGCATCTCGCTTTCGAAACCGGCGTAGTAACGCCGCGCGCCCTCCCAATAGGTGTTGATCCGGCGCAGCGCTTCGCGGTCGAGACCCGGGTCCCGCTCACTGCCCTTCAGGGCCGCCGCGATGGAGCCCAGGTTGGGTTGGGACGTCAGGCCGCTCATGGCATCCATTGCCGCATCGGCGGCATCCACGCCGGCCTCCGCCGCCGCCAGCACCGAGGCGGCGGAGATGCCCGAGGTATCATGGGTGTGGAAATGCAGCGGCAGGCCGATCTCCTGCTTCAGGGTGGTGACCAGCAGGCGTGCCGCCGCCGGCTTGCAGAGCCCGCCCATGTCCTTGATGCCCAGGATGTGGGCGCCGGCAGCCTCCAGTTCCTTGGCCAGGCCGACGTAGTATTTCAGATCGTATTTGGTCTCGTTGGGGTCGGAGAGATCGCCGGTGTAACAGATTGTTGCCTCGCAGAGCAGGCCGCTTTCGCGCACCGCATCGATGGAGACCCGCATGTTCTCGACCCAGTTCAGGGAGTCGAAGATGCGGAACAGGTCGACCCCGGTGTCGGCGGCCTGGGCGATGAAGTGGCGCACCACGTTGTCGGGATAGTTCGAGTAGCCGACGCCGTTGGACCCGCGGGTCAGCATCTGCAGCAAGGTGTTGGGCACCGCTTCGCGCAGCGCCGCCAGGCGCTCCCAGGGATCTTCCTTCAGGAAGCGCAGCGCGACATCGAAGGTGGCGCCGCCCCAGCATTCCAGGGACAGAAGCTGCGGCATCAGCCGCGCATAGGCCGGTGCGATGGCCACCAGGTCGTGGCTGCGCATGCGCGTGGCAAAGAGCGACTGGTGGGCGTCGCGCATGGTGGTATCGGTAAGTAGTAAACGCTTCTCGTTCAGCATCCACTGGGCAAAGCCCTCGGCCCCCAATTCGTCGAGGCGCTGTTTGCTGCCTTTGGGCGGGTCCTGCAGCGCCTGAGCCGCCGGGATTTCCGGCAGAATGGCCGGCGCCACCGGGCCCGGCAGGGGCCTGCCCTCGACCTCCGGATTGCCATTGACGATGACGTCACCGATAAAGGTAAGCAGCCGCGTCGCCCGGTCGCGGCGGCGGTGAAACTCGAACAGCTCCGGCGTTGAATCGATGAAGCGGGTGGTCGCCTCGCCGCTCTGGAATTTCGGATGACCGATCACCGCTTCCAGGAACCAAAGGTTGGTGGCCACGCCGCGGATGCGGAACTCCCTGAGGGATGGAGGCAGGGCGGCGGTGGACAAAACGTAGGAAAGTGATGCTACCACATAGAATATCTGCGACGGCGCGATTGCGCCTATAAGGCGCAGCGGAGGCGG
>JANQMC010000136.1 GCA_028280305.1 Pelagibius sp. | reverse complement strand
CGCCTTGCCGTCATAGAAAGCTTTCTCTTCAGCCTCCGCCGCCTCGCGGATCTGTTTTTTGATGGCGGCATCGCCGACCGCGACGAAGTGCCAGGGCTGGCGGTTGGCGCCGCTCGGTGCGCGGCCGGCCGCCAGGATGCAGTTCTCGATCACCGCGCGCGGCACCGGCTCCGGCGCGAAGTCGCGGATCGAATGGCGGAGCTTCATTTCCTCGAAGAAGTTCCGCGCCCGCTCAAGCATCTCGGCATCGGCGAAGTGGCGCCGGTCCGGCAGCGGGATCGCTTCGTACTCGGGTGCGGCTTCGGGGGCGGCAAGACTGGTGTCACTCATCGGGGGGCTCCGGTTGCGGCGCGGCCTGGACCTGCTCCAGCGCAGTCGCCCCCAAGTAAAGCGATTCGCCCGTTGATTTCAAAGCGGAAACGCGAATGCGCCCGTCAAGTTTTTGCGTTGAGGCCCGATGACGGCGCGAACCGGGTGAAGCAACTCAGCTCGCCGCTTTCAGATGTTCCTTCAGGCGCGGCATCAGTTCCACGAGATTGCAGGGCCGGTGGCGCGAGTCGAGCTGGAACTTCAAAATTTCCTCCCAGCCGTCCTTGCAGGCGGAGGGGGAGCCGGGCAGGGCGAAGAGGTAGGTGCCGTCGGCGACGCCGCCGATGGCGCGGCTCTGCATGGTCGAGGTGCCGACCTTCTGGAAGCTGATCCAACGGAACAGCTCGCCGAAACCCTCGATCTCTTTTTCCATCACCTGTTTGAAGGCTTCCGGAGTCACGTCGCGGCCGGTGACCCCGGTGCCGCCGGTGGTGATCACGACGTCGACATTGGGATCGGCGATGTGGGCTTTCAGGGCGGCGATAATCTTGTCGCCGTCATCTGTGACGATCTGCCGCGCCGCCAGCTTGTGGCCGTCGGCCAAAAGCATCTCTTCGAGACGGCGGCCCGACTTGTCGTCCGCCAGCGTACGGCTGTCGGAGACGGTCAGGACGGCGATGTTTACAGGCAGGAAGGGCAGGCTTTCGTCAATTCTGGCCATTCAATGCAACCTCGGCACGGGTTCCGTCCAAGGCTTCGTAGCGCGGCCAGCCGCCGCCCGCAAGTTGTTCCAGCGAGGGGGCCGGCTGGCCGAGACGCTGGCGGTAGATCCAGAGATTGGTCAGCACCCGCTCGATGAAAAGGCGGGTTTCCTTTGACGGCAGGGCCTCGATGAAGAGCAGCGGGTCATCGCCGGCCTTCATCCGGCGTTGCCATTTGCCGAGGTTGCCGGGGCCGCCGTTATAGGCGGTGGTCAGGCGGAAGAGGTCCCCCTGCACGCGCTGGTGGCGCAGCAGATAGGCGACGTAGCGCTGGCCCAGTTCCATGTTCAGGCTGGGCTCGAACAGCTCGTTGCGGCCCTTGCCGCGGTAGCGGCGGTCGCGGGCGATATAGCTGGCGGTGCGCGGCATCAACTGCATCAGGCCGCGGGCGCCGTCCGGGCTCTTGGCCTTGGTGTTGAAACCGGATTCCTGGCGCATCAGCGCGAAAATCAGTGCCCGGTCGACCTGAAAGCCGTTTTGCGGCTGCCAGGGCGGGATCGGATAGAGCGCCGCGTCCAGGGCGCCGGGGGTTGCCCGGTCGCTGGCCTGGCGGGCCAGCTGGCTGCCCATGCGATAGGCGAGGGAGGGCATGCGGGCGTGCTGGGCGAGGGCGAGCAGGGCCTGTCCCATGCGCGGATCGCCCCAGGACCCGGCTTTCACCAGTTCGCGTTCGGCGGCTTCGCGCTGCCCGGTCTGCATCAGCGCCAGGGCGCGGCTGCCGACCCGGTTGTTCTTCAGCAGGGCCGCCATCTGCGGTTCCATCCGGTGCGAGCCGAAATCGAATTCGATCGGCATGCCCAGGGCGCGGCGGGCCAGCAGGCCGTAGAAGGTATGGGGATAGAGCGCGGCACGCTGCAGCAGCGGGCTGATCCGTTCCGGGCGCTGCAGTTTCAGGTTGGCGCGCGCCGCCCAGTAGGCGCCGGCGGCGATGTTCCAGCCCGGTGCCCGTTCGGCGTTGCCCAGCCTCTCGAAGAAAGCGGCGGCGGATTCCAGGTCGCCGGCCCGCCAGGCCGACAGCCCGGCGATCCAGTTGATCATCGGCGCCGCCGGGCCGGAGCGCCTGGCCGCCGGTATCGCCAGAGCATAGGCACGCTGGTTCTTGCCGTAATAGAACCAGCCCGCGGCGACCGACACCCGGGCCTGATCCAGCTCCACCTGGTCCAACAGCTTCTGCGTCGATTTCTTGTTCAGCAGGTCTTCGGTAATGGAGAAACGCTGGCGCAGCACGTTGCGGCGCACCTGGCGCAACAGCTGGCTGACCTTGCGCCGGGTTGCCTTGCTGCGCTTGCGCGGCGAGACGTATTCGGTGCTGGCCCGCTTGCCGCCGGAGACGATCCCGCTGCCGGGTTTGACCGGGGGCTGCGGGCGTCGGTAATTGGCCGGGCGGCGCTTCAATGCGAGTTTATAGATACGGCCGGCCTGGGGATGGTCGGCGTAGGCGTCCATCCAGTCTTTCAGTTCCTTGTACTTGGAACGGTAGGCCGTGGGGTGGAGATAACGCTGCGCCAGCACGTGGCCCATCAGGCGGCGGTCGCTAAGGCCGGCGATCAGGCGGTCCGCCTGCTTCCAGCGGCCCTTTTCCTGCAGCGCGAAGATCTGCCGATAGCGATCGGCATCGCCCGGCGCCAGGATTGCCGGCAGGCCGTCGGGGCCGGGCAGCATGCCCGCGGGCAGGGCCGCCGTGCCGGTTTGCGGGACCGTGCTGGTGGAGGCTTCCGGCTGCAGGTCGCTGGGCTTTAGAACCTGCGCTTCTGCTTTGACCGCGAAGGCAGCGGAAAAGCCGGTCAGGCAGACCGCCGCGAGAGCGCCCAACAGAAGACCCCGGCCCGCGGCTGCGCCGCGCGGTCCGATGCAAGGAAGGCTGCCAAAGTCAAAAGAGAACCCTGCCCCGGAAAAAGGGACATGGACCCGACTCCTGAATTGCACTCTAACCCCCGGTGTTTTCATAGCCCCGGTTTTCCGTTTTAGGTTAATGAAGCGCTAATGGAACTGCAACCACCGGCGCTTAACAGAAGGCCACGCGCGGAGTTAAATCGGTGTTAAGCCTGGGTTTTTAGGAAGATTCGGCGGGTGCCGGTTTCACCGGTTCCAGCCCCTCGCGTTCCATCGCCTCGGCGAAGGACAGCAGATCGCGCCAGGCCTCGCGTTTCTGGGCCGGCTGACGCAGCAGGTAGGCCGGGTGCAGGGTCGGCAGCGCCGGAATAGGCTGATCCCTGCGGGGGTGACGATAGTCATCCCAACGCCCGCGTAGCCGCAGGATGCCTTCGCTGCGGTTCAGCAGGGTCTTGGCGGACATGCCGCCGGTCAGCAACAGCAGCCGCGGCGACAGCAATTCGATCTGCCGCTCCAGAAAAGGCAGGCAGGCGGCGATCTCCGCCGGGGTCGGGTTGCGGTTTCCCGGCGGGCGCCAGTACAGCAGGTTGGTGATGTAGACTTGGCTGCGGTCCAGCCCGATGGCCGCCAGCATCCGGTCCAGCATCTGGCCGGCCGGCCCGACGAAGGGTTTGCCCTGGCGGTCCTCCTGGGCGCCGGGGGCCTCGCCGATGATCATCATCCTGGCTTCCGGATTGCCGTCATAGAGGCAGAGGTTGGTGGCCGTCGCCTTCAGGGGGCAGCCTTCGAATTCTTCCAGCGCTGCGCGGATGTCCTCGACCGAGCCGGCCGCCATGGCCAGGCGTTGGGCATCGGCCTGGGTCTCGCTGGCCGAGGCCAGATTGGCCGCCGCACGGCCCCTTGAAGAGGGGTTGGGCGAAGACGGACTGGCGGCTGCCGGGTTGCCCGGCGGCGCTGCTGCCACCGCAGAGGATTCTTCACCTTGCCGTGGTGCCGGGGGATTCCGTCTTGCGGCCTTCTTTTCCGGCAGCGCCGTGCGGTCGCAGGGCAACGCGCCGATCGCCTCGTCGGCGCCTGCATCGATAAGCCACTGCAGGGCCGCAAGGGCGGCTGCGTTGTCCGGCTGTTCACTGACCATGGGACGCAGTCTAGCAGAGGCCGGGCCGGCGCAGAAAGCCCGGGCCGAGGGGAATGCCTGAAGTGTTGTCTTTACTGATTGAAGAGCGGGGAGACGAAAAGCACCAGCAGGACGTTGGCCATCAAGACGCCGACGATCATGAAAACCAGCATCGTGTAGCGATGAATGTTGGCCTCGCGGGACGACTTTACAGCGCGGACCGACATGCTGTAGCTCGACAAGTGTCCGCCGATCTCACGCAGCTTCTCGCGCTCCGTGTTTTGCCAAGCCTGATAGAGCGCCATGCAATAGATACCGCCGGCACTGCAGAGAAAACTGATGGCGACGACAAGATTGACCAATTGGGCATTGTTATCGATGAAGCGCGAAAGCGCCATGAGGCCGCCGAAGATCAGCAGGATACCGCTCAGCGCGCGCCACTGCCGCGTCTTGGCATAGCGGATCGACTCGGTCGATTCGGCATAGAGCATGCGCATTTCCGCATGGGTCAGCTCGTCCAGTTCGCTGGGGACGTTTTCGACCTCGGACTCTTCGTCCGCTCTTGCAATCTCTTGTACGGCCATCGCAACTGATCCTTTCGCGGAGATCCGCCCCCCCTCCCCCGGGGAGCATCTCCATCCAGCCGCAGCTTGGCCGGGAATGGTGAATTTTCGGTAAGCGTGGCCGCCGCAGCGGCGCAAAACGGCGGAAAATGGCGAATAGGCGGCGGCACTGCTTTGCTTGGCCCCGAACCTGTTGCTGTATTATGAAGGATGCGCGCTGACCGGCGGGGTTGCCCCCGGCGGAATGGACTTGGCGTTTTGAGGAAACAGAAGGCAGGCAAACCGTTTTGCCAGCGGTTGCTGAAGCCCTTGGTTGGTTGCCCGGATGGCGATACCGGGCCTGAAGGAGAGAGATCTTGGAACGCGAGTTCATGGAGTATGATGTGGTCATCGTCGGGGCGGGCCCGGCCGGCCTCTCTGCGGCGATCCGCCTGCGCCAACTTTCCGAGGAAAGCGGCAAGGAGATCACCGTCTGCGTTCTCGAGAAGGGATCGGA
>JANQMC010000095.1 GCA_028280305.1 Pelagibius sp. | reverse complement strand
CGAGGCGGACGGCGTTCGCTGTGGCCAGAAAAGTGATGCTCGGCACCACCACCTTGTCGCCGGGCTCAAGGTTCAGGACCAGGGCAGCGAGATGCAGGGCGGCAGTGCCGTTTGAGCAAGCAATCGCGTGCTTGGCTTGGACAACTTCACAGAGAGATTTTTCGAAGGCTAGGACGGCGGGGCCGGTCGTCAACCAGTCGCTTCGCAACACCTCCACCACTGCTGCAATGTCGTCTTCCTCGATGATCTGGCGGCCGTAGGGGAGGAAAGATTTGTCCGGCGGGCTCATTTCTCGCTTTCTGCAATCATGGTGCTGAGCCTTTTGTCGTCCAGCCAATCGTCATTGATGTTGCTTGCGAAGCGAAAACCTGCCGGGACCGGTTTGGCGCCGGAATTGGGAAACTTTCTGTGCATGCGTTCCCAGAACTCGGGAAGGATCATGTAGCGGTCGGTCAATTCGTAGGTGGACCGCGCATCGTCTTCGGTGATCAGGACCTCGTGGATCTTCTCGCCGGGGCGAATGCCGACAGTCTTTTGCGGCAGGTCGGGTGCCATGAAGCTGGCCAGATCGGTGATTTTCATGCTGGGGATCTTGGGAACGAAAATCTCTCCGCCCTTCATCAGCGACAGGCAGGAAAGAACGAAGTCGACGCCTTGCTGAAGCGTGATCCAGAATCGCGTCATCTCCTCATCCGTGATCGGCAAGCTGTCGGCATTCTGATCTATAAGCTTGCGGAAGAAAGGAATAACGCTGCCACGGGAGCCAAGAACGTTGCCATAGCGCACAACGGAGAAGCGGGTGCCGATGGAACCGCTCAGATTATTGGCGGCGACGAAAATCTTGTCAGAGGCCAGCTTGCTTGCACCATAGAGGTTGACGGGGCTGGCGGCCTTGTCGGTGGAGAGTGCGATGACCCGCTGAACGCCACTGCTGAGTGAAGCACGAACCACATTCTCCGCGCCAATGACGTTGGTTTGAATACACTCGAAAGGATTGTACTCGGCGGCAGGAACCTGCTTGAGGGCAGCCGCATGAACGACAACCTCGACTTCGCGCAAAGCCATTTGAAGCCGGCTCTCATCGCGTACATCGCCGATGAAATAGCGCAAGCAGGGGTGCTTCGTGGGGGAGAGGTCGATCCCCATCTCGTATTGCTTCAGCTCGTCGCGCGAAAAGACGATCAGCCGTTTGGGGTCATAGCGCTCAAGCACCGTTCGGACGAACTTCTGTCCGAACGATCCGGTTCCGCCGGTCACGAGAACCGACTTTCCATTGAGGTCCAGGTCGTCCTCGCTTGAGAAACTACTTAGGGTTTTTTCTGACATCTTTGCTTTATCTGGCAAAAACGTTAACAAACAGTGTTAACCCAGATTAACCTCAAACCTTAGGCAGGCTACCGCAGCCTGGGTGACTCGTCTGCCCAGACTGATGACAAGTGTCGGGCGCGGCTGGTGTAGCAGACAGCGACGACCAGGTTCCGCGGCGCCTTAACGAGCTCCCGGCGTCGCCCCTGACCCCTTTCCCGCAAATAGCGCGGCAAATAGGGCTTGAAACCCTTGTTTACGCGGCGATTCAGGTAGATGTTGGCGAGCCCTGATAGGACACCGAGTTCAGCCGCCAGCCCTTGTGGCGTTACCCGTGCGCCGGACTCAGTACCGTCCAACATCAAACGCGTGGTGTCGGCTTCGGATTCTGAATCAACCGACGACGGGACAGGCGTCGGGTTTTGGGTAGGCAAGTTAAACTCCGAGGCGAAATGGCTCAGCCTATTTCAGCGAATCCTGTTATTTCTTCTAACGTCCGGCAAGCTTCGATGTCAAGTGTTCACAATATGAACAAGAATCAAATTATGTGAGCAAATTCATTGATTTGGATGGATAATTCTGGCTTAATCGGCGGCCAATTGACGAATGAAAAGAACGAAAAAGCTGGCATCCGCAATGTCGGGCGAAAAAGTGGCGACTGGCTATGTTGTCTTTGATCTTGAAGCGACTTGTTGGGCAGGCGGGCTCGAACAGGCGCCGTCGGAGATTATTGAGATAGGGGCGGTCCGCTTTCATCTGGCGCCGGCGGAGGGGAAGTTGCAGGAATTCCAGACATTTGTGCGCCCATTCCTGGCTCCCAAGATCTCAGAGTTCTGTACCGAGTTGACCACCATCCGGCAGGCCGACGTCGACGCCGCTCCCGGGTTTCCGGAAGCGCTGGCGGCATTCCATCGCTGGTCGGCGTCCGAGGGGGACTTCATCCTGGCAGCCTGGGGCAACTACGACGGCGCACAGATCGCCAGGGATTGCGCAAAACATGGGATAGATAATTCTTTTGAATCAGTCTCTTACGTTAACATCAAAACAACCTTCGCCAAGCATCTCGGATTGTCCCGCTCCATGGGACTGGGCGGGGCGCTGCGCAAGCTGGGCCTGCGTCAGGAAGGGACAGCCCACCGTGCCATCGATGATGCACGGTCGGTGGTGCGCATCCTCCAGTCCGGGGTTGCCGAGGGTCTTTGAGATGAGGCGGGGCCGACAGCAGTTGCGGGCAATTTCTGCCGTTGGCGGCCGTGAGGGGGCTTTTTTCTGTGCGTCTGCCTGAGCAGCCGGAAATCGCGGTCGTCGGGCTGGGCTACGTCGGACTGCCCTTGGCGGTCGCCCTGGCGGAGAGTTACCGCACCGTGGGCTTTGACGTCGATGCCCAGCGCGTGACGGAGCTGCGCGGCGGCGACGACCGGACGCAGGAGGTGAGCGAGGAGAGCCTTCGGGGCTCCTCGCTGCGGCTGAGCGCCGAGCTGGCGGAGATCGCCGCCTGCGATGTCTTCATCATCACGGTTCCGACACCGGTGGACGAGGAGAACCGTCCGGACCTCGGCGCCGTGATCGCCGCAAGCCGTTCCGTCGGCTCTGTTATGCGGCCCGGGGCGGTGGTGGTCTATGAGTCGACTGTCTACCCCGGTGTCACGGAAGATGTTTGCGGGCCCATACTGGCCGAGGCGTCGGGGCTGAAGCCGGGCGAAGATTTCCTTCTCGGCTATTCGCCGGAGCGCATCAATCCGGGGGACCGCGAGCACACCCTGCGGCGGATTGTGAAAGTCGTGGCCGGAGAAACCCCTGCGGTGACCGACTATCTCGCGGAGATTTATGGCCGTGTGACCGAGGCAGGCGTGTTCAAGGCGGCCGACATCAAGACTGCCGAAGCGGCGAAGGTGATCGAGAACGCCCAGCGTGACATCAACATCGCCTTCGTGAACGAGGTCACGAAGATCTTCAATCGCCTGGACCTGTCGATTTACGATGTGCTGGATGCAGCCCGGACCAAGTGGAACTTCCTCGATTTCCG
This sequence comes from Pelagibius sp., assembly GCA_028280305.1. Lineage (GTDB taxonomy): Bacteria > Pseudomonadota > Alphaproteobacteria > Kiloniellales > Kiloniellaceae > Pelagibius. Next base: position 46,246 of record JANQMC010000095.1, on the reverse strand, counting down.
CCCCGGCATGGTCGGTGGCCACTGCATTGGCGTCGACCCATACTACCTGGCCCATTGCAGCGAGGCCCTGGGGCTGGATCCGCAGGTCATTCTGGCGGGGCGCCGCACCAATGACTCCATGGGGGCTTATTTCGCCGGCATGGTCGCTGAGGCCCTGCGCGGCAGAGAGGGGCGGCGCATTCTGGTCCTTGGCCTGACATTCAAGGAAGACGTGCCGGACCTGCGCAACAGCAAGGCCGTCGACTTGATTTCTGCGCTGCGCCAACGTGGCTATCAGGTTTCGGTTCACGACCCGCTGGCCGACCCGCAGGAAGCGTTGCTGGACTATGACCTTGAATTACTGCCGACTTTGGACGGGCAGGATGCCTTCGATTGCGTTGTCGGTGCCGTCGCGCATCGGCCCTACCGGGGGTTCTCCAAAGAGAGCTTTGAGGCCCTGCTGGTTTCCGATGGCCTGGTCTTCGATCTCAGGGACATGTGGTCTGAAACCGAAATGCCCGACGGCAGACGGCGTCACTCGATCTAGGGCGGCAGGCACAATGAGGCATCAGGCGCCGAGGCTGGTTCGCTTGGAAAAGCCAGAAAAGGGATATCAATGTCGATTATCGTAACCGGTGTGGCGGGTTTCATCGGCTCTCAGGTGGCCGCCCAACTGATCCAGCGCGGGCAAACGGTGATCGGGGTCGACAATCTGAACGACTACTACGATCCGGCCCTGAAGCAAGCGCGCCTGGACCGTCTTTCGGGCCACAACGGTTTCACTTTCCGCCGGCTGGACATCTCCGAGCGCGAGCAAACGGAAAGCCTTGCTGTCGAGTTTCCCGATGTGACCGAGATTGTGCATTTGGCCGCCCAGGCCGGTGTGCGGTACTCGCTGGAGAACCCCTTTGCCTACGTGCAGACCAATGTCATGGGGCATCTCTGTATGATGGAACTGGCACGCCGCCTCAGCAAGCTGCGCCACTTCGTCTATGCGTCCTCTTCCTCCGTCTATGGCGGCAATACGGAACTGCCTTTTTCCGTCGATCAGCGGGTCGACCGGCCGGTATCGCTCTACGCGGCGACGAAGCGCTCGGACGAACTGATGACGCATTGCTATGCCCATCTGTTCGGCTTGCCGAGCACCGGTCTCAGGTTCTTTACTGTCTACGGTCCTTGGGGCCGGCCCGACATGTCCGCCTTCATCTTCACCAAGGCGATCTTCGAGGGGCGGCCGATCCGGATATTCAACAACGGCGACATGCGCCGCGACTTTACCTATATCGATGATATCGTCGCCGGCGTGCTGGCGGTGATCGACTCTCCGCCGGATACAGCGGAAGGGGCGCTGCCCAACCGGGTCTACAACCTGGGCAACCATCGCTCCGAACCGCTGATGCGTTTCGTCGAGCTGATCGAGGAGGCCTGCGGGCGGGAAGCGATCCGCGAGTTCGCGGAGATGCAGCAGGGCGATGTGAAAGAAACCTATGCCGATATCGGGCCGGCGCAGCGTGATCTGGGGTTTGAACCGCGGGTCTCCATAGAAGATGGTATCCCCCGCTTTGTCTCTTGGTATCGCGACTATCACAAGGTGTAAGTTGCTGATATCAAAATACTCTCCCAGAGGATTTGGCGCCCGAAGAGAGCACTGTGACAAGCGTGGGTCTTGCCGAAATCCCCGCGTTGTTCCTTGATTCGCTCCGACAAAGACGTTAAGCCATTTCGCACCTGCAGCATTTTTTGGCAGCACTTTTAGCGAGGATTTCCTCCAAGATGGACCGCCTGGACGAACTGGAAGCGCAATCCGTTTACATCCTGCGCGAGGCCTATAACCGGATCGAACCGCTGGCCATGTTGTGGTCGCTCGGCAAGGACTCCAACGTCATGCTCTGGCTGGCGCGCAAGGCCTTCTTCGGCCACGTGCCCTTTCCGGTCATGCATGTGGATACGGGTAAGAAATTCAAAGAGATGTACGCGTTCCGCGAGCGTTATGCAGCGGAATGGAACCTCGATTTTCTGCGCGAGGAATGCCCGCCGATCGACGCGGTGGATGCCAGCCTGCCGCCGGCGGCCCGTTCCGCGGCGCGCAAGACCGAGGGGCTGCGCCAGGCGATCGCCAAATATCAGTTGAAGGCTGTGATCGCCGGCATCAGGCGCGATGAACAGGCCACCCGGGCCAAGGAGCGGGTCTTCAGCCCGCGCGACGAAACCGGTCAGTGGGACTTTCGCGATCAGCCGCCCGAATTCTGGGATCAGTACAAGACCGACTTCCCGCCGGGCGCCCATATCCGGATCCATCCGCTGCTGCATTGGACCGAGTTGGATATCTGGCTGTACACTCGCCGGGAAGGGATTCCGATCGTACCGCTCTACCTTGCCAAGGACGGTAAGCGTTACCGTTCGCTGGGCGACCAGGACATCACCAATCCGGTCGAGTCGGATGCTGCCACGATTGATGACATCATCGCCGAGTTGCAGACCACCAATACGGCCGAGCGCGCCGGGCGCGCCATGGACCACGAGCGCGAAGACGCCTTTGAGCGCCTGCGCGCCACCGGCTATATGTGATCGGGAGCCCCCCAGCCATGAACCGAGACAGCAACCGGGACGGTGCCACCTTGTCTGAAGACGCCAAGCAGAGCGATGCCCTGCCGGGCCCTGATGAGCAGGTTTCCGAACGCTCCCTGCATCACATCGTCATCGTCGGCCATGTCGATCACGGCAAGTCGTCCTTGATCGGCCGTTTGCTGCACGACACCAACTCGCTGCCCCCGGGTAAGGTCGAGGAGCTTGAACAGATTTCCGCCCGCCGCGGCATGGAGATCGAGTGGTCTTTCGTGCTCGATGCCTTTCAGGCCGAGCGGGACCAGGCGGTCACCATCGACACCACGCAGATATGGTTTAAGACCGCGCTGCGCGACTATGTGATCATCGATGCGCCGGGCCACCGCGAGTTCCTGAAGAACATGGTCAGCGGCGCGGCGAGTGCCGATGCGGCGGTCATGGTGGTGGACGCGGAAGAGGGCGTGCGCGAGCAGTCGCGGCGCCATGCCTATCTGCTGCACCTTCTGGGCGTGCGCCAGATTGCCGTCGTCGTGAACAAGATGGATCTGGTCGACTTCAGCCAAGCGCGCTTCGATGAGGTCTCCGGTCAAATCACCGACTACCTGCGTTCCATCGGCGCGGAGCCTTTGGTAATCGTACCGATCTCGGCGCGCGGTGGTGACAACATCGCCAGCCGGTCCGAGCGGACGCCCTGGTACGACGGACCGACGGTGATCTCGGCATTGGACGGTTTTCACGGACATCCCGGCATCGGTGCACAGCCGTTGCGGCTGCCGATTCAGGATGTCTACAAGTTCGATGCCCGGCGCATCCTTGCCGGACGCATCGAATCCGGCAGCCTGACGGTCGGCGACACTCTCCTGTTCTCGCCGTCAAACAAGACGGCCAGAATTCGTTCGATCGAGGCCTGGTCCGCAGGTGATCTGCCGCAGACGGCATCGGCCGGGGAATCGGTCGGTATCACCTTGGATGAGCAATTGTTCGTCGAACGTGGCGAGCTGGTCAGCCATGTCGAGAAGCCGCCGAAACTCAGCACCGTCTTCAATGCACGTCTGTTCTGGCTCGGCCATCAGCCTTTGAAAGTCGGCGCCCGCTATAAGCTGAAGCTGCTGACCCAGGAGGCGGAGGTCACGGTAAAGGCGATCGAGCGCATCATCGACACCCAGACCCTGGAGAACGCCGAAGGCGACCTTGTCGAGCGCAATGCCGTTGCCGAAGTGACGCTTCATTCCCGCAAGGTACTCAGCCTCGACGACTACGGCGATCTGCCGCGCACCGGCCGCTTCGTCCTGATCGAGGATTACGACACCGTCGGCGGCGGGGTGATCTCGATGGAGGGCCTGCCCGATCAGCGCCAGGCGATCACCGTGAAATCGACCAACGTCATTTCAGTGGAGCATCGCCTTGCCGCAGAGGCGCGGGCATCGCGCAACGGTCACTATGGCGGGGTGCTTTGGTTCACCGGCCTTTCCGGAGCGGGCAAGTCGACCCTGGCGATGGAGGTCGAGCAGCGGCTCTTCGCCAAGGGCTATCATGTCTATGTTCTCGACGGCGACAATGTGCGGCGCGGGCTCAATGCCAATCTCGGCTTTTCGCCGGAAGACCGCACCGAGAATATCCGGCGGGTCGGCGAGGCGGCGGCGCTCTTTGCCGACTCGGGCATCATCTGCATCACCGCCTTTATCTCGCCCTATCGGGTGGATCGCGACCGGGCCCGCGCCTCGGCGCCCGGTCGTTTTCATGAGATCTACATCGAGGCGGATGTGGAGACTTGTGAGCAGCGTGACCCCAAAGGCCTCTATAAAAAAGCGCGGGCCGGGGAGATTTCTCAGTTTACGGGTATTTCGGCACCCTATGAGCCACCGGAATCGGCCGACCTAGTCGTCGATACCAGTAACCACTCGGTGGCCGAGTCGGTGGAGCACATCATCCGCTATATCGAGAAAGCCTTTACGCTGAAGAAAAGCGACGGCTGACCGGCGCAGATACGTTGCGGTCCGGACCACGGGCAACCAGCGCCTTTGTGGCTCTTCTCTCTCTCGAGTTGCCCGAGGCTCTTGCCTCAGGGGGCTGCCTGGGCGGCTCGCTCCTCCCGCTCACGCTGCATTTCCTGACGGCGGGTCACCAGAGAGGCGACGAGAACGCCGGTTGCCACCAGCCCCACCAGAATTGTGCAGACGGCATTGATCTCCGGCGTCACCCCCAGACGTACCTGGCTGTAGATTTTCATCGGCAGGGTGGTGGCGCCGGGGCCGGTGGTGAAACTGGCGATCACAAGATCGTCCAGTGAGAGCGTAAAGGACAGCAGCCAGCCGGCCACCACCGCCGGCGCGATGACCGGTAGGGTGATCTGCAGGAAGGTGCGGCCCGGTGTACAGCCGAGATCCATCGCCGCTTCCTCGATGGAGCGGTCGAAGGTAATGAGCCGCGACTGCACGACCACGGCCACATAGCACATCGAAAAGGTGATATGGGCGATGGTCACGGTGACAAAGCCGCGATCCAGGGAAATGGCCACGAACATCAGCAGCAGGGAGAGCCCGGTGATCACCTCCGGCATCACCAGCGGGGCGTAGATCATACCGGAGAACAGGGTACGGCCCCGGAAGGGACCGAAACGGGTCATGATCAGCCCGGCGAGGGTTCCGAGGACCGTGGCGAAGGTCGAGGCGACGAAGGCGACCTTGAAGGTGACCCAGGCGGCGTTCATCAGCCCTTCGTTGTTCCACATCTCGCTGTACCACTTGGTTGAGAAGCCGGCCCAGACAGTGACGAGCCGCGACTCGTTGAAGCTGTAGATCACCAAGAGGGCGATGGGCAGATAAAGGAACAGAAAGCCCAGAATCAGAGAGGCGCTGTTGAACCAGGTGAGGCCTTGTCTCATGGCGTCAGGCCTCCGCCCTGGCGCTGCGTTCCTGCATGCGCTGGAACAGGACGATGGGAATCACCAGCACCAGCAGTAGGATCACGGCAACCGCGGAGGAGAGCGGCCAGTCACGGTTGTTGAAGAACTCCGACCACAGGGTCTTGCCGATCATCAGGGTCTGGGAGCCGCCGAGCAGGTCCGGAATCACGAACTCGCCCAGCGCCGGGATGAAGACCAGGAAGCAGCCGGCGACAATGCCGGGAACCGACAGCGGCACGGTGACCACCCAAAAAGCCTTGATCGGCCTGCAGCCGAGGTCCGCGGCGGCTTCCAGCAGGCTGAGGTCCATCTTCTCCAGGTTCGCATAAAGCGGCAGGACCATGAAGGGCAGGTAGGAATAGACGATGCCGATATAGACGGCGATGTCGGTGTTGAGGATCGTCAGGGGTTCCGAGATGATGCCCAACTGCATCAGGGCCAGGTTCAGCAGGCCCTCTTTCTTCAGGATACCGATCCAGGCATAGACGCGGATCAGGAAAGACGTCCAGAACGGCAGGATGACCATCATCAGAAGCGCAAAGCGCCAGCGCTTGGGTGCGCGGATCATGCCGTAGGCGATAGGATAGCCGATCAGCAGTGTCAGGCCCGTCGAAATAAAGGCGATACGCAGCGAGGAGAGGTAGGACTTCCAGTAAAGGCTGTCCTCCATCAGGAACAGATAGTTGTCCAGGCTCGCCTGTATGGCGATGAAGCCGTCTTCGATGAAGACGAAAAGCGGCGTATAGGGCGGTTGGGCGATCACCACCTCCGCCAGGCTGATCTTCAGGACGATCAGGAAGGGCGCCAGGAAGAAGGCGAGCAGCCAGAGATAGGGCACCGCGATTACCAGGCTGCGCCCGGAAAAGCCCATCCTGATCAGCGCGAGGACAAAAAGCCTGTAGGGCGGGAACAACAGAAGACGGGCGTGCAGTCCCGCGATAAGGCCGGTCGAAGCGGCTCCGCCGGCCAGATAGGCGATCTTTGCGCCCGGGGTGGTCTTTTCCGTTGGCTCCGGCATGGCGGGGCTCAGTTCAGCAGAACGACGGCGGCATCGGGCGCCCAGGTCAGATAAACCCGGTCTTCCCAGGTGATCGGGCGTTCGATCAGGCGCGCCATGTTGGCCTGGGTCGCCGTCACCATTTTTCCGCTGTCCAGCTTCACGTGATAGATCGACAGGTTGCCGAGATAACCGATGTCCCAGACCTCGCCGGACAGGCAGTTGACGCCGGTTTCTGGCGGCGCCTGCAGGGCAATGTTGAGCTTTTCGGGCCGGATGGCGATCCAGACCTGACGGCCCGCCGGTTCGTCGGCGCTGGGGCCGGTCTTGATGGTGCAGCCGGCTTCGCTGCTTTGGACCAGCAGGTGGTCGCCTTCCCGCTCGGCCACGCGGCCCTCCAGGATATTCACCTCGCCGATGAAGTCGGCGACGTAGCGGGAGTTCGGATATTCGTAGAGTTCCGCAGGCGTCGAGACCTGAACGATCTTGCCGTGATCCATGACCGCAATGCGGCTGGAGACCGTCATGGCCTCTTCCTGGTCATGGGTCACGATCACAAAGGTGATGCCTGTCTCTTCCTGGATGTTCATCAACTCGAACTGGGTCTGGGTGCGCAGATTCTTGTCGAGGGCGCCCAGGGGTTCGTCGAGCAGTAACATCTTCGGCTTTTTGACCAGCGAGCGGGCGAGGGCGACGCGCTGGCGCTGTCCGCCGGAGAGCTGGTGCGGCTTCCGCCTGGCAAAGGCGTTCAACTGAACCATGTCGATCACCTCGGCGACACGCCGCTCGATCTCAGGCTTCGGCACGCCGTCCTGCTTCAGGCCGAAGGCGATGTTCGTTTCCACGTTCATATGCGGGAACAGCGCGTAGGACTGGAACATCATATTGACCGGCCGCTGATAGGGCGGAACCCCGGACATGTCCTCGCCCTCCAGCAGAATCTGGCCATCGCTCGGCAGTTCGAAGCCGGCGAGCATGCGCAGCAGGGTCGTCTTGCCGCAGCCGGAGGGCCCGAGCAGGGAGAAGAATTCCCGCTGGTAAATGTCGAGAGAGATGTTATCGACGGCGACGAAGTCGCCGAAGCGTTTGGTCACATTGGCAATCTGAACATGCGGCCGCTCATTGGGGTCGTTCCAAGGTTCCCAGCGCTTGCGCGCGGCCGACGTGCTGCTGTTCCGTTCCGCTGTTCCGCTGTCGCTCATCGAATCCCCCCGCCCCTGATCGCAGACTGCCTTTCCCCGAACGAAAAACGGCCCCGCCTGCATGAGACGGGGCCGCTTGATCGGCTATTGGCCGCTCTTCACTTTGGTCCAGAGCCGGGTGACCACCCGTTGCACCTTCGGGGCATAGGGTGTGGTCGTATAGAGCGATTCAAGCGCCGCCGGCGTGGGGTAAATCGCCGGGTCGTCGATCACGTCCTCCTCCAGGAACTCCTTGGAGGCTTCGTTGCCGTTGGCGTAGTAGACGTAGTTCGACGCTTTGGCCATGACATCGGGCCGCATGATGTAGTTCAGGAAGGTGTGGGCGGCTTCGACGTTCGGCGCGTCCGAGGGAATTGCCATCTGGTCGAACCACATAAGGGCGCCTTCGTTCGGCGCCACGTACTTGATGGTAACCCCGTTGTCGGCTTCGTCGGCCCGGTCACGGGCCTGCAGCACGTCGCCTGACCAGCCGACCGCCATGCAGATGTCGCCGTTGGCGAGGGCATTGATGTACTCGGAGGAATGGAACTTCTGGATATGGGGGCGGACTGCCGTCAGCACGGCCTCGGCCTTGCGGATCACGTCGGGGTCTTGGCTGTCAGGATCTTCGCCGATGTAGTTCAGCGCCGCGGGAATCAGTTCGACCGGAGCATCCAGCACGTGAATACCGCAGTCTGCAAACTTCGATACGACCTCCGGGTCGAAGATCATCCGCCAGGAGTCGACCGGTGCGTCAGCCATGCGGTCCAGGATCTGACCCTCGTTGTAGCCGATCCCGGTGGTGCCCCACATGTAGTTGATGGAGTAGGCGTTGCCCGGGTCGTATTTGGCGGTGCGGTCCAGGACCACCCCCCACATATTGGACAGATTGGGCAGCTTCTCCGGATCCAGCTTCTGAAACACGCCCGCCTGGACCTGGCGTGACAGGAAGGTCCCGCTGGGCACGACCACGTCGTAGCCGGTGCCGCCGGCCAGCAGCTTGGTTTCCAGGACTTCATTGGAATCGAAAACGTCGTAGACGACCTTGATGCCGGTTTCGTTCTCGAAATCCTCCAGAATCGACTCGTCGATGTAGTCGGACCAGTTGAAAACGTTGACAACTTTGTTTTGGGCCGCTGCGGAGCTCAAGGGCAGCGCCAGAGCGGCCACAGCAAGCGCCGGTGCGAAAAGCGACAGTTTCTTCATGATAGCTTCCCTGTTTCAGTGACTTCATGTCGGTGCTTAAGGCACCTTAATTGGGTCTGTTCTGACCAACCTCACCCTGATATCAAGCCGCTCTGCGGTGCTTGTCAATGCCTCATCGCAGCCGCGAAGAGGCTGGGCAGCCAAGGCCCTGCGAACTGTTTGTTTCTCTATGGAACCGGGTTCCAAAAAAGGGCCGGGCGCCGGGATGACACTTCCCTGCCAGACCTTTGCCCTAACTTCGCCGTCTTTGTCGGCGAAAGATCGGTGTTGAGGGTTGAAGTCCAAAGGCGATAACTTAACGAATATAGTTATGACAGCAGTTTCGCAGCGAACCGCCGAAAGGCGTCGGGCGCTGGTGCATGAAGCGTACTCGGGTGCCTGTCGGGGGCCGGACCAAATTTGTCACACCGTACAGGAACCGTTACATATTAAGCACTTGGCGGCCATTTCCAGGGTTTCCGGCGAGAGGATTCGCTCGGAGCCGTACCAATGCCTTCGCCTTAGGGTTTCGTTAAGATTTTGCGGTTCACGATTGTCAGAGTTCCGGTGTGGCCGGGACGAGCGAAGATCAGGATAACGATAATGAGACTCCGAAACGGGGTCCTGGGGATGGCATTGCTGGGTCTTTCAGCGTGCGCGGAACTGGGTATTCAGTTTCCGCTGGCACGCCAGTCGGCGCCGGATGAGGTGCGTCCCGTGCCGGTCGAGGAGGCACTGAGCGACGTGGGCCGTTTTCCGGTGGAAGCTGAAGAAGAGCAGGCGGTGGACTTGAAGCCGCCGCCGCCGCTTCCGAAGCGCAAGCCGGCGGTGACCCAAGCGGCGATCGAAGCGACCCGGGATCCGCAGGCAGATCCGGACGCGCTGGTTGGGCTCGATTTCGAGCGGACATCGGCGTTGCTGGGCGATCCTGCTTTGCTGATTGAAGAACCGCCTGCCAAGATCTGGGCCTACAACGGCAGCAGCTGTGTTCTCCATATATTCTTTTATCCGAAAGTCGGCGGCAGCGACTTCCGGGTGCTGACATACAAGGTCAAGGGCGGGGCAGAGGGCGAGACCGGCGCGGATAGCGCGCCGGACGACTTTGCCCGCCTTTGTTTGAGCGAGCTGCTGGCTCAGGCCGAGGCCGAGCGGGAAGGCCAGGAAGTCCTTCCCGTGCAACCGGCGGGTGGGGCGGCTGGAGGCAGCTAGCGATGCAAGGAGCGAGGAGCAGGCAACAGTAAGGGGGCGCCAAAGGCGCAAGAGATATGATGGCTGTACAGCCGGTCGTGACAGAGACCACATTCAATCGTGTATTCATCGTCGATGACGATGATCTTTTTCGGGAGTCCCTCGGCCTCAATCTGGCCGAGGAAGGCTACGAGGTCGTCGACTTCGCCAACGGCGAAAGCGCGCTGGAATTCATGATGTCCGGCGAAGAGGCGGAGGCGGTCCTGCTGGACTGGCGGATGCCCGGACTCGACGGCTTGGCGGTGCTGCGCCGGATGCGCGAGTGCCGCATCCAGACACCGGTGATTTTCCTCACCGTCCTCAGCGACGAAATCTATGAGGAAGCGGCCCTTAAGTGGGGCGCGGTGGACTTCATAGATAAATCGCGGCGGTTGCCGATCATCCTGCAGAGACTGAAGCTGATCACCGAAGGCGTGAAACCTTCTGCCGACAGCAATGGTCAGACGCCGGCGGTGATCCGCAATGGCCCGCTTGAGCTGAAAACCGACATCTCCAGGGCATTCTGGGACGGCAAGCAGATCGACCTGACCTTGACGGAGTTCGCCATTGTGCTGTTCCTTGTGACACAGCAGGGTGGTGACGTTTCCTATCGTCAGATCTACGATATCGTCCGCGGCAAGGACTTCGTCGCAGGCTACGGCCCGGACGGTTACCGTGCCAACGTACGCTCGTTCATCAAGCGCATCCGCAAGAAGTTCCGCGATGTCGATGATTCTTTCGACGGTATCGAGAACTATCCAGGCTTCGGCTACCGCTGGCGCGACCAGGCCGGCAAGGGCGGGGACGCCTAGGTCGTGGTCGCACGGGTGGAAGGGCCGATTTCTTCTGCGCCCCCCCGCGGGTTTTACCTCGGGCTCCCCTTCCGCTCGCTCGTCAGCAAGCTGGTGCTTTTGCTGATCATCTTCTGCGCCGTGCCGGTCATCCTCTACACACAGTTCCGCGAGGCCGATGCCGAGAAGCGCTTTCTCCTGATCGAGAGCGTGCGTGAACAGGGCCGTGTGGTGGCGGAAAGCCTGCGCCCCTTGCTGGAACAGCAGGAGGTCTCCTCGCTGCCCCTGCTGAATGACGAGGTGGCGCGCTTCGCCACCGATCAGACGGGGGTGAAGATTCTCTTCAGGCCGACCGGCGAGTACGGGGCTGAGAGTTTTTTCTTCGTTGCTTCCCAGCCGACCATTGCACCGACGGAGCTGACCGAAGAGCGCGACCGCCTGGTTGAACGCGGCGTTTTTGACAATCTCGCTCAAAGCTGCTGGGGCGAACTTTCCATGGCCCTGCGCCATCGGCGCCCCTCCGGCGAGGAGGAGTTGCTGACCTCGATCACGCCGATCAACACCAACGCCGGCTGCTGGGCGGTGATTACCACCCACTCCACGGCGGAGTTTCTCGGCACATCCATCGATCAGCCCTATTGGAAAACGATCGAGGTGCGGATTGCCGCCGCGATCTACTTCGCCATGGCGATCTTCACCATCGGCCTTTTCATCTCGATCTGGCGCGGCCTGACACGCTTCCGCTTTCTTGCCCGCTCCATCCGCACCGGCAACTCGGGCCACGTCAGCTTCGGAAATCAGAACCGGGTGCCGGAACTGGCGCCGGTTGCCGAGGAATTCGACCGTATGACCCTGGCGCTGCAGGATTCGGCCGAGAGCATCCGTCTGGCAGCTGAAGACAACGCCCATGCCTTCAAGACGCCGATCGCCATCATGCGCCAGTCGCTGGAGCCGTTGCGGCGCTTGGTCGCCCCCGAAGAGGTGCGCGGGCAGCGGGCTCTGGATGTTCTCGAGGTCTCCATCGACCGCCTCGATCATCTGGTTGCCTATGCCCGCCGCCTGGAAGAGACCACGGCCGAGTTGTTGGACCCGCCGCGGCAGCGTATCAGCCTGACAGAGATGCTGGAGCGCATGCTCGCCGCCTATGCCGATACCTTCGCCAGCCGGCGGCTTATCCTCGACGCCCGGCTGCAACCGGAAGTCTCGGTTCTTGCCGGCGAAGATCTGCTGGAAACGGTTCTGGAGAACGTCATCGACAATGCCGTCGAGGTTTCACCGGACGGATCGAAGATCATCGTCGAACTGCGCAAGGTGAATGACCGCGCCGAGCTTTCCCTGCTCGATCGCGGGCCCGGTGTCCCGCACGGCGAACTGACACGGATCTTCGAGCGCTACGTTTCCCTGCGCTCCCAGCCCGCGACCAACGATCCCGCCGCGGATGGGGGTGAAGGCAGCCCCCATATGGGCATCGGTTTGTGGATCGTCCGTCGCAACCTTCAGGCGATTGGCGGCAGTGTCCGTGCGGAAAATCGTCCTGACGGGGGCCTCGCCATGGTGATGCGATTTCCCCTGGCGGCTTAGCCCATCGGGTCATAACTACCCATATTTATTGCAGAATTGCTAAGCGAATTGAGCGGTTTTTGTACCGTTCTTCGCCACAACTTTGACGCACCGCCTGGTTGTGTCTCCGGCTAGATTGATGGCGATGCGGAGCAAACAAGGTTCTCAAGGGTCTGATTTTGGTGGCGCCCCCGTCGGCCCGGCGGTGACGCGACTCGACCGGATGAAGGCTTCTATGGAACGAGACAGGGGAAGCATTCTGACGGCCCCTCCCTTCGGGTTCTCCCCCGAGCTTCCCCTACGCCGGCCGGGTGGCCCGACAGCCCGGCCGGCGCACTCCGTCCCCGATGGCATCAAAGACAGCTTGCGGCGGTTGCGCGGGCTGCACCTGCGTCTTTCGCTCTGTCGCATAGGGCTGCGTCAAGGCAGCGATGGCCGTTTGGTGGCGATCGACGATGCTTATCTGATCGCTGAGCCAACCCGTGACGGTTCGTTGATTGTCGTCTTTATTCACCCGCCAGAGGTGGAAGACGATACTTCGGCTGAACAGGTGCTGATACAACGCCTTCAAACCACGCTGGCCAAACAGGGGCTGCCGGTTTGGGCGCTTCGCTTTGCAACGTTCCATTGCGACGCGGCGGCGATCGATGACGGCGGTGCGATACTGGATGCCCTGTTCGATCAGCCGCTGCGGCCGCTGAGCCGTCCGCGCCTGGCCGTCTGACACCCGCCTTTCTTAAACCCAACTTTCCTTAAACCTTGCCGGCCGTCTCGTCCGTGGCGCTGCGCTCCAGGGCCGGGTAGTAGAGGCCCAGCGTGATCGCCCGGGCGATCATGAAAATCGTGAAACTCAGCCAGAGGCCGTGGTTGCCGAGCATCGGGGTCAATATCCAGGTTGCCGCCAGGAAGCAGCCGAGGGAAAGCACCATGGCGTTGCGCATGGCGGCGGTGCGGGTTGCGCCGATAAACACGCCGTCCAGCAGGTAGCTCCAGACCGACACCAGGGGCGACAGCACCACCCACCAGAGATAGCTGCCTGCGGCCTCGCGAACCGCCACGATATCCGTGAACAGCGCGATGATGAGCGGCCCCAGAGCAGCGAAAATCAGGCTGAGCAGGACGGCGGCTGCCAGCGACCAGAGGCCGCAGATCATGACCGCCTGGCGAAAGGTTCGGCGGTTCTTTGCGCCATAGGCCCCGCCGGCCAGGATCTCCACCGCATGGGCAAGGCCGTCGAGGCCATGAGCGATGACAGTCTGGAACTGCAGCAGGACGGCATTGCCGGCCAGCGTCAGATCGCCAAGGCCGGCGCCCTGGGAGGTAAAGACGCCGAAAGCCAGGAGCAGCATGATGGTCCTGAGAAAGATATCGGTGTTGACCTTGAAAAGGGCGATCAGCGGCCCGCGTTCCAGCAAACGCTTCAGGTCCTCGCGGTCGGGCAGGCGGCCGAGACTGTGCAGGACGATGCCGATACCCAGCAGTGCGGCCGTCACCTCGGCGACCAAGGTTGCCCAGGCGACACCGGCCACGCCCCAGCCGAAACCGAGCACGAAGACCAGATCCAGCACGATGTTGATGCCGTTGAGGACGATCTGCAGCAGCAGAGCGGTACGGGCCCGTTGAACGCCCAGCAGCCAGCCCAGCACGGTGAAATTCGTCAGAGCTGCCGGTGCCGACCAGATGCGGACGTCGAAATAGGCCGCCGCCTCGCCGCTCACCGCGGGGCTGGCGTCGACGGCCCAGAGCGCGAAGGATCGCACCGGCACCTGCAGCAGGATGATCAGCAGGCCGAAGCCCCCGGCGAGAACCAGGGGACGAAGCAGGGCGGCGCGCAGCTCGGCGGTGTTGCCGGCGCCGAAGGCCTGGGCCGTGAAGCCCGTCGTGCCCATCCGAAGGAAGCCGAAACCCCAGAACAGGAAGCTGAAGATCAAACTGCCGACCGCGACCCCGCCGATGAAGCGGGGGTCCGGCAGATGGCCGACGACGGCGGTATCCACCGCGCCCAGCAGCGGCGTGGTCAGATTGGCCAGCATAATGGGCGCTGCCAGGGCCCAGACCCGGCGATGCCAGTTGCCGCTCTGGTCCCCGGGTCGCGCCAAGGCGGTATCCGTGTCGGCGGACGCACCCTTTTTTGGGGATTGCCTTTCGGGCTCTTCGGTCATGGTTCCGGGCAGTCGGGTGGCTGACAGAGCGGGGCCGGGGATCATAGGGCAGCCAAAAGGCGGTTAAAACCGTTTCGCTCAGCTTGGCGCGGCGCTCCGATGTCCCTAAGATGCCGCGCTGCTCCGGATGGGGCGGCAGGGTTCAGTCGAGCCGGCAATCAATCGAGGGGCTGCTGCGGCCTGGCGTGGCGGCCCCGCCTATGACGGGGTTTAGGGGCATATGGCAATCGAGCATCCATACCTTTTGTTTCTCGGCGATGCGCCGGACCAGTTGGCGGCAAAGACCGCACAGGGCATCGCGCATTGGCGCCCGGACTGGTGCGTCGGGCAGCTTCGCCTGGAGGGCTGTAAAGCCGATCTCGGACTGCCGGACCTGAGTCTGGAGGCAGCCAGGGAAGCCGGCGCCAAGACCCTGGTGATCGGCGTCGCCAACCGCGGCGGCGTCTTCTCGGAGGCTTGGATCTCGGTTCTCGAAAAAGCGATGCTGCTGGGCTTCGACATTGCTGCCGGTTTGCACAATCGGCTGGTCGATGTGCCGTTGTTGAAGGCTGCCGCCGAACAGCATGGCTGCCAGCTCTTCGACGTGCGCCACCCTACCCGTGAGTTCGAGGTTGCAAGCGGCAGCAAGCGCCCCGGTAAGCGCCTGCTCGCAGTCGGCACCGATTGTTCCGTCGGCAAGATGTACACCACCCTGGCGGTGGAAAAGGAGATGCTGGATCGCGGTATGAAGGCCGACTTTCGCGCCACCGGCCAGACCGGCATCCTGATCGCCGGGCAGGGGGTCTCGATCGATGCGGTCGTGGCTGACTTCATTTCCGGGGCCGTCGAATACCTCTCGCCGGCCAACGATGATGACCACTGGGATATCGTGGAGGGCCAGGGCTCCCTGTTTCACGCGTCTTTCGCTGGTGTTTCCATGGGGCTGCTGCACGGCGCCCAGCCCGATGCCCTGATCCTCTGCCACGAGCCGACACGCCAGCACATGCGCGGCTTGCCGGACTTCAACCTGCCGACCCTTCAGGCCTGTATGGAAGCCAATCTGGCTGCAGCCAGGCTGACCAACCCCGACGTGCGCTTTGTCGGCATCGCGGTGAATACGTCGCAGATGCATGAGTCTGCCGTGGAGGCTTACCTGCGCCGGCTGGAAGCTGACTTCGAGCTGCCGACGGTCGACCCCTTCGTTGAGGGGGTGAAGCCGCTGGTCGACCGCCTGCAAGATGCCTGACGTGGTCAGCCTCAGCGTCAAAACCGAATCATGGCCGATCCGCGGCAGCTTTACCATCTCTCGCGGCAGCAAGACCGCTGCCGATGTGGTGCTGGTCGAATTGAGTGACGGTGTTCATACCGGTCGCGGCGAGGCCGTGCCCTACACCCGCTATGGCGAGACCATTGAAGGTGTCGTTGCCGACATCGAGTCGCTGCGCGGGCGCTTGGAACAGGGCCTCGACCGTCTGGGCCTTCAGGACGTTCTGAAGGCCGGTGCTGCCCGCAACGCGGTGGACTGCGCCTTCTGGGATATTGAGGCCAAGCAGGCCGGTCATCCCCATTGGCAACTCATCGGCGCTTCGGCACCGGGGCCGGTAACGACCGCCTACACGCTCTCCCTCGATACGGTGGAGAACATGAGCAAGGCGGCGGCGGCGAATGCGGACCGCCCGCTGCTGAAACTGAAGCTTGCCGGACCGGACGACATGGCGCGCGTCGCCGCGGTGCGCGAACAGGCGCCCAAGGCCCGGATCATCGTCGACGCCAACGAGGGCTGGTCGGCGGCGGACTATGCGCAACTGGCGCCGCAACTGGCGGTGCTCGGCGTCGAGATGATCGAGCAGCCGCTGCCGGCGGGGGAGGACGAAGCGCTGGCCGGCATGAAACGGCCGGTCCCGGTTTGCGCCGACGAGTCCTGCCATGACACGGCAACCCTGCCTGG
This sequence comes from Pelagibius sp., assembly GCA_028280305.1. Classification (GTDB taxonomy): domain Bacteria; phylum Pseudomonadota; class Alphaproteobacteria; order Kiloniellales; family Kiloniellaceae; genus Pelagibius. Next base: position 29,767 of record JANQMC010000095.1, on the reverse strand, counting down.
GCTGAAGGGGCGCTATGACATGATCAATATCAAGCTCGACAAGACCGGCGGCCTGACCGAGGCCCTTAAGCTGAAGCAAGCGGCCAAGGCCGAGGGTTTCGGCATCATGATCGGCTGCATGGTGGCGACCTCCCTTGCCATGGCCCCGGCGGTGATCCTGGCGCAGGGAGCGCCGGTGGTCGATCTTGACGGCCCCCTGCTTCTGGACGGTGACCGGCCCGACGGCCTGCGCTTCGACGGTGGCTTGGTTTATCCGCCCGAAGCCGCCTTGTGGGGCTGACAGGGCCCTGGATCCATGAGCCGGTTCAGTGACTTCTCCCTGCAGGCGGCGAGTGCCGGGTTTCTGGCGGCGCTGATCGGCTTTGCCGGCTCCTTTGCGGTGGTGTTGCAGGGGCTGGACGGCATTGGCGCGAGCCCCGCCGAAGCGGCCTCCGGCCTTATGGCTTTGTCCCTCGCCATGGGGCTCTGCGGGATCTTGCTCAGCCTCAAGACAAAGCTGCCGGTCAGCATTGCCTGGTCGACGCCGGGGGCGGCCCTGCTGGCGACCACCGGGCCGCTGCAGGGTGGCTTCGCGGCCGCTGTCGGCGCTTTCATGGTCTGTGCCGCTCTCATCGTTCTCTCGGGCCTTTGGAAGCCCTTGGGGCGCTGGGTTGCCGCAATCCCGGCCTCGCTGGCCAATGCCATGCTGGCGGGGGTCATGCTCACCTTCTGCCTGGCGCCGGTGCAGGCGGTCGCGGAGGGCCCCGCATTGGCCCTGCCCATCATTCTCACCTGGGCCCTGGTCTGGCGGTTCAAGCGGCTCTATGCCGTGCCCGCCGCCCTGGTCGTCACCATCGTTGTGATCCTCTTGACCAACGAGCTGCCGCCCTTTGAGCCCGCTTATCTCATTCCCCAACCGGTGCTGGTCGTGCCCGAGTTTTCGCTGGCGGCCGCAATCGGTATCGCGCTCCCGCTTTTCATCGTCACCATGGCCTCGCAGAACATTCCCGGCATTGCCGTCCTGAAAGCGAATGGCTACCACCCGACGCCAGGGCCGCTTTTCGCCGCGACCGGGGTCTTCAGCCTGCTCTCGGCGCCCTTTGGCGGGCATGCGGTGAACATGGCGGCGATCACGGCGGCACTCTGCGCCGGTCCCGATGCCCATGCCGATCCGCAGCGCCGTTACTGGGCGGCCCTGGTCTCCGGCATCTTCTATGTCCTCTTTGGCTTGGTTGCGCCGGTCATTACGGTCTTCGTGCTGGCCCTGCCGACCTATCTGATCCTGGCGGTTGCCGGGCTCGCCCTGCTCGGACCCTTTGCGTCGGCCCTGACCGGCGCCTTGGAAGAGACGGAGGATCGGCTGGCCGCGGTGGTGACCTTTGTCGTCACGGCCTCGGGTCTTTCTTTCCTGGGGGTGGGCAGCGCCTTTTGGGGATTGCTCGCCGGTCTCGGGCTTTATGCCCTGACCCGTTGGCGTGCTGCCTGAAAGACAGGCCGGTTTTAGGCAGCCGCAACATCGCTCAGGAAGCGCTCGACCTCGCTTTTCAGCGCATGAGTCTGCTGGCGGACGTCATGGGCATTCTTTGTCACTGCATCGGCAGAGTCGGCGGTGGTTGCGACGGCGTTGGAGACCATGCCGATGTTGCGGTCGACATCGCCGGTGCAACTGGACGCCAGTTCGACATTCTCGCAGATGCCTTTGGTCGCTTCGCCCTGATGCTCGATGGCCGAGGAAATCGAACCGGCGGCGGTGTTGATTTCCTCCATCGTCTCGGCAATGGCGACGATGGCGTCCACGGCCTCGCCGGTCGATCCCTGAATGCCGGCGATCTGGTTGGAAATTTCATCTGTGGCACTGGCGGTCTGATTCGCCAGGGCCTTCACTTCGCTGGCGACGACGGCGAAGCCCTTGCCGGCTTCACCGGCGCGGGCGGCTTCGATGGTGGCGTTGAGGGCCAGAAGGTTCGTCTGCTCGGCGATGTCCTGGATCAGCTTCACCACGTCGCCGATGCGCCCGGCGGCTTCGGACAGGCCGGTAACCTTTTCGTTGGTCAGGCGCGTCTTTTCGGTGGCAGCCCTTATCCTGTCGGAGGTGCTGGAAATCTGGCCGGCGATTTCCTGGATTGAACTCGTCAGTTCCTCGGCGGCAGAGGCCACCGAGCCGACGTTGCCGGCGGCAGTGCCGGACGAACGTGTGGCGTCGCCGGTGCGTGCCGAAGTCTCTTTGGCGCTGGCGGTCAGGCTGGCGGCTGTGTCCTGCATGACGGCCATCTTCTCGTCGACAGCACTCAAGATGGTAGAGGCCTGTGCGTTGAAGCCGTCGATCAGCGTTTCAATGCGGCGCTGACGCGCTTCCCGGGCGGACTGTTCCTCTCCGGCTTTTTCCGCCAGCTTGCTGCGCTCGACCACGCCGTCACGAAAGCCGGCGATGGCCTGGGCAACGGCGCCGATCTCGTCCTTGCGGCCGGCCTGAGCGAATTGGACCGAGGTATCGCCTGCGGCTAGGCGCTCCGCACTGCTGACGAGGTCGACCAGCGGGCGGCTTAAGCCCCTGGCCAGCAAGAACGCACCGCCGATACCCAGACATGTCAGGACCAAGGCGAGGCCGAGGCTGAAGAGCAAGACGGCATCCATGGCCATGCCTGTGGCCAGGGTTTGCCCGGTACCGTCCTCGCCTGCCAGGGCGATGGCCTCATCGATGGCCAGCATCATGGCCCTGCGGTGGCGTTCCATACGCTCCGCGGTCGGTATTTCGGAAGCCGTCTTCAAGCCGAGGACAACCTCGGCATCGCTCCGCCAGGCAAGGTAGGCCTGATTGAGAGCGGTGGCCGTTGCGCGCATCTCTTCCGAGAGCGCGGCCTCGGGCAGATTGGCGATGGTGGCGCCCAGTGGCGCTGCTTGCGCACGGAATGCGGTTTCGATCTCTTCGGGTGCGATGAACGAGGTCATTGCGGTGACCCGCTCGACCACCGCGTTCGCTCCCTCGAAGTGGCGCAGCGTCGCTTGGGCGCTCTGATTGACCGAGAGGGCATTGCCGATGATCGCCTCGACTTTGGTCTGCTCCATCTTCGCCTGGAAGGCGATGAAGCCGGCCAGGAAGAGGGCGAAGAGCAGTGCACTCAGCAACGGCAGGAATATTTTTGTTCTGATCGACATGGTCGGCCCCCGGTACTTGTGATTCAGCTGCGTTGTTTCGCTAAGTGCTTCAATTGGGAAGATTGGGCATCGGCGTTTCCGAGACCTCGGCGGTGAGTGCCTGCAAAAAGGCGAGAAGGTCATCTCGCTCCCGATCACTCAGTTCAAAGGGAATCATGTGCTCGGAGCGCGACGGCCTCACGGCACCGCCGGACTCGTAGTGCCGGATGACGTCTTCCAGATCAGCCACCGAACCGTTGTGCATGAAGGGTGCCCGATAGGTCAGGTCGCGCAGGCCGGGAGTCTTGAAAGCATGGCGGTTGCCGGGCATCGAATCATCGACTGCGGCGCGGCCGATGTCGTCCGTATAGAGGCCGATGTCGTGGAAGCGGTTGTCGGTGAAGTTCCAGCCGGTGTGACAGACGGCACAGTTCGCCTTTCCATTGAACAGGCGAAAACCATTGACCGCAGCCGCGCTCATGGCGCCCTCGTCGCCATCGATCCAGCGGTCGAAGGGTGCCCAGCCCGACACGATGGTCCGCTCGTAAGTGGCAATGGCGGTCAGGATTGTTTCGCGGCTGACGCCGGTTCCCGGAAACAGGCGCTCGAACCAGGTCCGATACTCGGCAATGTCGGAAAGCGTGGCGATGATCTCGTCGAACTTGCCGTTCATTTCCACCGGCGCCGTGATGGGGCCGGCGGCCTGTTCTTCCAGGTCGGCGGCTCTGCCGTCCCAGAACAGCGGCGTGACCCAGGCCATGTTCAAGGTGGTCGGCGCGTGACGGCTGAGCGGTTCGTTGAGGCCGCCCACCGCCAGTTCGACCGGCGCCTCGTAGCCGAAGGAGGGATTGTGGCAGCTCGCGCAGTTCATGTTCTTGGCGCCGGAGAGGCGCGGATCGAAGAACAGCATCTTGCCGAGCGTTGCGAGTTGCGGCGAGTAGGGCGCACTTTCGGGAAAGGGAATGGCCGTCGGGCGCTTGTAGAGGCTTCTGAGCGCCTCCAAATCGATGCTGTCTTGGCCCCCGGTGTCCTGTGATGCCGTGGCACTTACGGCGCCCGCAAAGGCCGCAGCCGCCAGTAAACCGGCCAAAACAACTACCTGTATCATCCGCTACTCCTACCCAGCTTGGCAGCCCACAGCGGCAGAGTTGAAAGTAAGTCTCCGCTGTTTGCTTATGCGTTCATATCAGCGGCGATGTTGCTGAATTGTTAAGTTCGATAGATCGCCGAAGAGAAAGGCAAGGGGATGAGGCGTAGCTTCAAGTATCTAAAATAGCTATATTGTCAAATCTCTTCTTTATTATTCGATTAGACTTACCGCTGCGTTTGCACCAGGGCTACGATCTCGTCTCCATCGGTTTTCATGCTGCGTTGATTGACGGGAGCGAGACGGTAAGCTGCTCCCAACATGATGCACCGCCACATTGATATCTATTGCGAAAGGGTCGGGCCGGAATTCTGGGCCGAGCCACTGAATGCCGTTTCGAATCTGGCATTCATCCTTGCGGGCGGGCTGCTGGTCGTCGCGTTCCGCCGGGAGGGGGCCACCCTGCGCAGCGACCCGGCCATTGCCGCGCTGATCGGATTGGTCTTCTTCATCGGGGTCGGCAGCGGCCTGTTCCACACCTTTGCGGTCGTCTGGTCCATGCTGGCTGATGTCATCCCCATTGCCGCTTTCATTCTGCTCTACATGTACCTGGCTCTGCGCCGGCTCGTCATGCTGCCGCTCCAGGCTTGCCTGCTGATCCTGCTCGTCGTGCTCGCTCTGGTGATCGCCATGCCGCTTCTTTTCGGCTTCAGCGTCTCGACCTATGCCGTCGCCCTGGCAGCCATGATCCTTGTTGGCGGTTTCCTTCATTTCCGCCGCGGGCATCCTGCCGGTCTGCCAATCTTGATTACGGCCGGGGTTTTCGCGACCTCTCTTTCGTTGCGTACCATCGATTTACCGCTTTGCGAGGTGCTGCCCATCGGCACGCACTACTTCTGGCATGTCCTGAATGCGGTAGTGCTCTATTGGCTGACCCGGACCATGATGCGCCACGGGCGTCAGGCGACGGCGGCTTAGGACGCGTCCTTTTTCCAACCTTTATCGAAGGCCACACGCTCGGCGCCGGTGAAGCGGCGTTGACGTTCCAGTTCGGCTTCCAGACGGTCTTTTCGTGCCTTGGACAGCTTTACCTTGGGCTCCAGCCAGAGGCCTTTCACCCGCAGCAGGCCGCTGTCGCGCTCGTGCTTCATATCGATGCGTCCGATCAGCCGCTCGCCCTCCAGCAGCGGGAAGACATAGTAGCCGTAGCGGCGCTTGGCCGCCGGCACGAAGACCTCGATCCGGTAGTGGAAACCGAAGAGACGTTCGATTCGCTTGCGGTCGCGGATCAGCGGATCGAAGGGGCTGAGGACTCGCAGGCGCTTCGGCACCTCCGGCAGGTCTTTCAAGGGGTCGGTGGCGGCCCAGCAGTAGGCGGTGCGGGGCCGCCCGTTTCCTTTCGTCCTGGCGTTCTCGACAAGAACTTCCTCCAGCTCCCCACCTTTGCGTGCCAGGCACCAGGCTTTGGCTTCTTCGGCGGAGACCAGATCCCAAAAGGCAGCGATTTCACCGGAGGTGGCGAGCCCCAGCCGGTCGAGAGCGGCACGGCAGGCCCAGTCGACCGTTTCCGCCGCCGTCGGCTCGGCGCTGCGGTGTTCGTCCGGGATAACCCGCTCGGTCAGATCGTAGACTTTCTGGAAGCCGCTGCGGGCCGTCACCGCGAGCTGTCCGCTGTGCCAGAGATACTCCAAAGCGGTCTTGGAGGGATGCCAATCCCACCAGCCGCTGCTGCCCTTCGCCGTCTTGGGGTCTTCGTTGCCCAGGTCGCGGGCGAGGGCCGGGCCGTTCTCGCGGATATGCTGAAGCACAGTCTCCACTTCGCTTTCGAAGTCACCGCGCCGAGTCTTCCCCCAGCGCTGCCGGAGCGTCTCTCCCCGGACCGCGAAGCGCCGCTTCCAATAGGGGAAGAAGCGGCTGGGAATGACCGAGGCGTCGTGAGTCCAGTTCTCGAACAGCGCGGCCTCTTTCTCGATCAACCGGCTGAGTTGTTTATGCCGGTAGGTCTGATTGCGCGCGAAAAGGATCATGTGGTGGGCGCGCTCCACGGTCTGTATCGAGTCGACCTGGACGAAGCCGAGCTTGTCGATCAGCGAGAGCAAATCCGAATCGCCGATCTTGCGGTACGGCTGTTCGCAGAGTCCCTGGCGCTGCAGGAAGAGGCGCCTTGCCGAACGGTTGTCGATGATCCTTGGGTTCATGCCTTGTGCCGGGTTTCTCAGCTTCTGTTGCGCCGCCAGCCGCCGCGCCGCCGCGGCTGACAGACATGCCGGGTCATGCGGTCTGCAGGATAGGAGGCGGTTTCTTTCAGCATCTCGATAACGCGTCCGCAGGCGCCGCCGGGCTGCGGCTCTTCTTTCAGTCTGTAGTCGTCGATCAGACGCCGCGCCGCCTGGGCGGGGTCGCGCCCTTCGCCCAGGCGCAGAACCCAGGCGAGCACCACGTCTTCCGCCGGGCCGGGAAAGGCTTCGCCCATTTCAAGGACTTCCCGAATCATGCCACCGGGATCGTCCGGCGAATCGTGCTTGGAGATGTAGCGTACGCCCATAGTCTAGGTTCGCTGCAGAAGGTTCAGACGGCTTGGTATCTCGAACCAGAAAGCGTCGTCGCGCTGTTCCGCCGCCGCCATAAAGGCCTGCCGCAACGACTCCTCGCGCGCCTCGACCGCCACGCGGCGGGCCGGATCGACGGAGACCAACCCGTCGCGGAACGCCTTGAAAGAGGGCAGGCGGTGGGGCGCCCGATAGACGAATTCCTCCTGCTCCGCCAGGCTTTCGCCGCTGCAGGCCTGCTTCACCGCATCGTAAGCCTTGGCGCGCACCAGGGTTTCGTCCTCGATCGGTTTCACCATCTCGAAGAAGGCGCCCTCGGCCAGAGGTTCCTGGACATAGATCCAGCCGCCGGAGCGGACAACCCGCGCCGCTTCCGCCAGGGCCGCGCCCTGCACCTCGACCGGCACATGGTGCAGGGAGTTGAAGAAGACCAGCCCGTCAAGGCTGCCATCGGGCAGCGGCAGGGCCTCGCCGTAGGCGCAGAGATAGGTTTCGTCACCGGCGGGCTCCGCCGCCATGGCGCGGGCCAGTTGCTGCGCGCCGGGCTCGATGCCCACGACGGTCGCACCGGCCCGGGTCATCGCCCGCACCAGGCCGCCGTCACCGCAGCCGACATCGGCGATCTTTGCGCCGGCCAGCTTGACATGCTCGCGCAGCACGGCTGTATGTTTCATCAAGGGAACTTCAGGCATCATGTCTTTCTTGTTTTGGCCGGGCACAGTCTAGGCGCTGCCACGGGGGTTCGGCCAGCGCTTCCTCCGGGGCTCCCGGCAGGTTGGTGCCAGATAACTGACACCTCTCTGTCATGCTTGGCCGCTATGTTTATTGGTATCGATTTTCAGAGGAGAGGCTGTGTTTTCGTTACAGGGTAAAAAGGCTTTGGTGATCGGAATCGCAAACGAGGACTCGATTGCCTATGGCTGCGCCAAGGCTTTTCACGAGCAGGGCGCGCGGCTTGCCATTACTTACCTGAACACAAAGGCGGAACCCTATGTCCGCCCCATCGCCGAAGCGTTGGATGCTGAAATCTGTCTGCCTTTGGATGTTCGTGAGGACGGGCAGTTCGCTCAGCTCTTCGATGCCATTGGCCAAGTCTGGGGCGGCCTGGATGTCTGCCTGCATTCCGTTGCCTATTGCCCGCGTGAAGACTTGCACAACCGGGTTGTCGACTGCTCACGCGACGGATTTACCACTGCCATGGATATCTCAGTCCATTCCTTCATTCGCATGGTCCGTGGCGCAGAGGCCATGATGCCGGCAGGCGGCACCTGCATGACGGTTTCCTTCTACGGTTCGGAAAAAGTGGTCGACAACTACAATATCATGGGTCCGGTAAAGGCGGCGCTGGAGTCGGTGACCCGTTACATGGCGGCGGAGTTGGGGCCTAAGAAGGTCTCCGTCCATGCACTTTCTCCCGGTCCATTGAAAACCCGCGCCGCTTCGGGGATCGACAGATTCGACGAACTTCTCGCCCGGGCTGCGGCGCAGGCACCGACCGGCGAACTGGTGAGTGTTGCTGATATCGGCGCTTATGCTGCATTTCTGGCCAGTCCGGAAGCATCGAACCTCACCGGCGGCGTTCATTACATCGATGGTGGATATCACATCCGCGGATAGTCGTCGGGCTTGCCGCATTGGGCCGCCGGCCTTGCAGGCTGGCGGCGATGCTTTAGGCTGTCGGCCCGATGACCGAGCAAGAAGAAACCTTCCCCGAGATCCGGCAGAGTCTGCGTGCACTTTGCGCCGGCTTTCCCGGCAGCTATTGGCGCGAACTGGATGCCGAGCGCGCCTATCCCGAGGCCTTTGTGAAGGCGCTGACCGAGGCGGGTTATCTCGCAGCCCTGATCCCCGAAGACTACGGCGGCAGCGGTCTGCCCCTTTCCGCGGCCGCGGCGATTCTGGAGGAAATCCACAAGGCCGGTTGCAACGGCGCTGCCTGTCACGCGCAGATGTATACCATGGGCACCCTGCTGAAGCACGGCAGTGCGGAACAAAAGCAGCGCTGGCTGCCGGGGATCGCCGAGGGAACGCTGCGGCTGCAGGCTTTCGGCGTGACCGAGCCGACCAGCGGCACCGACACCCTGAGCCTCGCCACCACGGCAAGGCGCGATGGCGGACGTTACATCGTAAACGGACAGAAGGTCTGGACCAGCCGGGCCGAACACTCCGATCTCATGCTGCTGCTGGCCCGCACGACACCGAAGGAGCAGGTGAAGAAGAAGGGTGAGGGGCTCTCGGTCTTCCTGGTCGATCTGCGCGAAGCCGCCGGCAGGGGCATCACCATCAAGCCGATCCGCGCCATGATGAACCACGCCGCGACCGAGGTCTTTTTCGACAACCTGGAAGTGCCGGCGGAGAACCTGATCGGGGAGGAGGGCCGGGGTTTCCGCTACATCCTCGACGGCATGAATGCCGAGCGCATTCTGATCGCCTCGGAATGCATCGGCGATGCCCGCTGGTTCATCGCCAAGGCCGGTGCCTATGCCAGCGAGCGGCAGGTTTTCGGGCGGCCCATCGGACAGAACCAGGGGGTGCAGTTCCCCATCGCCCGCGCCTATGCCCAGTCCGAAGCGGCGGCCCTGATGGTGGCGCAGGCGGCCAGTCTTTTTGATGCAGGCCAGCGCTGCGGCAAGGAGGCCAACATGGCCAAGCTGCTGGCCTCCGAAGCGGCCTGGGCAGCGGCGGAGGCCTGCCTGCAGACACATGGCGGGTTTGGCTTCGCCGAAGAATATGATGTCGAGCGCAAATACCGCGAGACCCGGCTCTATCAGGTGGCGCCGGTCTCCACCAACCTGATCCTCGCCTATCTGGCCGAGCATGTGCTCGGCATGCCCCGCAGCTATTAGTCGGCACAAGAGAATGACGATGAAGCCCGTTTTGCTCGGCCCCCTCTATAGTGTCTATGTCCGTATCGTGCGAATCACCCTGATCGAAAAAGCCGTCGCCTACGATCAGGTCACTTTCGATGTGTTCGATCGGGCCGACTGGCCCGACGACTGGCTCGAGCGGCAGCCTTTCGGCTTGGTGCCGGCCTTCGAGCATGACGAGTTCCGGCTCTATGAGGCGCGCGCCATCACCCGCTACATCGACGAGGCTTTCGACGGCCCGGCCTTGCAGCCCGATGATCCGCGCGGCCGGGCCCGCATGGAGCAGGTGATCTCGGTGCTCGACGGTCAAGGCTACTGGCCGATGGTCCGGCAGATCTTCATCGAGAGCATTGAGCGCCCGCGCGGCGGCGAGGCGGATGAGGCGGCCATTGCCGCAGCTCTGCCCAAGGCCGAGCGCTGTCTCGCCGCGCTGGCCGGTCTGATCGGCGATCAGCCCTATCTGGCAGGGCCCGCCTTCAGCCGTGCCGATGCCCACGCGGTGCCCATGTTCCAGTATTTTCTGGAGGCACCGGAGGGACAGCAATTGCTTCAGGCGCAGCCGAGTCTGGTGGCATGGTGGCAGCGGGTTGCGCAGCGGTCCAGTGTCCAGTCCACCTACGTCCCGCCGGATCCGCCATGACCAAGCCCCTGGATGGATTGATCGTCGTCAGCTTGGAACAGGCGGTGGCGGCGCCCTACTGTTCCTGCCGTCTCGCCGATGCCGGGGCACGGGTTATCAAGCTGGAGCGGCCCGAGGGCGACTTCGCCCGCGCTTACGACCGCGCCGCCAAGGGGGAGAGCGCCTATTTCGTCTGGCTGAACCGGGGCAAGGAATCCATCGCCGTCGACCTGAAGACAGCCGGCGACCTGGCGCTGGTGCAACGTATGATCGCCAAGGCAGACGTCTTCATTCAGAATCTTGCCCCCGGTGCGGTGCAACGCCTCGGCTTGGGTTCCGAGAGGTTGCGCCAGGCCGATCCGCGGCTCATCACCTGCGATATCTCCGGCTACGGGGAAAGCGGTCCCTATGCGCAGATGAAAGCTTACGACCTGCTGGTGCAGGCGGAGAGCGGTCTGGCGTCGATCACCGGACGGCCGGAGGGGCCGGGGCGTGTCGGGGTTTCGGTCTGCGACATCGCCTGCGGCATGTATGCCTATCAGGCCATTCTGGAAGCGCTGCTGAGCCGCGGGCGAACGGGGCAGGGGGCGAGGCTGGCCGCCTCCCTCTTCAGCGGCATGGCGGACTGGATGACCGTGCCCCTGCTGCACAACGACTACGGTCCCGGCGCCCCGCAGAGGGTGGGGCTGAACCACCCAAGCATCGCGCCCTATGGTGTCTATTCCTGCGCGCGCCGGGAAGACTCAGAGGATCAGGAGATCGTCATCTGCATTCAGAACGAGCGGGAATGGGTCCGCTTCGCCGGGCAGGTCCTGAAACAGCCGGGGTTGGTCGACGATCCCCGTTTTCACGACAACACCGCGCGAGTCGAGAACCGCGGCGCCCTCGACCGGGAGATCGAGCGCTGCTTCAAGGCACGTGACAGGGCGGCGGTCGTGGCGCTTCTGGAGGCCGCCGACATCGCCTTTGGGTCGGTGAACAGTCCGGCCGACCTGAGCGCTCATCCGCAGTTGCGTCGGGTGACGGTCGAAACCCCCGCAGGCCCGATCGAACTGGTGGCGCCGCCGGTGGAGGAGCGCGGCGTCGCCCCGGACCTTGGCAGCGTTCCCGCGCTGGATGCGCAGGGTGCGGCGCTGCGGCAGGAGTTCGGCGCATGAGCGGAACCCGGGACGATTGGTCCGATTGGGTCGGCCGCCGGGAAGAGGCCCGCGACAACCTGGACCTCAACCGGGCGCGGGCCTTGCAGGCGACTCTGGACGACTCTGGGGGTGATCCAGACGCGATGCTGGAGCCTGGAGCGGCGCTGCCGCCGCTCTGGCATTGGGCCTATTTCTGGTCGCTGGCGCCGACCGCCGGCCTGGGCCCGGACGGCCATGCGGCACGCGGTGAATTTCTGCCGCCCATCGATCTGCCGCGGCGCATGTGGGCCGGCAGCCGGGTCGCCTTTTCCAGGCCGATTACTCTCGGCGCCCCGGTTACGCGGCGGTCGACCATCAAAACGGTGGCGCAGAAGACCGGGCGCAGCGGACCCTTGGCCTTTGTTACCGTCGAGCACGTGCTGTCCGACGGCGCGGAGCCCTGCATTGTCGAGGAGCACGACATTGTTTATCGCGAGGCGGCGGCTGCGGGAACGGTGTTGCCGCCGGGTAAGCCTGCCCCCGCGAACGGAAGCTGGGTCCAGACGGTCTCCCCTTCGCCGGTGCTGCTGTTCCGCTACTCGGCGCTGACCTTCAACGGCCACCGCATCCACTACGACCAGCCCTATGCGACGGAGGAGGAGGGCTATCCCGGCCTCATCGTTCACGGGCCGCTGCTGGCGACCCTTATGGTCGGGCTTGTGCGGCGTGAGTTGCCGGCGGCACGGGTCACCCGTTTTGCTTTCCGCGCCCTCCGCCCGATCTTCGACCTGAAACCTTTCACCGTCTGCGGTGCGCCCGACCAGGATTCCAAGCACGCCGATCTTTGGGTCACCGATCCCGACGGATACCTCGCCATGCAGGGCGAGGTGGAGTGGGTCTGACGACAACCCGCTGTCATTCAAACAACCGCGAATCACAACGAGGATAGAAATGCTTTTGGACGTGCGTACCTACAAGGTGAAGCCCAATACCCTGAAGGCTCACTTCGATCTCTATGAGCGTTACGGCAAGCCGGCGCAGACCCGCCACCTTGGGGAGCCACTGGCCTATCTGCGCACCGAGACCGGCGATCCCAACGAGTATGTCCATATCTGGGTCTACGAGAATGCCGGCGACCGGGAGAAGAAGCGCGCCGCCATGCAGGCCGATCCCGACTGGCAGGACTATCTCAAGCGCTCGGCGGAGCTGGGCGCCCTCATCTCTCAGACCAACAAGCTGATGATGCCGGTCGACTTTTTCGATGCTCCGAAGCGCTAGGTTGCGGTGATCGATACCACCGCTTCGGCGAAGCGATCCAGTTCTTCCTCGCTGTTGTAGTAGTGGACGGAGGCGCGGAGGAGATCGGGCAGGCGCCTTTTGGTCGCGTCCAGCAGCGTCGAGTTCGGGTCGCTGACCGAGGTGTTGATGCTTTGGGCGCTGAGCCGTTCCCAGATTTCAACGGCTTCCATTCCTTCGGCCTGAAAGGTGCAGATGCCACAGCGCCGCTGGCCGATGTCTTCGACCGCGATGCCGGGAAGGGCGGCGAGCCGTTCGCGCAGGCCGCTGGCCAAGGCGCCGACCCGTGCCTCGATCTCCGGCAGGCCGAGGGCAAGCGCATAGTCGACGGCGGTGCCGAGTCCCAGCACGGCGGCGTAGTTGTACTCCCAGTTTTCAAAGCGCCTGGCGTCGGGCCGCAGCTCGTAACGGTCAGCCGCCACCCATCTGGCGGCGCGCAGATCCAGGCTCGGCGGTTCGATCTGGTCCAGGAAGCCGCGCCTGACATAGAGGAAGCCGCTGCCGCGCGGTCCGCGCAGGTACTTGCGTCCGGTGACGGAGAGCAGGTCGCAGCCGAGCTTTTCCACATCCAGATCGATCTGCCCGGCCGACTGACAGGCATCGAGCAGGAAGGGAATGTTGTGCGCGCGCGCCACCCGGCCGATCTCTTCCGCCGGGTTTACCAGGCCGCCGTTGGTCGGCACATGGGTAACGGCAATCAGCTTCACGCCGGGCTTGGCGCAGGCTGCCTCCAGGTCCGGGATCGAAAGTTCGCCCTCCGCAGTGGAGGGGATGGTTTCCACCACCAGGCCTTTCGTTCGCGCCAGCTTCAGGTAGTTCAGATAGTTGCTGGCATATTCCGCCTCGCCGGTCAGCAGGCGGTCGCCGGGCTGGAAGTCGAAAGCGAAGAAGGCGGCGTTCCAGGCCGCCGTTGCGTTCTCCATTAGGGCGATTTCATCCGGTGCAGCGTTCAGCAGGCGCGCGATACTGTTGTAGACCAAGTCGATTTCGTCGGCCGCTTCTCTTGCCGCTTCGTAACCGCCGATCTCCGCCTCGCGGTGGATATGGGCCAGTTGGCGCACCACGACGGCGTCGGGCATCAGCGCCGCGCCGGCGTTGTTGAGATGCAGTACATTTTTACAGGCCGCCGTGTCAGCCCGGACCTTTGCAAGATCGATCACCTTTTGCTCCCCTGCCGCGCTTTTCCCTGTCGGGTAGTTAGCGGGGGCGGGGCGGTGATGGCAAGCTGGGCGTCAGCTCTTGCTTCTGGCTGCTTCGCGCGCTGCCTTCAGCGCCGCCTGGCGTTCCCGGTTGGCGCGGTGCCGCTCGGCGCGCCAGGCTTTGAAGACCTTGGCGCGATAGCCGTTGGCGCGCAGGATGGTGCGGGAATGATAGTGGCCCACCGCACGAGTCCAGGAACGTGCCTCTTCGCGCAGCCCGGCCAGAAAGGCGGCGGCGTAGGCCGTATTGCGGGCGGGATCGAAAGCGGCTTCCAGATTCTCGAAGGCTTCGGGGTGGTGGTAGAGGTTCACCTGCATGCAGCCGACGTCGATGTTGCGCACGCCCCGCGCTTGTAGAGCCTCGACCGTTTCAATCGCCGCCTGCTTGCTGGGCAGAAATCGCCCCTTTCCCTCGGCCATAACCGTCCAGGGCCAGGCAAGTAATTCCGAGGTCTCCCGGTTCCAGCGCCCCGATTCGGTCTTGGCGATGGCGGCCATCAGCAGAGGCGGCAGATCATGGGCCTGCTCCGCTGCGCGGGTGCTCGCTTGGCAAAGATTCCAAGGATTATCAATGCTTTCGCCTGCATGTGCGGGGGTAAGAGACCCGGCAAGGGCGAACAGCGCCAGAGCCAGAATCGCCGCTGCGGTCAGGTTCAGAGCGCCTGCAGGCTCGTTTGGATCGTGCTTTTTCATACCAGGAGAAGAGCAACAGGCGTGCCAAGTAGCGTCCCCGGAAGGAGCCGAGGCAGGCCCGGGCCCGGAAAACTGGGATTTTTTTGTGCGACGCAAAAGAAGTAGCGAAAACTGATTAAGCGCTGCGTTGTTGAATTGCGAAACTTATATGTAAATCAATGAATTGCTCAAAATGAAGTTGAAATCATCTGCCGGCGCGCGCATATTGTGCACTGCGATATGGGAACGCTTCGGCGGGCCCTATCGCAGTTCCATAGGGCATTTCCTCCCTAACCTTGGGCCGCGCTTGTCGCGTCCCTTTTTTTGGGTCGGAAAAGGCTAGGACGCTGGGAGTGTGCCGTCGCCCTGACCCAAGGGCCGCTGCATCAGGACGGAATCGAGCCAGCGGCCGTGCTTGAAGCCGATCGCGCGCAGGCACCCCATCTGCTGAAAACCGTGTCGCCGGTGCAGCCTGATCGAGGCTTCATTGGCACTGTCCCCGATAACGGCGATCATCTGCCGGTACCCCAGGTTCTCACAGCGCTCTATCAGGGTGCCGAGCAGCAGACTGCCGATCCCGCGCCCGCCCTGGTCGCGGCGCACATAGACGGTATTTTCCAGAGCAAAGCGATAGGCCGGGCGCGTGCGGTAGGGGCCGGCGGAGGCAAAACCAATCAACTCGCCGCTGTTTTCCGCCGTTTCGGCGACCAGGTAGGGCAGGCCCCTCGACTGCGCTGCCTGGAGGCGGCGCTCCATCTCCGTAAGATCGGGTGGAACTTCTTCGAAAGAGGCAAGGCCGTGGATCACGTGGTCCGCATAGAGTGCCTGGATCTGCGGGCAGTCGTCGGGATCGGCGTCGCGCAACAGGACGCCGGCGTCCTCTCGCGGCGCCACCGTCATCCCTTTGTGGAGCGCAGTTGTTTGGGGCCGAGGGCGCCCAGGGCGGCCACGACATCGCGCATGTCATGCGCCAGGGCGTTCAGCGCGGGGCGCCGTTCCATGCGCGACTCGTCCATATAGATCTGGCGGTTGATTTCAATCTGCAGGCTGTGGATGTTGGCCTCCGGACGGCCGTAGTGCCGGGTGACGAAGCCGCCGGCATAAGGGCTGTTGCGCACAACCCGATAGCTCTTGCCCGCCAGCGTATTCTCGACCGAGGCTGTAACGGCCGGATTGCAGCTTGTCCCGTGGCAGTCACCCAGCACAAAGGCAACGCGGCTGGTCGCGCAGCGACCCTGCTCCGGCTTGCCCACCGACGGCATGGAGTGACAATCGACCAGAATGCAGTACCCGAAACGCTCCTTGGTTTGTTCGACCAGCGCGCGCAGCGCCTCGTGATAGGGCCAGTAGCAGGTGCGGATCCGCTCCAGCCCTTCCTCCAGACTCAGCTTGTCCTTGTAGATATCGGCGCCGTTCGCCACGACCCGCGCGATGGTGCCCAGCCCCGCCGCAACCCGCGGTGAGCGGGTGTTGGCATAGGCCGGCAGTTTGTCTTTGAAGACCGCCGGGTCCAGCTCATAGGGCTCGCGGTTGGGGTCGACAAAGGCGCGGGGAAACAGGGCGTGGATCAGCGGGGCGCCCATCTCCGGCGCGCAGGCGAAGATCTCCTGAACGAAGCTGTCCTCCGACTGCCGCAGGCTGACCGGGTCCAGGCGCGAAGACGCCAGAAACGCCGGCGAATAGTCGCAGCCGCTGTGCGGCGAGGCGAAGACCAGCGGCAGGCTCTGCTGTGTCGGCCAAAGGATCTCGTGGGTCTCGTCCGCCGGGTGGAATTGGCCCGCTCGGGCAGTCGGCGCTAAGGCATCCATAGTTTTAAAGCGCTTGTTTCCATTGTGTTCCCGGGCGTCGCAGAGCCGGCCTCCCGTCGCAAGCTTGCACCGTAAGGGCCCTGCTGATCAATGGCGGCTTTCCTGTGGGGCATCCTGACATTAAGCTCTGCTTGGTACCAGCGTGGTATTATAGTTTCACTGGCCCTGGCGGATTCGTTTCTCTTGCCGGGCAGGTGGTTAACGGCTTTCCCGGCGCGACAAACCAGAACAGGGTCATGGCGCAAATCCTTCTTGCAGAAGACGACGGCTCGATGCGGGAGTTCCTGGCCAAGGCGCTCCGCAAGGCCGGCCATCACGTGGTCGCCGTGGGGGACGGGCTGGACGCGATCAAGGCCCTGGACGGCTTCCACGCGGACCTGCTGCTGGCGGACGTCGTGATGCCGGGGCTCGACGGCATTGAACTGGCCCGCCAGGCGGCCAAGCTGCAACCGGGCCTGCGGGTCATGTTCATCACCGGATTTGCGGCTGTGGCCTTGAAAAACCGCGAACAGACCCCCCGCGGCGCCCGCATCCTCTCAAAGCCCTTTCACCTGCGTCATCTAGTGGAAGAGGTGGAATCCATGCTGACCGCCTGAACGGCACTAAAAATAGGTAGGCCTGAGAAGGCAGGCGGCGCTTGAAAAAGCCGGGGGATGATGGTACTTCGCCCCCTCTTCGGCAGACGCGCCGAAGAAAGCCGGGTCCGAAGGTGCCCAGGGCGGCCCGGTCGCCGGGGTGCTGGGCAGGCAAAAAAAGGGCGTATAGCTCAGCGGGAGAGCGCCTCGTTGACATCGAGGAGGTCCCTGGTTCAATCCCAGGTACGCCCACCATTCTTTCCAGTGATTTAGCGGAAATTCGCCGAAGCCCGGCTCGGGTCTTTCGGGTGCAAACCTGAAATACGAGTGGACTTTTGACAGTCTGTTCGACGGCGAGTTCGGCATTCCATCACTGAGGTAGCGACAGTGGGGGCACTGAGGCGTCCCAGATCTTTCGGATAGCTGAGCGCAAGAGGAAGTAGCCTTTACTGCCTGTACCTGCGGCGCAGGATCAGGAACGCGGTTGCACAGACGATGATGGCGATGCTGGTCAGGCTCACCGGATCGCTGAAGAAGACCGAGGGATCGCCGCGTGAGAAAAGCAGGGTGCGGCGCAGGTATTCCTCGAAGGCCGGTCCCAGGATAAAGCCCAGCACGATCGGCGTGGGTTCAAGGCCAAGCCGCACCAACAGCCAACCGAGCGCGCCGAAGGCCAGCATCAGCCAGACATCGAAAAGCGAGTTCTGCACCGAGTAGACGCCGATCAGGCTGAAGACGATGATAAGCGGCACCAGTTTCGGAAAAGGCACGCGCAACAGCGATGCCCAGAGCCCGGCGAGCGGCAGGTTCAAGACGACGAGGATCACGTTGCCGACGACCAGGCTGGCGATCAGCGCCGCGAAGAGGTCTGGGTTGCTGTCGATGAAGCTCGGTCCCGGTGCGATGCCGTGGATCATCAAAGCTCCGGCCAGGACCGCAATCACCGGGTTGCCCGGAAGGCCGAGGGTCAAGAGCGGGATCAGGGCGCTCTGTGCGGAGGCGTTGTTGGCCGCCTCCGGCGCGGAAACGCCGGCGACGGCCCCTTCGCCGAGCGGCTTGTCCGGCGTCTTGAACGCACGTTCCAGGCCGCGGGCGGCGAGGGCTGACATCACGGTGGTGACGCCGGGGATCACACCCAGAATGCTGCCGATGCCGGTGCCGCGCAGTGCCGGCAAAAGGGCGGCCTTGAGGTCCGCCCGCGTCGGCCATGGCAGGCCCAGCGGGGCGATGCGTTGCGGCCGGCTGCCGCTTTCAAGGGCACGGATGAGTTCGGCGATGGCGAAGAGGCCCATGACCAGGGGCATGAACCCGATGCCGTCGCGCAGTTCGGTGATGCCGAGGGTGAAGCGTGGCCTGCCACCGCCTGAATCGGTGCCGACCAGGCCCAGGCAGGCGCCGAAGAGGATCAGGGTCAGCGCCGCCAGCGGTTTGCCAGGTGCGATGATGGCGGCGGCGAACAGCCCAAGGGCAATCAGGCCGGCGAGGCCCGCCGGCGCGATGAGCAACGACCACTGGGCGATGGGTCCGGCCACCAGCGCGATGAACACGGCCGAGGCGAGACCGGCGAAGAGCGAGGCCAGGGCGGCGATTGCGATGGCCGGCCCGGCGCGCCCGGCCAGGGCCATGCGATGTCCGTCGAGCGCGGTCACCACGCCGGAGGATTCACCGGGCAGGTTCAACAGGATGGCGGTGGTCGAGCTGCCGTACTGCGCCCCGTAATAGATCGCCGCCAGCATGATCAGCGCGCCCGCGGGATCGAGCGTAAAGGTGAGCGGCAGCAGGAGGGCCAGGGTGGCGGCCGGCCCGATCCCCGGCAGAACGCCGACGATGGTGCCGACGAGGGCGCCGGTGAAGCACAGCAGCAGGTTCTGCAGCGTCAAGACGTCTGCGAAATCAGCGGCCCAGCTCACGACATTGCTCATCTCAGAAAGCCGCCCAGGGCCAGAGGCGGGTCGCGGGCGGCAACAGCGTCAGGCCGACGGCAAGTGTCGCTGCCCCGGCGAACAAGCCCGATAAGGCAAGAGCCCGCCAATGGCGATCGCGGGCGCCCCAGCCGGTGATGAGCGCCGTTGCGGTGCAGGCGACGACGAGGCCGGTGAATGGCAGCAGCAGAACGAAGACGAGAACGCCGCCCAACAGCGCGAGGCCCGGTCCAAGGGGCTTGGATGAGGGGGTGAGTTCTCCTTCGCCGCGCCCTGTTACGGGATTTAAAGCAGCCAGGGCCGCCCACAGCAGCGACAGCGCGACAACCCCTTTGGACAGCCACTGGGCAAAGAGGCCCGGCCCAACCCTGCCGTCAATCCAGGCTGGCTGGGTATAAGCCAGCAGCATCATCGCCAAGCCCAGCGCCGCCAGGACGGCCGGGGCTTTGAGAGCGGAAAACAGGGAAGAGCGCGATCTCACGATTAAGGATTCTCTAAAATAAAGAACGACTTGCAGTTTTATTGACAGTGATTCTCATTTGCAATATCCAGTTTTCTCGTACTCTCCCGGTTTGCCGTCGCTGGATACGGTGGGCCTTTCCACAGCGAACAAAGGATTGTCCCATGATTACGAGACGCGCGTTGGTCGGCTCCGCCCTGGCAGCCCCCTTGGTGATCACTTCTTCACGGTTCAGCTTTGCCAACGACTGGCCGAAGGCAGGCCCCATTCGTCTGGTGGTCGCTTCCGGTGCCGGCGGCAATGCCGACGTCGTGACGCGTATTGTCGCCGCCGAACTTGAGACGGCGCTGGGGCAGAGCATCGTCGTCGAGAACCTCTCGGCGGCCTCCGGCATGCAGGCGACGGAGGCTGTCAGCCGGGCCGATGCGGACGGCTACACCTTCCTCGTCGGCACCTCATCCCAGCTCGTGCACAACATCGCGCTGTTCGATCCGCTGCCGGTCGACATCACCACCAGACTGCGTGGCGTCGCCATGATGAACGAAGTTCCGATGGTTATGTGTGTGAATAATGACGATCCGGCGGGTAATCTTGAGGAATTCATTGCGCGTCTGCGTGCGGCACCGGCGGACTTTCAGTATGGGTCGGGCCCGACCGGCACGACCACCCACATCACCGGCGCCCTTTTCCTGTCGGAGCTTGGTCTCGATGTGGTTCATGTTCCCTATCCGAAAAGCGGTGAAGCGCTGCGCGACCTGATCGCCGGCCGCTTGAGCTTTGTTTTCAATCCTTCCCTGACGGCGGTGCCCCAGGTGCGTGACGGTGCCGTCCGCGGCCTTGGCGTATCGGCGCCCGAACGCCTTGTGGCCATGCCGGATCTGCCGACCGTATCGGAAGCGGGCCTGCCCGGTTTCGTATCGCAGACCTGGAACACCTTTGCGGCGCCGGCGGACACGCCTGAGGAAATCGTGGTGCAGCTCAATGAAGCGGTCAACACCATCGTCCAGTCGGATTCGATCCGCAGCCAGCTCGTCGATCTCGGCTCGATCGTGCCGCCGAGCAAGACGCCCCAGGAAGTCGATGCCTACTATGCGCGGCAGAGGGAGATCTGGATCCCCGTGGTGCGTGGCACCGGCGCCACCCGTAGCGCGGGCTGACGCCGATAGTCAGTTGGCGAACGCAAGGAAGTCGTGCTTCGTCACTTTGATATCGAGGGTTTCGACAGCGAGTGTGGCGGCGTAGGTCTCGTCGCCCAGGTCAACGAAGCGCCAGCGGTTCGCCGCCTGTGCGTCGCCGGCGACGGTAAGCAGCCGCGGCGCTGAGCCGGGCAGGGCTGAGACCTCGAAACTGTCGAGCGGGGTCGAAAGGCCGCTGCCCGTTGCTTTGAGATAGGCTTCCTTGCGGGTCCAGCAGGTCAGGAAGGCCTGGGCCTGCTCGGCGTCCGGGAGCGACAGGATCTGCCGTGCCTCGCCGGGTGCGAAGTACTGCTGTGTCAGCATCGCGACATCGATGCCTTTGCGATACCGCTCGATATCGATGCCGATGGGGCGGTTATCCGATACCGCGATCAGAGCCATGTTGTCGGAGTGGGAGAGATTGAAATGCGGCGGCGCAGTGCCCTGCTGTGACGAGATCACGGGCTTGCCGGCGGGACCGCTCTCGAAGCAAAGATCGGCAGCCGCCCGGTTTAGTTTTCGGGCAAGTAGGTGCCGCAGCGCGCCATGCGCAACGCCGTAGCGGTGGCGGAGTTCTTCGCTGCGGAAGCGGCCTGCGCGGGCGCGCTCGTCTGCTGACAGAACGCTTTCAAGTCTGAGCCACTCGTCTGGCGCTCTGTCGAGCGGCACCCGCCAGACCTCGACCATCGTTGTCATTTTCTTACAGCCGGCGCATGCCGATGAAGAAGTAGATGCCCCCCACGAGGGAGGCAACGAGCCCGGCGGGAATCTCCTGCGGATACAGGACTTGGCGCCCGACCCAGTCGGCGGCCACCATCAATAGGCAGCCGAGGCCGGCGGCCCCCAGCAGATGGCTGCGCGCGTTGGTAAAGCCGGCCATGCGCGCCATATGCGGAGCCAGCAGCCCGACGAAGCTGAGCGGGCCGACGATCAGGGTCGCACAGGCGGTCAGCAGCGCCACCACAAGCAACAGCACAAAGCGGCTGCGGTTGGTGTTCAACCCCAAGCCGGTGGCGACCGTGGCGCCGAGGGGCAGCAGGTCCAGCCAGCGCGAGAACAGCGGTACCACCAGCAGAGAGACAATGGCGACCGCGGCGATGATCGCGGCAGCGGTGATGTCGACGTAGTAGGTGGAGCCAGACATCCAGGCGATGGCCTGTTGCCCGCGGGGGTCGCCGCCGGCCAGGAGGATGGACTGGACGCCGCTGGCGATGGCGGTCACCGCGACGCCGGTCAGAAGCAGGCGTTGAGGAATGAACCCGCTGCGCCGGTTCAACAGAATCACCACCGCGATACCAACCAGCGCCCCGATAAAGCCCGCGGTTACCAGGGCCGGTATCGTAGCGCCGCGCAGCAGGAACAGCGCGCCGATCAGGCCGAGGGCGGCACCGCCGCTGATGCCCAGAAGCTCCGGGCTGGCCATGGGATTGCGGGTCAGCCGCTGCACGATGACCCCGGCGATTGCCAGGATGGCGCCGGCACTGCCCGCCGCCAGGGCGCGGGGCAGCCGCCATTCCAGCATGGCGGCGGCGTGGGCAAGGTCGAACCATCGCCAACCCTGCAAAGCCTGGCCCGTACCCAGGGAGAGGGCGATGGCAGCCAGGAGACCCAAGAGCATCAGGCCCCACTTCAGGGATCCATGGCGGCTCGACGGCAGGGCCGGGCGTTGCCGCAGCGGTGGCTTGCCGCTCAGCTTCAGGCGAAACAGCAGCCAGAGCAGAAGCGGGCCGCCCAGGACCGCGGTCATGGCGCCGGTGGGGATGATCAGCGGAGAGGAGGCGCTCACGGCCTGCAGCAGCAGGTCGATGACCGCCAGCAAGAGTGCGCCGATGGCCACAGACCAGGAAGCCACGGCGAGAAATCCGCGGGCGCCGAGCAGCCGGGCGGCGGTCGGGGCGGCCAGGCCGACAAAGCCGACCACGCCGGCAACGCTGGTCACGCAGGCGGCGAGGAAAAGCGCGACCCCGAGCGCGGCCAGTCTGATGTAGTGCAGGGAGACACCCAGGCTTCGTGCCTGGGCATCGCCGAGGGACAGGATGTCCAGGGGGCGGGCGAGCAAAATCGCCAAGGGTGCGGCCAGCAGCAGCCGCGGCCAGAGAAACGCGACGCCGTCCCAGCCGCTCTGCGCCAGAGAACCGGCGCCCCAGATCAGGACGCCGTGCAGTTTTTCCTGATGCAGCAGCAGCATGACGATGCTGAGAGCGCTCAGGTAGAGATTGACGATCAGGCCGGCGAGAATGACCACCACCGGCGCCAGGCGGCTGCGCCAGGCCAGCAGCACGACCACCCCCATCGCCATGGCGCCGCCGGCCAGGGCAACCCACTCGCGCCCGACGATCAGCAGGCCGGGAAAAGCAACGGTTGCAACAAGAAGCGAGAACTGGGTACCGCTTACCACGCCCAGCGTTGTCGGGGTGGCGAGGGGGTTGCGCAGCGCCTGCTGCATGACGGCGCCGGCCAGGGCCAGCCCGCCCCCGGCCAGCAGCGCCATGACAAGCCGCGGCCACCAGCCGAGATAAAGCGCCGTCAGGTCCGGTGCGGTGAAGGCGCCGCCGCTACCGGCCAGAACGATCAGTGTAATGCCGAGCAGAAGACAGACCCGGGCGGGGGGCGAAAGGACGATCATAACGCCTCCGCCAGGATTTCGGCGAAACGCTGTGCCGAGGGTAGGGCGCCGAAAGACCAGGCCGGCGGCAGCCAAAGCACGTCTCCGCGCCGTACCGACGGCAGAGCCTGCCATAGGCCGCTCGCGGTCACGTCGGTACCGAGGGGCGTTGGCGCGACGATCACGAGGCGGCCTTCGATCGCTGCCAGCTCGCGCAGGCTGGTCAAGGCGAAACCCCAGGAGTTTGCCCGGCCGGTCCAGGCGTTATCGATGCGCAGCCTTTCAAGGACGCTGCCGTAAAGACTGTTGATGCCGAAGACACGGGCATGGACCGCATCCATGAACTGCACGACCAGCAGCGGCTCGCCCGTATAGTCGATCTGCCCAGCGAGTGCGTCGATGTGCTGTTCCGCCGCGCGGATCAGTGCGTCGGCCGCTGCGCTGCGGTTGGCGATGCGGCCGATTTCCTTTGTCTGCGCGACCATCGATTGCCAGGCGGTCTCGCCGGCCTGGTTGTCGATCAGTGTCGTTGGTGCGATCCGTGACATTGGCCGTTCCAGAGAACGGAACATCCGCGTCAGCAGGATTTTTTCCGGCTGCATCTCGATCAGGAGTTCCAGGTTGGGCTGGCTGCGCAGCCCGATGTCCTGCACGCTTGCCGGCATGGCCGGTGTGCCGACCCAGGATTGATAGCCGGCCAGTTCGCCCACACCTTGGGGCCGTACCCCGAGTGCCAAAAGCGTTTCCGCCACGGTCCAGTCCGGCGTCACGAAGCGTGACTTCAGGGGCTCGGCTGCAAGCGGCAGGCTCAGCCCAAGCGAAAGCAGGCCTGCAAAAGCCAGTTGTATGACGGTCTTCATTTCACGATGGCAATCGCATGATCGCGCGTCGGGTGGGCCATCACCTGCATCTCGACGCCGTAGATCGCCTGCAGCGAATTCGTCTCCACCAGCTTGTCCGGCGTGCCTTCGGCTTGCAATTTGCCGCCGCGCAGCGCGACGATGTGATCGCAGTAGCGGCTGGCGATGTTGATGTCATGCAGGATGACGACGACGCCGAGGTTCAATTCACGGCCAAGGCGCCGTACGAGGTCCATCACCTCGATCTGATGGGCGACATCCAGGGCCGCCAGCGGTTCGTCCAGCAAAAGATGGCGGCTCTCCTGAGCCAGAAGCATGGCCAGCCAGGCACGCTGTCTTTCGCCGCCGGAAAGGGTTTCGACCCCGCGTTCCGCCAGGTCCAGCGTATGGGTCAGGGTCATGGCCTTACGGATCTGTTCGTTGTCCTCCGCCGTCATGCGGCCGAGCAGCCCGCGCCAGGGAAAGCGGCCGAAACGCACCAGCTCGGCAACGGTCAGATCCTCGGTCGCCGGTAGTTCCTGGGCCAAATAGGCAACGCGCCGGGCGAAGGCGCGGCGGCTCCAATCGGTGACCGGGCGGCCGTCCAGGCGCACGTCCCCATCAGTCGGCGTCAGTTGGCCGGCCAGAAGCTTCATCAAGGTCGACTTGCCGGAACCATTCGGGCCGATCAGACCGACGACGCTTCCTTCCGCGACCTTGAAAGAGAGCGGTGCCAAGAGGCGAAAACCTTCGATTTCATAACAGGCGTTGTCTACGTCAAACATCGGCAACTCTAAACATGGGCAACTTTCGGGCAGTCGGGACAGATGGTCACCCCGGCGAGGCGGTCGCGCAGGCAGCAGATGCGCCGATGCCAGCCGAGACGGTCATAAGGCGTTTCGAGCCAGATCTGCAGCGGGCGCCATACCTCCGCGGCCGGGACATGCTCTTGAAACTCGCGGAGGATCCAATCGAGGTAGCGTCCGGCATTGCTCCAGAGCACGCGCTCCGACAGGCGGGCCTGCCGGGACCAGGTCGTTATCAGAGGCGCGAGATGGCGCTCGCGCAGCAACTGGAAGCGCTCACTTGCCTCAACGTCTCTGTCCAGTTTCACGCCTTCGTTTTTGAGTATGAAGGCAAGGGGCAGGCCGTCATCACCGAGCGTGACCGCAACATCTTCCAGGGCGAGCGGCAGTTCCTGCTGGTACAACAGGTTCGCGGCCAGCGCCGGTGGAAGAAACAGCAGAAAATAGAATTGGGTCCAGTGAGAGAAGACGGCGCGCGGATCTTGTTTCCAATCCTCGGGCCGGAACTTCTGCATTGCGGCTTCCATAACTTCAGGCTGGAGCAAATCAGTTGCCGGGCGGGCCGCCAGCGCTTCCGTATCTCCCAGCAGCATGCCCGCCATGTAGGGGGCGACGGGGGTTTCCAGCAGTGGCTGCAGGACGGGAACGACGCCCATCAGCCGGTGTGCCGCAGGCGGGTTTCGCTGTGGGAGTCGGCATAGAGGGAGGCGACGACCTCGTCGGAGCGGACCGCCAGCACCGACAGCAGGGTATCGGCCAGGCCATGGGTATCCTCGCAACAACCCTGGAGGAAAACCCGCGCGCTGCAGTTCGCCGCCATGGGGACCCGGTAGCTGCGGTCAGCCTTTTCGGCGGTCATCCAGGGTGTGAGGTCCTTCAGGAGACTCTGATGTCCCTGACGGTGGAAGCCCGTCGCGAGAACGACGCCGTCGTAGGTTGTCCAGTTCTCTGTCTCGCTGCTCATGTCGAGCAGTGCCATGGAGATCTTTTGATCCGCAGTTTCGATCCCCGCAATCTGATGGCGTGGCAGGAAACGGTGCCGCGACTCGCCCGTCACCTTTTGCTCATAGAGCCGGGCATAGATTTCCTCGATCAGGCCGAGGTCGATCACCGAGTAGTTGGTCTGAGTGAATGAGCGGATCATCGAGCGCCGCTCCGACTCCGGTGTACGATAAAATTCGTCGATGAACTCGGGATTGAAGATCTCGTTCACGAAGGGGCTGTCGTCGGCCGGGTGCAGGGCGCGGGCCCGGCTGATCAGGTCGACCTTGGCGACGGGGTGGCGGTCCATCAGGTCACGGAAGATCTCCGCGGCGCTTTGCCCGGCCCCGACCACGGCGAGGCGGGCTTCAGCGCCGCCAAGTCTGTCGGCATGGGTTTTGAACTCCGATGAGTGGATCAGGTTCGGATGATCGCGGTAAGGCTTGAAGATGTCCGGGATGTTCGGCCTGCCGCCGATGCCCACGACAATGGAACGGGTTCGGCGTTCCTTCAGCACGCCATCGGCGGAGCGGGACCGAATTGTCAGCCAATCGACCTTGCCGTTCTCCTCCAGCGGTTCGATGGCAATTACCTCTTCGCCATAATGCACTCTGTCCTGGAAGGTGCCGGCCGCCCAGCGCATGTAGTCGTTGTACTCCAGACGACTGGGGTAGAACGAACCCAGGTTTATGAAGGACTCGAGCCGCTTATTTTGATGCAGGTAGTTGACGAAGGAGTAGCGGCTGGTTGGGTTGCGCAGGGTCACCAGGTCCTTCATGAAAGAGACCTGCAGATGGGTGTTCGACAGCAGCATGCCGCCGTGCCATTCGAACCCGGATTGTTTTTCGATGAAGCAGCTCTGCAACTGCTCGCCGTTCGCCGGCTGATGTTCGTCCATGGCAATGGCAATGGCCAGGTTTGCGGGGCCGAAACCGATACCAATCATGTCGTAGACCGGAATATTCATCATGCTTGTCCTTTGAAAAAGGCGTCTCTTGTCAACAACATCAGAGCGGCGCGTTTATGGGGAAAGTCGAATTCCTTGATCTTCTCAAAGCCCTGTTTTTCCAGGTAATCGATCATCTTGAGATTGTCGTAACGGGGTTCCGAAACGATGCGCTGGGTCGCCGGCGAGTCTTCGAAGAGGTGACGGCAGAGGGCTGAGAGCCAGGCCCTTACCTTGCGCGGCCCGCGATGCCGTTCCTCGCCGACCAGCATGTGAATGCCACGATCAGCCGGTGCGGCGGTGTAGTATGCCGCCAGCCGATCCTGCTCTGCCCAATAAACCTCGAGATAGAGAAAGGGATCGCCGTCCAGGCAGCCGATCAGCGGTTCCACCTGAGGGGCCCGGATCAGCTTCATCAGGTAATCTCGATGTTCATCCAGGGTGCCGCGTTCATCCCAGAACCGGGCGACTCGGTCGCTGTTTTGCCAGCGATTGAACCGCTCCAGATCGGAGTCCGGATCGAGATGGCGGAAGGAGATCGTCGACTGCAGTTCCGCATCGAAACGGCTGTAGAGGTCTTGCGCTGTCGTGGTCGGTGAGGGGCTTTGCATCAGACTTCAGCCTGCTCCGGAATGCCCGGCATCGAGCCGGTCGGGGACAGAATATCGGCCAGATCGTCAAGACAGGCCGGGTGGCGCACGATGCCGAGATGGTCGGTGGCGACGATCCGGCTGGTGGCGAAGGTGAGATTCTTGGCGAGGCTGTCCCAAGGGGTCGCGCCTGGCCGCGGTGGCTCGGCTGCCCACCAGGCATGGGCCGGAGTTTTCACTTTCGGCAGGACGTAACCTTCGCAGAGCTTGCGGTGATGCTGTTCCAGAGCAAAGGCGAACAGCAACTCGGAGACATCGGCTGCCTCGTAGGAATCGATCTGTTGTGTATCGAGCCACTGCGTCGCGGTTTCTGGCCAGTCTCGTGGCGGTTTCGTTGCAAGCCGGTCCAGGCAGTCGCGAACTGCGCGGTCGCTGAGCTGCGGCAACAGCATCTTCAAATGAGACGCGAGTTTCTGCCGGGTCTCCGGCGACGGCCAGAGGTCTTCGGCAACGCCGAACCCGGGAACATAGGCATCCAGGAGCCCCAGGAAGGCGACTTCCTGGCCGGACTGTTCCAGTCGCTGTGCGATTTCAAGCGCCAGGGAGCCGCCCAGAGACCATCCAAGCAGTTCATAGGGGCCTTCGGCCTGGGTGTTGCGAATAGCTTGTGTGTAGCGGTCCGCCATTTCGGAGAAGCTGTCGTCAAAGTATCCGGGCTCGACACAACTGAGGGATTGCAGGCCATAGATAGAACGCTGGTCTTCCAGGCGGCGGGCGAGAGCGTGATAGCCGTTGACGCGTCCGGTAACGGGATGGATGCAGAACAACGGCGCCCGTTCCGTTCGCTTGTTCGCCAGGGGAACCAGAATGTCGGGATTGGCTGACGGCGCCTTGGATTTTCGGGGTTGCTCAAGAAGCGCAAGCAGTGCGGTGCGATAGCGCTTTGCCAAGTCTTCGATCTCTTCGGCGCTGTGATGGTCGAGGCTGAATAGCCACTCCATGCTCAGGGTTCCGCCGACCACCTGGGCATTGACGGTCAGCGGGGCGGCCATGAAGTTCTCGGGGCTCTGGGCGACACCGCCGCCGGGGACCGGCGTCATCCAGTCTTCGCCATCATCGAGCTGGTACTGCCCGAGATAGTTGAAGGTTATCGGCGCCAGGCCGGGAAGTGCCGAGCCTTCTTCATGGAGAAACCGCAGGACGCCATAGCCGAGGGTGCCGTCGCGCTCCGCGGCGCCCAGGGTTTCGCGCGCCGCAGCAATGCAGGCCTTCGGGTCCGGATGCCAGTCGAGCAGGAGGGGGTAGAGACTGGTAAACCAGCCGACGCTGCGGCTGAGGTCGAGTTCGGGGGCGACGACATCGGGGCGTCTGCCGTGTCCCTCCAGGTTCACGGCAAGCGACTTGCCGCTCGCCTGTACCAGAGCTGCGGCCAAAGTGGCCGTCACATCCCGGCCTTTTCTCAGCAGCGCCTTTGTCTCTGCCTTGTCCAGGGTGACGAGATGCCGGTTGCAATTGCCGATCCGGACCGGACACTCCATTGGACCGGCATCCTGCTGTTGCCAGAAGTCCCGCTGCGCCCGGGCGGCGGGCCAGCGGGACAGGGTTTCGGTCCAGTCTTTCAGGCTGCCGGTCCTGGCGGGCAGGGTGATGGCGTGACCGGCCTCGGCCTGGCTGTAGGTGAGGCGGAGGTCCTCCATCAGGATGCGCCAGGAAACCCCGTCGACGGCCAGATGGTGGATGGTCAGCAGCAGGCGGTCGGCTCGTCCTTTGCGGGTAACGAGCAGCGCGCGCATAAGGATGCCGGCTTCGATGTCGAGGCTCTGCTGGGCCTGGGTGCAGAGGTCTTGGACTTCCGCTTCGTCGCGGGCTTCGCCCTGCCAGAGCAGGTTATCGGGCAGATCGCCGGCATTGCAGTAGCGTTGACTCCAAACCCCATCGCGGCAGGCGAAGCGCAGACGCAGAGCGTCATGGTGGTCGCGCAGGGCTGCTAATGCGGCAGCCAGGGCGTCTTTGTTCATTGGCCTGCGTGCTTCCAGCCAGAGATGTTGATTCCAGTGGGAGGGTTCCGGCGGGTTTAAGCTGAAGAAGTGCGCCTGTATGGGTGTGAGTTTGGCGTATCCTGAGGCGGGACCCTGGGGCTGGGCGGGTTTGTCCTGGGGCTTGGCGGCGGCGGCGACGGCGGCCAGGGTCTGATGCTGGAAGAGATGGTTGGGCTTTAGCGCCCAACCCTCCCGCCTTGCCTGGCCGACGACCTGCAGGGCGATGATGGAATCGCCGCCCAGTTCGAAGAAACTGTCCTGCCGCCCAATGCGCTCGACCTTGAGGAAACGCTGCCAGATGGCGGCGATGGCCTGCTCCGCCGTGCCCTCGGGCGGTTCCTGGACTGCCTGCTGGCGGTCCGGGGCGGGCAGGGCCTGGCGGTCGACCTTGCCCGCCGGGGTCAGCGGCAGGGCTTCGAGGCAGACAAAGAGGCTCGGCACCATGTAGGCCGGCAGCACGGCGCCGAGCTGGGCCTGGATCGCCCGGGTGTCTATGGTGG
>JANQMC010000087.1 GCA_028280305.1 Pelagibius sp. | reverse complement strand
CACCTTCCCCGGCTACTACGAGACCGGCGACGCCGGTTACCTGGACGAGGACGGCTACGTCTTCGTCATGGCGCGCACCGACGACATCATCAACGTCGCAGGGCACCGCCTCTCGACCGGCGCCATGGAGGAGGTCTTGGCCTCGCACCCGGACGTGGCCGAGTGCGCGGTGATCGGCGTGGCGGATCAGTGGAAGGGCCAATTGCCGGTCGGCTTCGTGGTGCTGAAGGCCGGGGCCGGTGACGGCGCCGTGACCCAGGAGGTGGTGCAGATGGTGCGCGAGCGCATCGGCCCCGTGGCCGCCTTCAAGTCCGCCGCCGTGGTGCAGCGCCTGCCCAAGACCCGCTCCGGCAAGATCCTGCGCGCCACAATGCGCAAGATCGCCGACGGTGAGGATTTCAAGCCGCCGGCGACCATCGATGACCCGGCCATTCTCGACGAAATCAAGGAAACCCTCGCCGGCATCGGCTATCCCAAGGCCGGGTGAGGTGATGTAGGACAGCGAAAAGAAAGTCTTGCCTTAAGGCGTGAACCGCAAGTCCGGGTCTCTGACGGCAAGACCTATATGCGTTGATACCGCTTGCACCCCCACCCTGACCCTCCCCATCAAGGGGGAGGGGAAGATTCTTGAAGTGGCTGCAGCAGGCCCGTTCCCCCTAGATGGGGGAAGGATGGGTAGGGGGTGGGGCCAAGTGACTAATAGAAGGGGTCTTTAGTAATGCGTGTAAAGGATCAGGTCGTCATCGTGACCGGTGCGGCTTCGGGGATCGGCCTGGGCTGTGCCAAACAGTTCGTGGCCGAGGGGGCCAAGGTGGTGCTGTCCGACATCGACCAGACGGCGGGTGAGGAAGCTGCGGAGCAGCTTCAGGCAAGTGGCGGGGAAGCCGTTTTCGTTGCCTGCGATGTCGGCGACAAGGCGGCGGTGGATGCCCTGGTGGACTCCGCCGTGGCCGCCTTCGGCCGGCTCGACTGCATGGTCGCCAACGCCGGGATCGTGAAGGGCGGCGACTTCCTCGACTTCACCGAGGAAGATTTCGACGCGGTGATCCGGGTGAACCTGAAGGGCGTCTTCCTCTGCGGTCAGGCCGCGGCGCGCCAGATGGTGAAGCAGGGACCGAGACCGGACGGCACGGCGGGCAGCATCGTCAACATGTCTTCGATCAACGCGGTGGTGGCGATCCCCTCCATCACGCCCTACTGCGTCGCCAAGGGCGGCGTGAACCAGCTCACCAAGGTGATGTCCTTGGGTCTTGCGGATCACGGCATCCGGGTGAACGGTGTCGGGCCGGGCTCCATCAACACGCCGATGGTGAGTGCGGTGAACAGCGACCCCGCCGCCTGGAAGCGGCTGATGTCGCGCACCCCCATGAGACGCCTCGGCGAGCCGGAGGAGATGGGCAGTGTCGCGGTCTTCCTGGCCTCGGCGGACTCCAGCTACATCACCGGCCAGACCATCTACGCCGACGGCGGCCGTCTGGGCCTGAACTACACCGTGCCGGTGGAGGACTAGGCTTACTTGTCCGATTGTCAAAGCCTTAGCGGGATCTGCCCTTAAGTCTCAATCATGATTGCGCTAATAAAGGGTATGAAGCCGGCTGTTGATAAGAGGTCTGCCATTTTTCGTTGAAGGCTTTGCTATGACTAACGAAAATCCGTTCAGCGAACGCCCATTTGCGCCTTCGGGCGATTCAAGCAGCGAAGCGCTTTACACCGCAGTAGGACAGGCTCTCAACAATTGGGAACATGCCGAGAATAGCTTTGCTCATTTGTTTGGCACTATAATCCGTCCAGGCAGAAACTCTTACGCGGCGCGCCGTGCCTACGGGTCAATCGTCACAGCCCGAGGGCGCAAGGAAATGCTTGGCTCTGTCATCGCGGTGTTCTTCCGTAATTTTCCAAACGAAGCCGCAGAGCAAGAAGCCAAAGCGCTCCTTAACCGTTATCAAGTCGCTGCCGCGCGGCGCAACGAACTAGCGCACGGTATCGTCGGAGGCGACAGGGACGAGGATGGGCAGTTTCTTGGTCACTTTGTCGTCCCAAGTATCTGGAACACGAACAAAAGAGGTTTGGATTCCGGAATCAAGTACCGATACTCAACCAAAGAAATTAACTTGCTTCTGGGCCACTTTACGAACTTAGGCGGACAGGCGATTGATCTCGCAGATAGGGTTGATGAGATTTTCCGCACATCGTCAGAGAGACTACAGCAACGATGGTGAGTATTGCGTCCGGCAGCTACCAAGAAAAAGCTCATTCGGATCAAGGCCGGGATGACGGGCTGTGTGATTCCGCCCGCTACTTGCGGATCATGAAGCCGACAGCCATCGGGTCCTGCAGGCTGGTGTTGCGCTGAATGACCTCGGCGAGGCGGCTGGTGGACTCGATGATCTCCAGGCCCTCGGCGCCGAAGGTCTCGGCGTTGTAGACTGCCTCGGCCAGCAGCGGGTTGGTCAGCGCCTGGGTGAAGGCGTCGTTGGCGACCATGGTTTTCAGCAGTTCGCCCATCATCTCGCGCTTGCCGTAGCCCTCGGCGAAGATGCCGACGAACCATTCCAGCCTGTCGATGGAGCCGTAGAGGTCTTTCAGTTTCCTGGCCGAGACCGGGTCGCCGGTCAGCTCTTCGAAAGACCGGACCGGGTCCTTGCCGTAGTGACGGCGGTAGTCGTTGAAGGGCGGCAGAGCGCAGGTGCGCGCCATGTCGATGCTGTGTTTCTTCACGCCCATGTCCAAGAGGAAGTCCGCGGTGTTGGCGAGGCCGATCCTGCCGGCCAACTGGCGGGAGGCGTCGCGGCAGACCTTCTCCACCCCCAGCTTCATGACCAGGGCGTTGTTGTGCCTCAGCGTCGCTGAATTGCTGGTTTCGCCGTTGAAGGTGACGCTGGCGGGGATCAGGTCGTGCCAGCGGTAGAGCAGGGCGAATTCCACCGCGATCCAGTTGGTGCGGTACCAGTGTTCCTTCTCCGCCATGCCCGGCACCACCATCAGCGGGAAGTCGGCCGGGGCGATGTGCACGATGTAGTCGCCGATCACGATCTTCAACAGGATGACGATGCAGACGTTGCGCGCGGTCTGGAACAGGCGTTCGTCGTCCCAATCGGGATGCGCCTTGGCCAGTTCCCCGGCGATGCGGTTGTGCTCGCGCAGGAAGAGGGTGTTCATCACCGTGTTGCCGATGGTCGAATTGCCGTGCTCCAGGCCGACAGCAAAGGCGGTTCGCTTGTGGTCGTCGGATGCGTTAGCAAAGACACGCATGAAATTATCAGGCGTGTAGAGGCCGTCGAACTCCGGCTTCGGCTTCAGGCCTTCCGGGGTTTCCTCAAACAGGAAGACCGGAAACTCCTCGCCCTCGATGATCTGGCTCTTCAGCCGCCCGCCCTCCATGGCGCGCAGCATGCGGGTCTGCTCTTCGCCGACGCCGTAGATCTGGCAGAGATCGATCTCGTGGTTGCTCTCGTTCTCGGCGAAATCCTGCTTCTCCGGTTCTTTCCACTTGGTGCGCAGGAAGCTGTCGGTGAACCACTGGGCGAAAAAGGGAAACAGCAGGCTGGTGTCGGTCGCCCGCCGGTCTTCGGTTTTCTTGAAGAGGGCGTTCACGTCGTCCAAGGGCGGCAGGGTGGCGTTGTAGTCCCGGGCCTCCGGCAGATGCCGCCCGGAATAGCGCCGGTCGGTCAGGCCGCGCCAGGTGGTGTAGCCGGCGGCCATGGAAAAGGGCCGCGGTCGGACCTTTGTCGCCGAGGCGTAGGAATTGATCAGTTTGCGGTTCAGGCGGCGGTGCAGCGGCGGTATCGCGACCACGGCCTTCAGCCCCTTTTTCACCAGCCAGTTTTTCACGCCGGCGCCAAACGACTCCTCGGCCATGCTGCTCTCCCCTGTTGCCGATGTCCGCAGCCTTCCGGCTGCGCCCTCCGATACAGCGGCCGCAAGGCACCCCAGCCCTTGCCGCCACGGGATAAAGCATTAGCCCCGTCGGACTAAGCCGGATGTGGTGATTCTCACTCTCGCGGAATGGACGACGGGTGAGGTCTGCAGGGCTTCCGAAACCGGATTTACCTTTTGCGGCTTGTCTTGGTGCCGCCAAAAAGGTGTGACAATGCCTGCAGTTTATCCGGCTCCGCCAAAAGCTGAAGCTCCAGGAAGAGACGGTCTTGCGTATCTTTCAACGGAATGGCGGTGACGCCATGGAAAGACAGCCGCTGCGCTGTGGAGCGGGTGATGAGACCAACGCCGAGGCCGCCCGCAATGAGGGCCAAATGGCTGTGCACACGGCTGGCCTCGGCCGCGACCTGAAGTTTGCCCGCCGCCTCCGTCGCCAGGGTCTCGATCGTCTCGAACAGCACCGGGCCCTGGGACCGGGGGAAGAGAACGAAGGGTTCGCCGGCGATTTCGGCGAAACGGATCGACCGGCGGCGCGCCAAGCGGTGATCGGCGGGAAGGGCAGCCCAAAAAGGGTCGCGGCCCAGTCGCCGGCCCTGGAAGTCAGGCAGCGCAGGCACCGGCGGGTGAAGCAGAGCGACATCTATCTGCCCGGCAATCAGGGCGTCCAACTGTTCAGGCGTCGTCATTTCCCGCAGCTCCGGCGTCGGCGTCCGGTTCTGTCTCAGTCCAAGCAGCAGGTCCGGCAAGGTGGCGCTCAAAGCCGCGGAAACGAAACCGATGCGCAGAGGTCTGGGCCGTCCCCCTAAGGCACGCACGCGCGCCTCGGCCCGTTCCAGGCGCCCGAGCAGGATTCGTGCTTCCTGGGCCAGAGCCTCACCGGCCTCGGTCAATGTCATTCCCCTGACGCTGCGTTCGAAGAGCCGGGTATCCAGACGGTCTTCCAACTGTCGTATTTTTGCCGTCAAGGGTGGCTGGCTCATATTCAGTTGACGCGCTGCGGCACGAACGGTTCCGGCTTCGGCCACGGCAAGAAATTGACGCAAGGTCGGGTGATCGAGTTTCGACATTCGATATGAATATCATATCGTTTGAATTAAAAACGGTATTTTCTACAGATCGTCTTGGCGGCTATTGGGGTGTTCCCGATGACATCAGAAGGAGGCGGTCGAAATGATACGGACGTTGTTTGCCCTTGGGGTCCCAGCCTTGTTTTCCGCCACAGCGCTTGCCGATATTGAACGGACCGATTTCTCAGTGATGTCGGAGCCGGGAGTCGAGATCGGTATTCGGGAAAT
>JANQMC010000121.1 GCA_028280305.1 Pelagibius sp. | reverse complement strand
CCGCGTGCAGGACCGCCAGCTCATGCAGCGCCCGCGGCATCTGACCTGGGAGGAGAGCGCCTGCTACACCCTGACGCTGGCCACCGCCTACCGCATGCTGTTCGGCCACCGCCCGCATATTCTGCGGCCCGGCCACAACGTGCTGGTCTGGGGCGCCTCCGGCGGCCTCGGCTCCATGGCGATCCAGTTGATCGCCACGGCGGGCGCCAATGCCATCGGCGTCATCTCCGACGAGGACAAGCGCGACTTCGTCATGTCCCTGGGCGCCAAGGGCGTGATCAACCGCAAGGACTTCGACTGCTGGGGCCAGTTGCCGCCGGTGAACGGCGAGGGCTTCGGCGACTACATGCGCAAGTGCAAGGCCTTCGGCAAGGCGATCTGGGAACACACCGGCAAGGGCAACGACGTCGACTTCGTCTTCGAACACCCGGGCGAGGCGACCTTCCCGGTCAGTTGCTTCGTGGTGAAACGCGGCGGCATGGTTGTCTTCTGCGCCGGCACCACCGGCTACAACATCACCTTCGACGCCCGCTTCGTCTGGATGCGCCAGAAGCGTATTCAGGGCAGCCACTTCGCTAACCTGATGCAGGCCAGCCAAGCCAACAACCTGATGGTCGAGCGCCGGATCGATCCCTGCATGTCCGAGGTCTTCGCCTGGCGCGACATCCCCCGCGCCCACACCAAGATGATGAACAACCAGCACAAGCCCGGCAACATGGCGGTGCTGGTCCAGGCCAAACATCCCGGCCTGCGCACCCTGGAAGATGCCGAAGCGGAGGATTGATGACGCCCGCAGGGCATCCTTCGACACGTTTGCTTTCGCAGGCTCCTCAGGATGAGGACGTGATTTCCCTCATGCCGAGGAGTGCCGAAGGCGCGTCTCGAAGCATGGCGCCGCCCCTTCGCCGGGCTCGAATGCTATAAGAGAGAAGAACTGACCCATGTCCGTTGCCCTTGCTTCTGAGATGACAGAGAGCCTGATCCTGCCCGACCTGCTGCCGACCTGCGCCGAGGCGCTCGGTGCTGCCGAGAGCTTTGCCGAGGCGGCACGGCGGGCGGTGGCCGGTTTGGTCGCGCCGGGCGGCAAGGTCGATGCCGCGCTGCTGGAGCGCGAGCAGTTCGCCGCTCACGGCTATGCCTGGCTGGCGACCTATGCCGCTGCGTTGCGCGAAACCCTGGCCTGGGCCGAGCGCCTGGAGACGGCCGGACAGTTCGGCGAGCTCGAACAACTGATGCTTCAGGCCGCTTACGGCGAATACCTGAACCAGCTCTGGGGCGGCCTCGCCCTCAGCCAGGTGGAGGTGCTGCGCCCGGCCGATCTGGGCATGAGCGACGACGACATCCACGCGCTCTACACACCCGCCGTGCAGGCCCTGACCGGGCGCGGCAACAGCAACGCGGTGCGCATGGCCATCGCCGCCCATCTGGCGGAGGGCCGCTTCGGCGAGGCGGGGCTGGCAGACGAGATGCTGGAGATGATCCGCGACCAGTTCCGCAAGGTGACCGAGGACCACAGCGAGGCCGCCCACGACTGGCATCTGAAGGACGAGCTGATCCCGCTTGAGGTGGTGCAGCAGCTTGCAGAACTCGGTGTCTTCGGCCTGACCGTGCCGGAAGACTTCGGCGGCGCCGGCCTTGGCAAGCTCGCCATGTGCGTGGTGACCGAGGAACTCTCGCGCGGCTACATCGGCCTGGGGTCGCTGGGTACCCGTTCGGAAATCGCCGCCGAACTGATCCGTCTCGGCGGCACCCCGGCGCAGCAGGAAAAATGGCTGCCGCTGCTGGCCTCCGGCGAGATCCTGCCGACGGCGGTTTTCACCGAACCGAACACCGGCTCCGACCTCGGCAGCTTGCGCACCCGTGCCGTCCGTGACGGCGACAGCTATAAGATCACCGGCAACAAGACCTGGATCACCCACGCTGCGCGCAGCGACCTGATGACCCTGCTGGCGCGCAGCGATCCGGACGAGGCCGGCTACCGCGGCCTCTCCATGTTCCTCGCCGAAAAACCGCGCGGCGGCGACGCCGATCCCTTCCCCGCCGCGGGCATGACCGGTGGTGAGATCAAGGTGCTGGGCTATCGCGGCATGAAGGAATACGAACTCGGCTTCGACGGTTTCGAGGTGAAGGCCGAAAACCTGCTCGGCGGTGTTGAGGGCCAGGGCTTCAAGCAGCTCATGGCGACCTTCGAATCCGCCCGCATCCAGACCGCCGCCCGCGCCGTCGGCGTCGCCCAGTCGGCGCTGGAACTTGGCCTCGGCTATGCGCAGGAACGCAATCAATTCGGCAAGGCGATCCTGGAATTCCCCCGCGTCGCCGGCAAGCTCGCCTGGATGGCGGTGGAGACCATGGTGGCGCGGCAGCTCACCTACGCCGCCGCACGGGAAAAGGACTCCGACCGGCGCTGCGACATCGAGGCCGGCATGGCCAAGCTGCTGGGCGCCCGCGTCGCCTGGGCCAATGCCGACAACGCCCTGCAGGTCCACGGCGGCAATGGCTATGCCGAGGAATACAAGATCTCCCGCGTGCTCTGCGACGCCCGTATCCTCAACATCTTCGAGGGCGCGGCAGAGATCCAGGCCCAGGTTATCGCCCGAGGGCTGCTGTCGGGACGGAATTAGGAACCTTCCAAGCGCAAGAACCGGAGAGATTGCCGACGGCGATCCTGTCATCTGTCCCGGCCAGAGCCGAACCTTCGGCCAACTGGGCAACGGATGGAAGGAATCCCTCGTGAATACACTCACCGGCAAGGTCGCCATCGTAACCGGGGCCAGTTCCGGTATCGGGCGGGCGACGGCAAAACTCTTTGCAGCGGAAGGCTCCAAGGTCGTCGCGGCGGCGCGGCGTCAGGCTGAACTCGACAGACTCATCGCGGAGATTAAGGAGGCCGGCGGCGAGGCCGTGGCCTTGGCGGGCGACGTTAAGGACGAAAGCCTGGCCAAGACCTTGGTCGAGACGGCGGTGGCACGCTTCGGCGGCCTCGACATCGCTTTCAACAACGCCGGCATCGTCGGCGCCATGGGACCGCTGCCGGAGATGACCCTGGACGACTGGCACGCCACCGTGGACACCAACCTCACCGCCTCCTTTCTCGGCGCCAAATATCAGATCCCGGCGATGCTGGAGCGCGGCGGCGGCTCCCTTCTCTTCACCTCCAGCTTCGTCGGCTACAGCAACGCGGGCCCGCCGGGCATGGCCGCCTATGCGGCCAGCAAAGCGGGGCTGATCGGCATGACCCAGTCGCTGGCCGCGGAGCTCGGCCCCAAGGGCATCCGCGTGAATGCGGTCCTGCCCGGCGGCACCGCCACCGAGATGGCCCCGACGGACGACCCGGAAGCCAAGGCCTTCGTCGAGTCCCTCCACGCCCTCAAACGCATGGCCGCGCCGGAAGAGATCGCCCGGCCGGTGCTGCACCTCGCCTCCGACGCCGCCAGCTTCATCACCGGCACCGCACAGCTTGTCGACGGCGGAGTCTCCGTAAGGTTCGGTTAGAGTCTTTCATGTTTAGACGGAACCGGCCCGCTCCCCCTCCCGGCCACCCACTAGGAT
The DNA here is from genome assembly GCA_028280305.1 of Pelagibius sp. Classification (GTDB taxonomy): domain Bacteria; phylum Pseudomonadota; class Alphaproteobacteria; order Kiloniellales; family Kiloniellaceae; genus Pelagibius. The sequence goes on along the minus strand of JANQMC010000121.1, from coordinate 6,038 downwards.
AATCTCATTGGGTGGCCGGGAGGGGGAGCGGGCCGGAACCGCTTCGACGTAAGTCGAAAACGATCTAGGCGCTAAAGGAACCGTCCCTCGGCGACCACGGCGACGCCGCCGCCGACGGTGATGCTGCCGCTCTCCGGATCGATGGACACCCTGAGTTCGCTGGGTCGTCCGGTGAAGCGGCCTTGCTGCAGGATGATCGCGCCCGGCGCGGCGCAGTGGCGCTGCAGATAAGCGGCAGTAGGGCCGGCGGCGCTGCCGGTGGCGACGTCCTCGACCGCGCCGAGGTTATCCCAGGTACGGCCTTCGTGGTTTTCGGTGTCGAGGAGATAGGCGAACTTCGCACCGACGGTGGCGAGACGCGCTTCAAGATCATCGACGCGGATCTTTGCCCGCGTCAGGCCCTCGGCGGTCACCGGCACGATGAGATAGTCGAGGCCGGTAGAGACCATGGCCATCGGCAGGCCCGACACCAGATCGCCGTCGGCGAGGCCGAGGCCGTCGAGAACCGATTGGCGTGCCGCACCCTCGGCGTGATCACCCCAGGTCGCAATACCCTGATCCATCGCGGCATCGAAGAAGCGGGCGTCTCTCCGCCGTGTCGTCAGCTCGACCGCCCGCGCGTTCAACTGTAAGCGCCAGCGTCGGCTTTCGTCTCCCCCGGCGTTGTGATGCAGCACCGCCGCTGCGCCCAGCAGCGGATGACCGGCGAAGCCCAGTTCCTCCTCCACCGTGAAGATGCGCGCGCGGATGCCACTCTCCTCCTCGAAAAGGAAGATCGATTCGAACTGCCGCATCTCCTGGGTCAGGCGCAGCATGATTTCGTCGGAGAGAGTTTCCGCAACATGGAACACGCAAAGACCGTTGCCGGTGAGCGGTGCGGCGCAGAACACGTCCGCGTGGGTCCAGGTCAGCCCGGAGGGCAAGTCGAAGAGATCGGTCATGGTCGGAAGATCCTGGACGATGAGCGGCAAGGCGCCATACCACTCCCAGCGGGCACGGGGCAAGTGGCGCGAAAGGCAGAGCTCGCCCCGGTTGCCATGCTTCGAGACGGCGCCCCCAGGGCGCCTCCTCAGCATGAGGATTGCACTTAGAGCGGTCAGAACCTCATCCTGAAGAGCGACCCAAAGGGGCGCGTCTCGAAGGATGGCTACCGAGGAACAACGGCCTCTCTGTCACTGACCAGCGTCGCCCGGCCCACAGGCAAGTTTGCCCGGGCGGATGCAGGCCAGGGTCGGCAGGTCGTCGCCCGCCTCACCATTGCCGCCGCGCAGACCCTCGGCCATGGCCTGACAGGCGGGCAGCGACTGCTCCCGCGCGATCGTCATGCAAGCCAATCCTTCTCCGGGGCCTTCGCCCGTCTCCGTCGTTTCCAAAGCGACCAGTTCGTGAACCTGATCGTCGCAACGGTCCTCAAGATAGGCGATGAGCGTATCGGTGACGTCGAAGAGATCTTCATCGGCCACACTGGCCATCAGACCCGGGAAGGGCATGCGGGTGTTCCCGAAGGTCACCTGGGGATCGAGCATGTAAGCGGTCAACGTCTCGCGGGTCCAGTGCTGCAGCTCGTAAATGCCGAACGCCGAATCGATCTGCGCCGAACGCATGCCGCTTGAATAGCGAAATCCCGGCTCGGCGGCGATGCGGCGCCCGACAACACAATGCAGCGAAGGGCCGATGCGGTGTTCGCCGGGCGAGAGCGAATGGCAGATCGCGCACTTGCGGTAAAGTTCCGCACCGGAAGCAGTAGCGTTGGGCTCGTCATCGTAGAGTGCCAGCACGGCCTCCAGGTTCGGCAGGTCTTTCGACAGACCGTATGCGCCGAGCAGGCCGACGAGGACGACAAAGGGGGTGCGCAGCATCGCGGGCTCCTCTCAGACCATCAGCTTGACCAGAGGAATCAGCACCGCCGTGCCGAGGGCGATGTTCAAGAACACCGGCCGTTCATGTTCGGCGAGGCGGTCGAGCAAACGCCGGCGCAGGGGGCCGATCAGGAATTCGAGGTTCTGCAGCACGGCGGCGGTCGCCATGGTGACGGCATAGAGCAACGACGGCAGCGCCGCGGTCATGGAAAAGACCAGCAGGTTGGTGGAGCCGATGGCCAGTTGCTCCCCGGTCGCGACCGGCGCCAGATAGCTTTGCAGCGTGTAGCTTTCGAAAAGCACCCGCCAGGCGGCGAGCGCCTCGTTCAGGAAACCCAGGAAGTCGCCGCGCCCCAGGGTGTTGGCGAAGTAGCCCTCGACAATACCCTCGGAAAAGATGATGCCCGAGAAGGTGAGGTTCATCGCCATGACGACGAAGAAGTACGACAGCACCAGTTGCAGAACGACGAGATACCAGACCGAAGGGGCCGTCGCGTTCTGGGTGGCGCGCAGCAGCAGCCGCGTGACGGTGAGCGAAATGCAGTCGACCTGAAAGTTGGCCAGCAGCACCAGGAAGAAAGCGATGGTGAGACCGCGCCCACCCTCCCCGGCCGCGGTCTCGAAGAAGTTCGGCAGAGCGGTATCGGTCAGAATCACCACCAGCGTGATGAGGGAGGTCACGGTGCCGCTGAAGTAGAGGCAGTGCAGCACCGCACGCCACGACAGGATCGGCCCGAAATAGGCATCGAGGAAGGTTTCCACCGCGGCGGCGGCGCGGCAGGGAAAGCTGCCGAAGTTCGCCGCCGCGGCGGGCCTGTCTTCGGCGATACGGTCGAGCCGCGCCTTTACTTCCTGATCGCCCTTTTCTCCGAAAAGAAAATCGAGGAATTTTCCCATCACCACCAGCATGGTCAGGAAGATCAGCAGCCCCGCCGTCATGATCGGGGACCGTCCATCAGAATCATCAACGGCTCTCCCTGCAGCGTTTCCTTGCGTGACACCGCACCGTCGAAAACGGTCTTGCCTATCCCTTCCATCGCAGACGCCTCCCCTTCGGCTCTGCCGCCGCCTCTCGCAGAACGCACCGCATGAGAATTCGCAGCTCCCGGCGAGTCTCCGGCGGTTCGGGCGGAAGCGCAAAGCCTAGTCCTGTCTGACGATTTTGTTTAGTCCCTCTCCGGAGCTACCCCCTTGGGGTTGGCACGCGCGCGCCGGATTCCACACTTCGATCTCTACCGAAACCATTGCACAGCCTGGTGTTCTAGCCTTGTCCGACCAGAACCGGACAAGGGGGCGCGGCATGCTTCTCAATTACCTCTTCAGCCATTTCCATGAGGAAAACGACTTTGCTGAAGCAGCCGGGATTTCGATTGCAGACCTGAGGGAACTGCAGAAAAGCCGGGTGATGCCGCTGGCGTCCTACATCGTCGACAGCCGGTCCCGTTCCACCTCTTTCGTGAGCAGCTTCGAAGACGACACCGTCTACCGCTTTCATCTCAAGGGCTATCTTGCCTGGCTGAAAACGATCGACCGCCTGGGCCTGGACAGCGAGGAAAGAGCACGGGCCTGCTTCGAACAACGGTTCAATGCCGCGAGGGAAACCTTCCTTTCAGGCGGGCTGGGTGCGGAACTGGCCGCCCTGGCGCCGGATGTTCCCGCGCGTTTCGACCGCGACCACGCGGCCGCCACCTGGGCGCATTTTCTGAAAGGCGTCTACGGCGTCTGCACCCGTGACGGTCAGCCGGAAACCGTTTTCCTCAAACAGATCGGCGTCATGTTCGTCGAGCGGATGGCGGAGACACCGCCCGGCAGGCTGTCGAGGGATCGGCTGGCCCTGCTCGGGCGGACGGTCGACTTCCTGGACGACGTGGAGTCACCCTTCGCCCCCCATGAGGTAGCCCAGGCATCGCGGCAACGCTGCATCATCGACATCAGGGCACGCTACCTTGCCGCTCAGGCGGCGTGACCGCTTTTCCGCCCGCTGCGCGGGATGCCCCCTCACCCTCCCACTGCGTGGGCCCCTCCCTCTCCTACAAGGGGAGAGGGAATCATTGCGATCCGCTTTTTTTTGTTCCCCCTCTCCCCTGGTGGGAGAGGGCCGGGGTGAGGGGGACTTTTGTTTGCCGCCCTTTCTCACGCGCCCGCCTCTCCTTCCCCGCCAGGATCATCGGGCAGCCTCATCGGACGGGTCATCGGCGGCTCCTGCCTTGAAGCCGCCGCTTTGCTGCACATCTGCAGAACAGGTAAATCCGCATCGGGGCCTTGCCCTCCCCCGATACCCCCTTCATCTGAAAGGATCACCATGGAGCCCCCCGCCGCCGTTCCCGCCCCCCGCCCCGGCCTGCCCGGATCATGGGATCGCTTTGTCGGCCCCGGCATGGGGTGGCAGGAAACCACTCTGGTCATCGGTTCGGGCAGCCTCGGCGCGGTCCTCACGGCCTGGGCCCTGGCCGCGCAAGGCGCGCCCCTCTTTCTCGTCGTTCTGGGTGCGGTCCTGGCGCTCGACGTGATCGGCGGCGCGGTCTGCATGGCAACGCAAACGACGAAGCGCTGGTATCACCGGCCCGGCGTTACCACCAGCCAGCTTGTGTCCTTCGTCAGCCTGCACCTGCTGCACATCGGCATCGTCGCCTGGGCGTTCCGGGGCGACGGCTTCGACCTGACCTATGCGGCGGCGGTCTCCGTCCTCCTCATCACCGCGATGGTCGCGGTGCTGGCGACGCCGCGCCGCCTGAAGCTGCCGGTGGCGGTGACGTTCTTCCTCGCCGCAACCGGTCTTGCGCTCGGCGTACTGGGCGCGACGCCGGGGCTTGAGTGGTTTGTGCCGGTGCTCTTCGTGAAATTGCTGATCGGCCATCTCGTCCCGTGACGCGGGAAAGCCCCCTCACCCCGACCCTCTCCCACCCAGGCTCCAATGGTTGGGGGAGAGGGGGAAACAAAAAGGGTCGAAGTGAAAACCCTCTCCCCTGGAGGGAGAGGGAGGGGCCCACGCAGTGGGAGGGTGAGGGGGCATCCCGCGATAGCGGGAGAAGATGCTTGCGGGTGACACCCTTTCCGCGCCACACCGGCCGACGGCGTTTCTGATATCCTGCCGGTCGATGAAGACTGAAGCCTGGGGACTTGACCGTCTTGGATCTTGAAACGGAGATCGCTGCCTATGACGGCAGGCACAAGGATGTGCTGGAAGCCATCGCGGCAAGGCTTCCGCCCGGCGGCGGCGCCGTCCGCGATCTCACTGCCCTGGCGCGGCGCGACGACGCCAAGCTTCAGGCCGGGGCGACCTGGCTGCTGAAGCACTTCCTGGAGTCCGGGCAAGAACAGGGCGTAACGTTCTCCGCGACACAAAGCGACGCCCTCCTGGCCCTGCTCGGCGAGGTCAGCCATTGGGAGGCGCGGCTGCATCTGCTGCAGATCCTCCCCGCCCTCACCCTGCAGGAAGAACGCAAGGCCGCCCTCTACCGCCTGCTGACGGGCAGCAACTACGTGCAGGCCCCCAACAAATTCGTTCGCGCCTGGACCTACAACGCCCTGGCGATTCTGGCGACGCGGTTCCCCGACCTGCGCAAAACCGTCGCCCCGCTGCTGATCTCGGCACAGGAAGACGAAGCCGCCTCGGTGCGGGCGCGGCTGCGCAGCGTGATGAAGGCACACACTTGGGTCGAAACCACCGGTTCCGGAAAGGCGTAGAATCAGACAGGCGTAGAATCAGACGGCCGCGCAAGAACAGTTTGCAGGGAGGTTCCGATGACAGCAGATCCCGACAAATCGCCGACCAGCCAGATCTACGAAAGAACCGGCAGCGGCGATGCAAAAGACGTCTATGACGGCTGGGCCGAAGGCTATGACGCCGAAAATGCCGCCTTGGGATTTCGCCTGCCGGGACTGGCGGCGGCCTTTGCCGCGCGGCACATCGCCGAAGGGGCGGGGCCGTTGCTCGACGCGGGCGCGGGCACCGGCCAGGTCGGCAGTGCACTGAAGGTGCTGGGTTACGACGACATCAGCGGCTGCGACATCTCCGAGCAGATGCTGGCCGTCGCGGCACGCCGCCAGGCTTACCGGGAACTGAAACATCAGGTCCTGGGCGAGCGGCTGGATTACCCCAGCGACTTCTTCGCCGGGGTTCTCTGCATCGGCGCCTTCGGACCAGGGCATGCGCCGCCCGACACCCTAGATGAACTG